>NZ_JBCNTJ010000013.1:0-189287 GCF_039581215.1 Pseudomonas halotolerans
TGACATGTTCGAACAGGCCAAGAAACACGCGCCATGCATCATTTTCATTGACGAAATCGACGCTGTCGGTCGCCATCGTGGCGCCGGCATGGGCGGTGGTCACGATGAGCGCGAACAGACCCTCAACCAGTTGCTGGTCGAGATGGACGGTTTCGAAATGAATGACGGCATCATTGTGATTGCCGCCACCAACCGTCCGGACGTGCTCGATCCTGCACTGTTGCGTCCAGGTCGTTTCGACCGCCAGGTTGTGGTGGGGCTGCCGGACATTCGTGGTCGTGAACAGATCCTCAAGGTTCATATGCGCAAGGTGCCAATGGGTGACGACGTCGCTCCGGCGGTGATCGCTCGTGGTACCCCGGGTTTTTCCGGTGCCGACCTTGCGAACCTGGTCAACGAGGCATCGCTGTTCGCTGCTCGTACCGGCAAGCGTGTCGTTGAAATGAAAGAGTTCGAGCTGGCCAAAGACAAGATCATGATGGGCGCCGAGCGCAAATCCATGGTCATGTCCGAGAAAGAAAAGCAGAACACGGCGTATCACGAAGCGGGTCACGCGATCGTTGGTCGTGTGGTGCCTGAGCATGACCCGGTCTACAAGGTCTCGATCATTCCGCGCGGTCGTGCCTTGGGTGTGACCATGTTCCTGCCGGAAGAGGATCGTTACAGCCTGTCCAAACGTGCGTTGATCAGCCAGATCTGTTCGCTCTACGGCGGTCGTATTGCCGAAGAAATGACGCTGGGCTTTGACGGTGTAACCACCGGCGCGTCCAACGACATCATGCGTGCCAGCCAGATCGCCCGGAACATGGTCACCAAGTGGGGCTTGTCCGAGAAGCTGGGCCCGCTGATGTACGCCGAAGAGGAGGGGGAAGTGTTCCTCGGTCGTGGTGGCGGTGGCCAGCACGCAAGCTTCTCCGGTGAGACGGCAAAACTGATCGACTCTGAAGTGCGCAGCATCATTGATCAGTGCTATGGCACCGCCAAGCAGATCCTCACGGACAACCGTGACAAGCTCGACGCCATGGCTGATGCCCTGATGAAGTATGAAACCATTGATGCCGAGCAGATCGACGACATCATGGCGGGTCGCGAGCCACGTGAGCCTCGTGACTGGTCGGGCGGCGGCACCGGCACGTCCGGTACGCCTCCGGCGGTACAGGGCGAGCGTCCGGAAACACCGATTGGCGGTCCGGCTGCTGACGTTTAAGGCTTGAAATGACTTCTGTTCAGTCCTCAACCCGGTTGCCTTGCGGCAACCGGGTTCTTGATTTGTCCCATGTCCATGTCATGGGCATTCTCAATGTCACTCCCGATTCCTTTTCCGACGGCGGTCGATTCAGTCAGCTTGACACTGCGTTGCGGCATGCCGAAGCCATGGTCGCCGCCGGTGCGACGCTGATCGATGTCGGCGGCGAGTCAACCCGGCCAGGCGCGCGGGCAGTTTCGCCCACCGAAGAGCTGGAGCGTGTGGCGCCGATTGTCGAGCGCATCCATCGCGAGCTTGATGTCATCATCTCGGTGGATACGTCCACGCCCGCAGTCATGCGTGAGTCTGCGCGACTTGGCGCGGGCCTGATCAACGACGTTCGTTCCTTGCAGCGCGATGGCGCGTTGGATGCCGCAGCGGCTACGGGGTTGCCAGTGTGCCTGATGCATATGCTGGGCGAGCCCGGAACCATGCAGAACGACCCGCACTATCATGATGTGACCAGGGAAGTCGGAGAGTTTCTGGTGGAGCGCCTGGATCAATGTGCCGTCGCAGGTATTCCTGCGCAGCGGATCATTCTTGATCCCGGCTTCGGTTTTGCCAAGACGCTGGCTCACAACCTGAGCCTGTTCAAACATATGGAAGCCTTGCATGCCCTGGGCCGCCCCCTGTTGGTCGGGGTTTCGCGAAAGAGCATGATAGGCAATGCCCTGGGTCGTCCCGTGGGAGAGCGCCTGTACGGCGGTCTTGCGCTGGCGGCCCTGGCCATTACAAAAGGTGCACGCATATTGCGGGTGCATGATGTGGCCGAAACGATGGATGTTGTGCGGATGATCGCAGCAGTGGATTCAGCCGAATAAGAATGACGGAGCACTTATGAGCAAGAAATACTTTGGCACCGACGGTATTCGTGGTCGGGTCGGCGAATACCCCATTACCCCTGATTTCATGCTCAAGCTCGGCTGGGCTGCCGGTATGGCATTCCGCAAGATGGGCGCCTGCAAGGTACTGGTTGGCAAGGACACGCGAATTTCCGGCTACATGTTCGAATCGGCGCTCGAGGCCGGCCTGACTTCGGCGGGTGCCGATGTGATGCTGCTCGGCCCGATGCCGACGCCGGCCATTGCCTATCTGACGCGTACGTTCCAGGCCCAGGCAGGCATCGTGATCAGTGCTTCGCACAACCCGCATGATGATAATGGCATCAAGTTCTTCTCCGGCCAGGGTACCAAGCTGCCGGATGATATCGAGCTGATGATCGAAGAGCTGCTGGACGCGCCGATGACAGTGGTTGAGTCGAGCAAGATCGGTAAAGTGTCGCGGATCAACGATGCGTCAGGTCGTTACATTGAATTCTGCAAAGGCAGCGTGCCCACCGGTACGAGCTTTTCGGGTCTGAAAATCGTCGTCGATTGTGCTCATGGCGCAACTTATAAAGTCGCACCAAGCGTATTCCGCGAGTTGGGGGCAGAGGTTGTCGTACTCTCCGCCCAGCCTAACGGGCTGAACATCAACGACAACTGCGGTTCCACTCATACCGAGGCTCTGCAAGCGGCTGTACTGGCCGAGCAGGCTGATCTCGGGATTGCCTTTGATGGTGACGGTGACCGGGTTCTGATGGTTGATCACACCGGCACTGTCGTCGATGGTGATGAGCTGCTGTTCATCATTGCTCGCGATCTGCACGGGCGCGGCAAGTTGCCGGGTGGCGTGGTGGGAACGTTGATGAGCAATCTCGGGCTCGAGCTGGCCCTGGCAGACCTGGACATTCCCTTTGTGCGGGCCAACGTCGGTGATCGCTATGTGATCTCGGAGCTGCTGGAGCGCAATTGGGTGATCGGGGGCGAGAACTCCGGGCACATCGTTTGTTTTGATCACACCACCACTGGCGATGCGATTATTGCTGCCCTGCAGGTGCTGATGGCACTCAAGGCCCGCAACGAGGGGCTCGCGCAGTCGCGCCAGGCATTGCGCAAATGTCCGCAGGTGTTGATCAATGTACGTTTCGGTGGGGGAGCCAATCCTATTGAGCATGCGACGGTCAAGCAGGCCAGCGAGCGTGTGACGCAGGCCATGGCCGGGCGTGGGCGCGTGCTATTGCGCAAGTCGGGTACCGAGCCGTTGGTGCGGGTCATGGTCGAAGGCGAGGATGAAGCACAGGTCCGCGGTTATGCTGAAGAGCTGGCGAAGCTTGTTAGTGAAGTTTCTGCCTGAATTCGGCTTGCCAGTCATCAATCGGTTGGGTAACATCTGCGCCCACTTTGACCGACGAGGTACAGCATGCGTCGCCCTATGGTAGCTGGTAACTGGAAGATGCACGGTACCCGCGCCAGCGTCGCTGAGCTGATCAAAGGCCTTCGTCATCTGGCCTTGTCAAGCGGTGTTGACGTCGCGGTATTCCCGCCTTGCCTGTATATCAATCAAGTGGTTGATGGTTTGAAAGGCAAGTCGATTGCGGTTGGTGCGCAGAATTCCGCAGTGGAATCCATGCAGGGCGCGTTGACCGGTGAAATTGCGCCGAGTCAGCTGGTGGATGCAGGTTGTTCGCTGGTTTTGGTCGGGCATTCCGAGCGCCGCATGATCATGGGTGAGCAGGACAAGACCTTGATCCGCAAGTTTGCTGCGGCCCAGGCCTGTGGTCTGATTCCGGTGTTGTGCATAGGGGAAACCCTAGCGCAGCGTGAAGCCGGCAAGACCCTTGAAGTTGTCGAGCGTCAGCTGGGCAGCATCATCGAGGAGCTGGGTGTCGGTGCTTTTACAAAGGCGGTCATTGCTTACGAGCCGGTCTGGGCCATTGGTACCGGGCTGACTGCTTCGCCGCAACAGGCGCAGGATGTGCACGCCGCCATCCGCGCGCAGTTGGCGGCAGAGAATTCTGAAGTGGCACGAGGTGTGCGGCTTCTATACGGCGGCAGCGTGAAGGCGGCCAATGCGGTCGAACTGTTCGGCATGCCGGATATCGATGGGGGGCTCATTGGTGGAGCGTCCCTGAATGCAGATGAGTTCGGTGCGATCTGTCGCGCCGCGGGAAACTGAAAAAATGCTGGAAACAGTCGTAGTCGTTTTTCATCTGCTGGGTGCGTTGGGCGTAGTTGCCCTGGTATTGCTGCAGCAGGGTAAAGGTGCGGATGCTGGTGCGTCTTTCGGTGCAGGTGCTTCAAATACTGTGTTCGGAAGCCAAGGTTCCTCTACCTTTCTTAGTAAGTTTACTGCTATACTCGCCGCCGGTTTCTTCATAACCAGCTTGGGGTTAGGTTACTTTGCTAAAGAGAAGGCTCAAGAGCTGACTCAAGTAGGTTTGCCAAACCCGGCAGTGTTGGAAGTGCCAAAGCAACAACCGGCTTCTGATGATGTACCGGTGCTTCAAGAGCAACAGTCGGCCAATCCGGCGACTGACGTACCTCCAGCTCAAGAGCAGAAGTAAGAAGGTTTCAAACGCTGTATTGCCGAGGTGGTGGAATTGGTAGACACGCAACCTTGAGGTGGTTGTGCCCATAGGGTGTAGGGGTTCGAGTCCCCTTCTCGGTACCAATTATCAGGAGAGCCCGCGATTGCGGGCTTTCTTGTAGGTGGAAGCGTTACATTGACCCTGTAAGGGATCGGTCGTATACTTCCGCCCCAGCTTTGTCGCGGGATGGAGCAGTCTGGTAGCTCGTCGGGCTCATAACCCGAAGGTCGTCGGTTCAAATCCGGCTCCCGCAACCAGTTTCAGGGGCCCCTTCCAAGGGGCTTTTTGTTAGCTGGACACTTTATAACGCCGCTGTTCAACGGCGTTTCAGGGATGGGCTATTCGCCCATTTTTTTTTATTTGCACAGCATGCACAAACATGCACGAGGGGGTTCAGGTGTCGAGCAAGCTAGAACAGTTGCAGGCCTTGTTGGCCCCGGTGGTCGTGGCCCTTGGCTATGAATGCTGGGGTATTGAGTTTTCGGCTCAAGGTCGCCACTCACTGTTGCGCGTTTATATCGATAAGGAAGGCGGCGTATTGGTGGATGACTGCGCCATCGTCAGCCGTCAAATCAGCGGTGTATTGGATGTCGAAGATCCAATCACTTCCGAATACACCCTTGAAGTTTCCTCGCCTGGCATGGAGCGCCCTCTGTTCACCCTTGAACAGTTCGCTTCGTTTGCCGGTGAACAAGTGAAGATCAAGCTGCGCTCGCCTTTCGAGGGGCGACGCAACTTTCAAGGCCTTCTGCGCGGTGTAGAAGAGCAGGATGTCGTGGTGCAGGTAGACGACCATGAGTTCCTGTTGCCGATCGATATGATCGACAAGGCCAACATTATTCCCAGTTTTGACTGATACGTGCCAGATACTGCGGATCCCGCGGATCCAATGGCTTGCGAAAGGCGAGGCGTACGATGAGCAAAGAAGTACTGCTGGTTGTTGAGTCGGTATCCAATGAAAAGGGCGTACCGGCTAACGTTATTTTTGAAGCGCTGGAGCTGGCTCTGGCCACTGCTACCAAGAAGCGGTTTGAAGACGAAGTTGATTTGCGTGTGGAAATCAATCGCCACACCGGTGCCTATGAGACCTTCCGTCGCTGGACGGTGGTCGAAGAAGCCGACCTGGACGATCCGGCTATCGAAACCTGGCCGAGCAAGGTTGCAGAAACGCATCCTGGCGCCAAGGTAGGTGATGTCGTCGAAGAAAAGATCGAATCCATCGAGTTCGGTCGTATTGCTGCGCAGACCGCCAAGCAGGTCATCGTGCAGAAAGTTCGCGAAGCCGAGCGTGCGCAAGTCGTCGATGCTTATCGCGAGCGCCTGGGGGAAATCATCTCCGGCACCGTGAAAAAAGTCACCCGCGACAACGTGATCGTCGACCTGGGCAACAACGCCGAAGCGTTGCTGGCCCGTGAAGACATCATTTCTCGCGAAACTTTCCGGGTTGGCGTGCGACTGCGTGCGCTGCTCAAGGAAATCCGCACCGAGAACCGGGGCCCGCAGCTGATCCTGTCGCGTACCGCGCCGGAAATGCTGATCGAGTTGTTCCGCATCGAAGTGCCGGAAATTGCTGAAGGCCTGATCGAAGTAATGGCCGCCTCCCGTGATCCGGGTTCGCGTGCCAAGATCGCGGTCCGCTCCAAGGACAAACGCATCGACCCGCAAGGTGCCTGCATTGGCATGCGTGGTTCGCGTGTCCAGGCCGTATCCGGCGAGTTGGGCGGCGAGCGTGTGGATATCGTCCTGTGGGACGACAACCCGGCTCAGTTCGTGATCAACGCCATGTCGCCTGCTGAAGTGGCGGCAATTATCGTCGACGAAGATGCCCATGCAATGGACATCGCCGTTGGCGCAGACAATCTCGCTCAGGCCATCGGTCGCGGTGGTCAGAACGTGCGTCTGGCTAGCCAATTGACTGGCTGGACACTGAACGTGATGACCGAATCGGACATCCAGGCTAAGCAGCAAGCTGAAACCGGCGATATCCTGCGCAACTTCATCGAAGAGCTTGAAGTCGATGAAGAACTGGCGCAGGTGCTGGTGGATGAAGGCTTTACCAGCCTGGAAGAGATTGCCTACGTACCGGTGGAGGAAATGCTCAACATCGACGGCTTTGACGAGGACATCGTCAACGAGCTTCGCGCTCGGGCCAAGGATCGTTTGTTGACCAAAGCCATCGCTACTGAGGAAAAGCTGGCAGACGCCCATCCGGCCGAAGACCTGCTCTCGCTTGAGGGCATGGACAAGGATTTGGCGATGGAACTGGCGGTGCGCGGCGTAATTACCCGCGAAGACCTGGCCGAGCAGTCTATTGACGATCTGCTCGACATCGACGGCATTGACGATGATCGTGCCGGCAAGTTGATCATGGCCGCCCGAGCCCACTGGTTCGAGTAATTAGGCGCGGCCTGAGGAGAGAAGTGCATGACGCAAGTCACGGTGAAACAACTGGCCGATGAGGTCAAAACACCGGTAGAGCGCCTGTTGCAGCAGATGCGTGAGGCAGGTCTGCCGCACACCGCCGCCGAGGAACATGTGACCGACAGTGAGAAGCAGTCCCTGCTGACTCACTTGAAGAGCAGTCACAAGGCGAAAGTGGAAGAACCGCGCAAGATCACTCTGCAGCGTAAAACCACCAGCACCCTGCGTGTTGCCGGTAGCAAAAGCATCAGCGTTGAAGTACGCAAGAAGAAAGTCTTCGTACAGCGCAGCCCGGAAGAAATCGAAGCCGAGCGCAAACGCGAACTGGAAGAACGTCGCGCAGTAGAAAATGCTGCACGTCAGAAGGCTGAAGAAGAAGCCAAGCGTCGCGCCGAAGAAGAAGCGCGTCGCCAGCCTGCTGCTGCGCAATCCGCTCCGGCCGAAGCCGTTGCGGCTCCAGCCCCGGCAGCCGAACCCGTGCGTGAAAGCGCGCCGGTCCTGGCAGCAGCTCCAGCACCTGCGGCCGATACTCGCAAGCGCGACGAACAGCGTCGTCCGGACAAACCACGTGCCGACGACAACCGTCGGGGCAGTGGCGATGGCGAGCGCAAAAACGCTCCTCATCGTGCTTCGGTCAAGGAAAAGGCGCCAGCGCCACGCGTTGCGCCACGTACCACCGACGAAGAAAGCGATGGCTTCCGTCGTGGCGGTCGCGGCAAGGCCAAGCTGAAGAAGCGCAACGCCCACGGTTTCCAGAGCCCTACCGGCCCTGTCGTGCGTGAAGTGAAGATCGGCGAGACCATCACTGTGGGCGATCTGGCCCAGCAGATGTCGGTCAAGGCTGCTGAAATCATCAAGTTCATGTTCAAGCTGGGTACGCCGGCCACCATCAACCAGGTACTGGACCAGGAAACTGCCCAACTGGTTGCCGAAGAGCTGGGCCACAAAGTGACCCTGGTCAGCGACACGGCCCTGGAAGATTCCCTGGCCGAGTCCCTGAAGTTTGAAGGCGAGGCGGTTTCCCGTGCTCCGGTCGTGACCGTAATGGGCCACGTTGACCACGGTAAGACCTCCCTGCTCGACTATATCCGTCGTGCGAAGGTAGCGGCAGGCGAGGCGGGTGGTATCACCCAGCATATCGGCGCCTACCACGTTGAAACCGACCGCGGCATGGTGACGTTCCTCGATACCCCGGGTCACGCTGCGTTTACCGCAATGCGTGCCCGTGGTGCCAAAGCGACCGACATCGTGATCCTGGTGGTTGCGGCGGACGACGGCGTGATGCCACAAACCATCGAAGCCGTTCAGCATGCCAAGGCAGCTGGCGTCCCTCTGGTGGTCGCGGTGAACAAGATCGACAAGCCGGGCGCCGATCTCGATCGCATCCGTAGCGAACTGTCGGTTCACGGCGTGACTTCAGAAGAGTGGGGTGGCGACACTCCATTCGTACCGGTCTCCGCGAAGATGGGTACCGGCGTTGACGAACTGCTCGAAGCCGTTCTGTTGCAAGCCGAGGTTCTGGAACTGACCGCTACACCTTCGGCTCCTGGCCGCGGTGTGGTTGTTGAGTCCCGTCTCGACAAGGGCCGTGGCCCGGTTGCGACCGTTCTGGTTCAAGACGGTACCCTGCGCCAAGGCGACATGGTGCTGGTCGGTTCGAACTATGGCCGCGTGCGCGCCATGCTCGACGAGAACGGCAAGCCCATCAAGGAAGCAGGTCCTGCTATCCCGGTCGAGATCCTCGGCCTGGACGGTACACCGGACGCTGGTGACGAGATGAGCGTTGTGGCCGACGAGAAGAAAGCCCGTGAAGTGGCGCTGTTCCGTCAAGGCAAGTTCCGTGAAGTCAAACTGGCTCGTGCTCATGCCGGCAAGCTGGAAAACATCTTCGAGAACATGGGCCAGGAAGAGAAGAAGACGCTCAACATCGTCCTCAAATCCGATGTCCGTGGATCGCTCGAAGCGTTGAACGGCGCCTTGAACGGCCTGGGTAACGACGAAGTGCAAGTGCGCGTGGTCGGCGGCGGTGTCGGTGGTATCACCGAATCCGATGCCAACCTGGCCCTGGCCTCCAACGCTGTACTGTTTGGCTTCAACGTGCGTGCCGATGCCGGCGCTCGCAAGATCGTCGAGCAGGAAGGCCTGGATATGCGTTACTACAACGTGATCTACGACATCATCGAAGACGTCAAGAAAGCCCTCACCGGTATGCTGGGCAGCGATGTTCGCGAGAACATCCTGGGTACCGCTGAAGTGCGTGACGTGTTCCGTTCGCCGAAGTTCGGCGCGATCGCCGGTTGCATGGTGATCGAGGGTGTTGTTCACCGTAACCGTCCAATCCGTGTACTGCGCGAAGACATCGTTATCTTCGAAGGCGAGCTGGAATCCCTGCGCCGCTTCAAGGATGACGCTTCGGAAGTCCGTGCCGGCATGGAATGCGGTATTGGCGTCAAGAGCTACAACGACGTCAAGGTCGGCGACAAGATCGAAGTCTTCGAGAAGGTCCAGGTTGCTCGCAGCCTCTGACTCGCGTACTTCAAGAGCCGCACCGGGCAGCCGCATGAACATGCGCTGCCTCTCAGGCGGACTCTAAACGCAACGCCCGGTCTGGCTTTTGTCAGGCCGGGCGTTTGCCGCTTTCAGACCTCACGGGTTTGACCGTGGGGCAGTAACAGGTAACAAGACATGGCAAAAGAATATAGCCGTACCCAACGAATAGGCGATCAGATGCAGCGCGAGCTGGCCCAACTGATCCGTCGCGAAGTCAAAGACCCGCGCGTCGGCCTGGTCACCATTACCGCAGTGGAAGTCAGCCGTGACGTCGGTCATGCAAAGATTTTCATCACCGTGATGGGGCAGGACAGCGCCGAAGAAATCGCCCAAAGCATCAAGGTGCTCAACTCGGCTGCCGGTTTTCTGCGGATGCAGCTGGCCCGGGAGATGAAGTTGCGCAGCGTGCCACAGTTGCACTTCCACTACGACGAAAGCGTCGTGCGGGGCGCACATCTGTCGGCCCTGATCGAGCGCGCCGTGGCTGAAGACAGTCAGCACCCGGTTGCGGCTGAACCCGAAGACACCAAGGAGTAAATGGTGGCTCAGGTCAAACGTATCCGCCGTAACGTCAGCGGCATCATCCTGCTCGACAAGCCGCTGGGGTTCACCTCCAACGCGGCGTTGCAGAAGGTTCGCTGGCTGCTCAATGCCGAGAAAGCGGGACACACCGGCAGTCTCGATCCGCTGGCCACCGGCGTCCTGCCGTTGTGTTTCGGCGAGGCGACCAAGTTCTCCCAGTACCTGCTCGATTCCGACAAGGGTTACGAAACCCTGGCGCAACTGGGCAAGACCACCACCACGGCAGATGCCGAAGGAGAGGTGCTGCTGGAGCGGCCGGTGACCGTTGGTCAGGCTGATATCGAGGCTGTGTTGCCGGGTTTTCGCGGCCAAATCAGCCAGATACCGCCGATGTACTCTGCGCTCAAGCGTGATGGCCAGCCATTGTACAAGCTGGCCCGTGCAGGCGAAGTAGTGGAGCGTGAACCGCGTTCTGTTACTATTGCGCGCTTGGAATTACTGGCCTTTGACGGTAATACTGCGCGGCTGGCCGTCGATTGCAGCAAAGGCACCTATATCCGGACCCTGGTGGAGGATATCGGTGAAAAGCTTGGCTGTGGTGCGTACGTGGCCGAACTGCGACGGACCCAGGCCGGGCCTTTCACGCTGGCCCAGACGGTCACGCTGGAAGAGCTCGAAGCGGTACATGCCGAAGGCGGCAACGAAGCGGTCGATCGCTTCCTGATGCCATCGGACAGCGGCCTGCTGGACTGGCCGCTGTTACAGTTCTCCGAGCACAGCGCGTTCTACTGGCTCAACGGCCAACCGGTACGTGCCCCGGATGCACCGAAGTTCGGCATGGTACGGGTACAGGATCACAATGGTCGCTTCATCGGTATCGGTGAAGTGAGCGAAGACGGGCGCATTGCGCCGCGTCGACTGATTCGGTCGGAATGACCGGAACCAGCCTGTGTAACAGCAGGTTGGCGAGTGTGGCTGTTAACAGGCACGGTCACTACTCATTTATAGATACAGGGATTTGTCCCTGGCCTGTTGGTACGGTTTCCTTGGGAACGGTACCTTACAAGAGGAAAGCCACATGGCACTCAGCGTTGAAGAAAAAGCTCAGATCGTGACCGACTACCAGCAGGCTGTGGGTGATACTGGTTCGCCAGAAGTGCAAGTTGCACTGCTGACCGCCAACATCAACAAACTGCAGGGTCACTTCAAGGCCAACGGTAAAGATCACCACTCCCGTCGTGGTCTGATCCGCATGGTAAACCAGCGTCGTAAGCTGCTGGATTACCTCAAGGGTAAGGACGTAAGTCGTTACAGCACCTTGATCGGTCGCCTGGGTCTGCGTCGCTAATCAGCGATTGCGCTATGAGGTTGGTTGTCTGCCTGTTGCCTGCGTTTTGCGCCGGCAGCCGGCAGGCTCCCAGCCTCAAGTTTTATCTGGACAGTCGTTGGGCCGATTCCCCGCACTGCCCAAGAATTTCGCAAGAAGACAAGTTCCCCAAGAGCCACAAAGAAGGTAGGACACCGTGAACCCGGTAATCAAAAAATTCCAGTTCGGTCAGTCGACCGTTACCCTCGAGACTGGCCGTATCGCCCGTCAGGCCTCCGGCGCAGTGCTGGTCACCGTTGACGACGACGTCAGCGTATTGGTGACCGTTGTCGGTGCCAAGCAAGCCGATCCAGGCAAGGGCTTCTTCCCTCTGTCTGTCCACTACCAGGAAAAGACTTACGCTGCCGGTAAGATCCCTGGCGGTTTCTTCAAGCGCGAAGGCCGTCCTTCCGAGAAGGAAACCCTGACTTCCCGACTGATCGACCGTCCGATCCGTCCGCTTTTCCCTGAAGGTTTCATGAACGAAGTGCAGGTTGTCTGCACCGTCGTTTCCACCAGCAAGAAGACCGATCCGGACATCGCTGCGATGATCGGTACTTCGGCTGCGCTGGCGATCTCCGGCATTCCTTTCGATGGTCCGATCGGCGCTGCCCGCGTTGCGTTCCACGAAAGCACCGGTTACCTGCTGAACCCGACCTACGAGCAACTGAAAGCTTCGAGCCTGGACATGGTCGTGGCCGGTACTTCCGAAGCTGTGCTGATGGTTGAGTCCGAAGCCAAAGAGCTGACCGAAGACCAGATGCTGGGCGCCGTACTGTTCGCCCACGATGAGTTCCAGGTGGTGATCAACGCCGTCAAGGAACTGGCCGCCGAAGCCGCCAAGCCAACCTGGACCTGGGCTCCACAAGCCGAAGCCACCGAGCTGCTGGGCGCGATCCGTGCCGAGTTCGGCGAAGCGATCTCCCAGGCTTACACCATCACCGTCAAGGCCGATCGTTATGCGCGCCTGGGCGAGCTGAAAGACCAGGTCGTTGCCAAGCTGTCCGGTGAAGAAGGCCAGCCAACTGCCGCTGAAGTCAAAGCCGCTTTCGGTGAAATCGAATACCGCACCGTTCGCGAAAACATCGTCAACGGCAAGCCACGTATCGACGGTCGCGACACTCGCACCGTGCGTCCTTTGAACATTGAAGTCGGCGTTCTGCCAAAGACCCACGGTTCGGCGCTGTTCACCCGTGGCGAAACCCAGGCCCTGGTCGTTGCAACACTGGGCACCGCCCGTGACGCGCAACTGCTGGACACCCTCGAAGGCGAGAAAAAAGACCCGTTCATGCTGCACTACAACTTCCCTCCGTTCTCGGTGGGCGAGTGTGGTCGCATGGGTGGCGCCGGTCGTCGCGAAATCGGTCACGGCCGTCTGGCCCGTCGTTCGGTCCAGGCCATGCTGCCAGCCGCTGACGTGTTCCCGTACACCATTCGCGTGGTATCGGAAATCACCGAGTCCAACGGTTCGAGCTCCATGGCTTCGGTCTGCGGCGCTTCCCTGGCTCTGATGGACGCTGGTGTGCCGATGAAGGCTCCGGTTGCCGGTATCGCCATGGGTCTGGTGAAAGAAGGCGAGAAGTTCGCCGTCCTGACCGACATCCTCGGTGACGAAGACCACCTGGGCGACATGGACTTCAAAGTGGCCGGTACCGCCAAAGGCGTGACCGCACTGCAGATGGACATCAAGATCAAGGGCATCACCGAAGAGATCATGGAAATCGCCCTGGGCCAAGCCCTGGAAGCGCGCCTGAACATCCTCGGCCAGATGAACCAGATCATTGGTCAGTCGCGTACCGAGTTGTCGGAAAACGCTCCGACCATGATCGCGATGAAAATCGACACCGACAAAATCCGTGATGTCATCGGTAAAGGCGGCGCGACCATCCGTGCGATCTGTGAAGAAACCAAGGCTTCGATCGACATTGAAGACGACGGCTCGATCAAGATCTTCGGCGAAACCAAGGAAGCGGCAGAAGCAGCACGCCAGCGCGTCCTGGGCATCACCGCAGAAGCCGAGATCGGCAAGATCTACGTCGGCAAGGTAGAGCGCATCGTCGACTTCGGCGCGTTCGTCAACATCCTGCCGGGCAAGGACGGTCTGGTTCACATCTCCATGCTGAGCGATGCTCGCGTCGAGAAAGTGACCGACATCCTCAAAGAAGGTCAGGAAGTGGAAGTGCTGGTACTGGACGTGGACAACCGCGGCCGTATCAAGCTGTCCATCAAGGACGTAGCGGCAGCCAAGGCGTCGGGCGTTTAATCACCCCCTCGCTGAGCCGCTGAACAAGCAAACGCCCCGACTGGTTCGGGGCGTTTTGCTGTGTGCGGGAAATCACTGTTTCGCAGGTTGCCTGGCCATAAGCTCAGTGCTAGGTTTAGCCCACCGCCCGTGTAGCTCAGCCGGTAGAGCAGCGCACTCGTAACGCGAAGGTCGCAGGTTCGATTCCTGTCTCGGGCACCATCTCCCCTCGCTATTTCACCTTTCTGCTCAGTTCATCGACAGTGCGTTTGAGCTGATCCATCTCGCGATCCTGATCGCTGAGTTCCCGTTTCAGGGACGAAATTTCGCTGTTGTTCGAGTTCGAGTTGGAGCCGCTGTTGCGCTTGAGTTCTTCCACTTGCCTGGCAAGGTTTTTCAGATCGCTTTCCTGGTCCTTGAGCGTGCGCTTGAGATCCTCAGTCTCCTTACTGCTGGAGTTGGAACGGGTCCCACTGTTGCGCTTGAGCTCCTCAATCTGGCGAGCTTGCTCGTGGAGGGTGCGCTTTTGATTTTCCAGTTCGGCGGCGTTGTCCTTCACCGTTTTTGGCAGGTTTTCCAAGGCCCCTACGCTGATGTTGGTCTTGACGAGTATGTCCTTATCAAATGAGTTACGAAGAGCAGGAATTGTGTCGGACGCCAACGGCAAATCGGAGGTGGCTTCGACAGCGGCTTGAGCAAGGCTGGCCATTGTCAGGCTGCCGAGCAGCAAGGTGGCGGTCGCAAGCCGGGTAGAGGGAAGCTTGGAAAAACTGCGCATCACTGGGTTCCTTGTGGAATGCTGATGTGGCACATGGCTATGGGTGGATGTTTTGACATATGTTCCCAGCTTCCTGCGCACCTTGCGCAACTGTTTTTTGTGGGATAGATGTAAAGAGCCGTGTAAATCATCGGCAAAACATCCTATATTCGTGGTTGCACGAGCATCGCCAAGCAGTTTTCAGATGATCCCCGAATGGTTCTGAAGGCCAGATGAACCGGGCTTTACACGGTTTTTTGCGTCAGAGAGATCCTTGATGATCCAGATCCATCTTCCATTCCCAAGATCAGCGAGAACGCCATGACCGTTAAAGAATTGACCCAGGAAGCCAGGCACGAAGAGGCGCTGAAGAAATACGTGCTGGATGCGCCCCAGTTGCTCGAAGAGATCAAGGACTTGTCCGCCGACGATCAGAAAGACCAGATCCAGTGGGCGTTTGAGGATGAGGCCGAAGCCCAAGGGTTACAGCCTTGGGAGTTGACGCTCAAGTACACCAGCACACCTGAAGAGTTCGAGGAACAGCGCCTTGCCTTGCACAAGGAAGCCGCCGAGGTGCTGGGTGTGGAATGGGATGAATACTGCGAGATGAATAATCTTGTAGTTTGAGGGCAGCTACAAGCTGCAAGACAAGCGTCGAACCGCTTGAAGCTTGCAGCTTGCAGCTCCCCACTGCTCCTCAGAGGCTGAGCCGCATCGACAGGTCCACCGCTTTCACATCCTTGGTCATTGCCCCGATCGAGATGTAGTCCACCCCGGTTTCGGCAATCGGGCGCAACGTGCTTTCGTTGATCCCGCCGCTGGCCTCCAGCTTCGCTTTGCCGCCATTCAGACGCACAGCTTCGCGCATGTCATCCAGGCTCAGTTCGTCGAGCATGATGATGTCGGCATTGGCCGCCAGCGCTTCTTTCAATTCGGCCAGGCTTTCCACTTCGATTTCCACCGGTTTGCCCGGGGCGATCTTGTGGGCGGTCGCAATGGCCTGGGCGATGCCGCCGCAGGCGGCGATGTGGTTTTCCTTGATCAGGAAGGCATCGTAGAGGCCGATGCGGTGGTTATGGCAACCGCCACAGGTGACGGCGTACTTCTGGGCCAGACGCAGCCCGGGGAGGGTTTTGCGAGTGTCCAGCAGCTTGACCTGGGTGTCGGCAACAAAGTCGGCCAGGTAGCGGGCCCGGGTGGCCACCCCGGAAAGCATTTGCAGAAAGTTCAGCGCGCTGCGTTCGCCGGTCAGCAGCGAGCGGGCCGGGCCTTCGAGGTGGAACAACGCCTGATCGGCGCTCGCGCGGTCGCCGTCGCGCACTTGCCAATGCACCGCAACGCGCGGGTCCAGTTGCCGGAACACCGCATCGACCCAGGCCGTGCCACTGATGACGGCGGCTTCACGGGTGATGATGGTGGCTTTGGCCAGGCGTTCGGCAGGGATCAGTTGCGCAGTGATGTCGCCGCTGCCGATGTCTTCGAGCAATGCGCGACGCACGTTGGCTTCGATTTCGGCGGTCAGATCGGCGAGGCGTAGATTCGGCATAACGGGCTCCACAAACAAAGTGGCCCGATTATAGGGGCAGGCCGTGAGCGAACCCAAGGCGCCGGACGCCCGCTGCGGGATTGAAACCTGCATTTGGTCGCATCCTCGCAACATTTTCCCGATTGTCCGGTCACTTATTGCGCAGTATTTCGATCTGGATCACAGAGTCTGCTGGCACGACCAGGTTCTTTTGCCAGATAATCCGCCTTTCGATTGACGTCATGGCTTTGACGTTTTGAGCTCGAGAGCACCCTTTCAGGAGATCAGGATGCACAACGACGGGAATGTAGTGCCTTTGCACAAGGTTTCTACCGACCAGGCGCACCGCTCGCCGCTCGCCCGCCTGCCTGTGATTCTGCTTCAGGTGCGCGACAAGGCCGCCCAGCAGTTGCGTCTGGGCTTGCAGGGGCTGTTCGACAATGCCGACGACACGCTGTTTGAAATGGCTGATCGGGCGCGCAACGATGTTGATCAGAACCTGTTCTTCGAAGCCATGCGAGACTTGCGCCTCAAGCGCAAAAGCATTGAGCGCGAATTCATCGAGCAGTTTTTCGAAGCCTTCGTCAGCCTCGCCCAATACGATCCGACCCAGGTTACCTTGGCACCGGCGCAGCCCTCCGCCTCGCAGGTTCAGCGCACGCATGATGACCTGGAGCGTCATCTGGCGGTGGAGGCCATGGTCACCCGCGTGCTCAGCCGCGATGGCGTGGCTCTCGAGCAACTGACGGCGCGGCTCAGCGTGCTGCTGACCAGGCCGCTGGCAAACCAGCAGAACCCGTTGAGCCCGACGCTGCTGTGTGAACACTTTCTACAGGCCGGGCGCAACCTGGGGGTGGAAATCAAGGTCAAGCTGATCTTGCTCAAATTGTTTGAGCGCTATGTGCTCAGCGAGTGCGATCAACTGTATACCGAGGCCAACCAGTTGCTGGCCGCTACGGGCATCCTGCCGGATCTCAAGATTTCACCCTCGCGACGGGCCTCGGATCGCGTCGAGGACGCCCCGCGTACCAAGGCCGAAAGTGCGGCCGGCGCCAAGGCTGCCGAAGTCGACGACAGTGTGCAGGAAGTGTTTGCTGCGTTGCAGAAGCTATTGATGCAAGTGCGTGGCAGTGTGGCGCCGACCCTGGAGGCCAGCGCACCGGCCCAGCCGATCTCAACCCGTGACTTGCTGCGCCTGCTGTCCCATTTGCAGCAGTACGTTCCGGTGCCTGCCATCGAGGATGAGTTCGACCTGCGCAGCCAGCTCGAGCAGTTGCTGACTCGGGTGAGCGTGCGAAGCGGCAAGTCTCGGGTGGTCGACGACGCCGATGAAGACGTGATCAACCTGATCTCGATGATGTTTGAATTCATTCTCGACGACCATAACCTGCCGGACTCCTTCAAGGCGTTGATCGGTCGTCTGCAGATTCCGATGCTCAAGGTTGCGGTGCAGGACAAGAGCTTTTTCAGCCGGGGCAATCATCCTGCCCGACGGCTGCTCAATGAAATCGCCGCTGCGGCCACCGGCTGGGGCGATTGCGACGACCATCAGCGCGACAGCCTCTATCTGCGCATCGAGCAGGTGGTGCAGCGGTTGTTGAATGATTTTGTCGATGACCCGGCGATCTTCTCTGAATTGCTGGCCGATTTCCTGGCGTTCACCAGCGATGAAAGACGTCGCAGCGAACTGCTCGAACAGCGCATTCGTGACGCCGAAGAAGGTCGGGCCAAGGCCGAACTGGCGCGCCTGCGCGTCGAAGGCGTGCTGAACCAGGTGATGCTGGGCAAAGTGTTGCCGCAGGCGGTGGTGGAGTTCGTGCAACACGCCTGGAGCCAGGTGTTATTGCTGACCTGCTTCAAGCACGGCAAATATTCAGCCGAGTGGCAGGCCGACGTTTTGACGCTGGAACAACTGATCTGGAGCGTCCAACCTCACGAAGAACCGGATGCGGGCCTGCGCTTGCTGACGATAGTGCCGCAGTTGCTCAAAGCCTTGCGTGAAGGCCTGAGCCGTTCGGCGTTCGACCCGTTTGCCACCAGCGAGTTTTTCAGCGAGCTGGAAGCCCTCCACGTGCTGGCCCTCGAACGCATGGGACAGGCAACGGAACAAACTCAGTCGATCAATTCGCCGGTCATGGTCCAGGTCTCGGAGAAAATTGTCCTGCGCACGGCTCAAAAGGCCCCGGAAGACAGCGCGGCGGTGCACTTGCCGGCCGATGATGTGGGCCTGCTTCAGGTCGATCAATTGCGATTGGGAAGCTGGGTTGAGTTCCAGGAGGACGACGACAACAGCCTGCGTTGCAAACTGGCGGCGATCATTGAGGCCACCGGCAAATACGTTTTTGTCAACCGCACCGGCCTCAAAGTGCTGGAGCACAGCCGCACCAGCCTGGCCCTGGAGTTCCGCCGGGGGACGGCGCGTCTGCTCGACGACACCTTGCTGTTCGACCGAGCGCTGGAATCGGTGCTGGGCAATCTGCGTCAGCTCAATCGCGGCAAGTGATCGCGCAGCCAGGGCCGATCGCGGCATACTGGCGGCATTCACTGACGTCATCGAAGGAACCTGTATGCAGTTGGACCCCGCCAGTGGTTGGTGTGATGGCGTGCGGCATTGCCCATCACCCAACTTCAATGCGCGCCCCGAGGGCGAAATTTCACTGCTGGTGATCCACAACATCAGCCTGCCGCCGGCACAGTTTTCCACGGGCAAGGTGCAGGAATTCTTCCAGAATCGTCTGGATGTCACGCAACACCCCTATTTTGCCGGTATCGCCGATCTGCGTGTGTCTGCGCATTTTCTGATCGAGCGTGACGGCGCGATTACCCAGTTTGTCTCCTGTCTGGATCGTGCCTGGCACGCGGGCGTTTCGTGCTTTGAAGGGCGGGAGACGTGTAACGATTTTTCCATAGGCATCGAGCTGGAAGGCACCGATGATCTGCCCTTCACGGACGCGCAATATGTCGCATTGGCGGATCTGACCCGGCAGTTGCAGGCGGCGTTCAAGGCGATCACGCTGCAGCGCATCTGCGGGCACAGCGACATCGCCCCGGGTCGCAAGACCGATCCGGGACCGGCATTCGACTGGGCGCGCTACCGCGCGGCCCTGATAGAAGGGGAAGTGCAATGAGTTTTCTGGTACTGCTGCTGGCGATCTGGATCGAGAAGTTCTCGGCGCTGCGCCATCGGGTCCAGCGTGACGGCGGTTGGTTGCGCGAACTGAACAAACTGGAGACTGGCCCGCGCTGGGTCAACCGGCCCTGGCTGGTGCTGATTGTGCTGATCCTGCTGCCGGTGGCGCTGTTGGCTCTGTTGTTGTGGGTGTTGGAACCGGTGGCCTATGGTCTGCTGGCTTTGCCGGTGCATCTGCTGGTGGTGATTTACAGCCTGGGTCGGGGGGATCTGCTCGCTGACCTGGGTCCGTTTCGTGACGCGTGGCGGCGGGAAGACCTGCAAGCGGCCGACCATGTGGCCAAGCGCGACCTGAATATTGAGGCCGATAGTGGCGAGCAGTTGCTGGAGCGGGTCCAGGGGCATCTGCTGTGGCAGGCTTACCAGAGTTTTTTCGCGGTGATTTTCTGGTATTTCCTGCTGGGGCCGGTCGCGGCGCTGAGCTATCGCCTGCTGGCGCTGGCCGCCGAGCACAGTCAGAACCCCGGCGTGGCCGAGCGGGCGACGCAGTTGCGTCATGCCTTCGATTGGGTGCCGGTGCGGCTGCTGACCGCGAGCTTCGCCCTGGTGGGCAACTTCGTGGCGGTCAGCCGGGTCATGCTGCATGAGTTGTTGAACTGGAACATCAGCGCGGCAGACCTGATCGGCAAGGTCGGGCTGGTGGCCGGCGAGATACCCGACCCTGTCGCCGGGCCGGACGGCATCAACAGCCTGGATCGGTTGTGGGAGTTGCTGTTGCGTGCCGCGGTGCTCTGGTATGCCGGGTTTGCGCTGTGGACAGTGCTGGCTTAGGTGAGCGCACGCTCTGTGGCGAGGGGATTTATCCCCGCTGGGATGCGCAGCAGCCCCATTGATTGCGGGCTTTAAGATAGCTAGGGGCCGCTTCGCGCCCCAGCGGGGATAAATCCCCTCGCCACAAGAACCGTGCCACGGCTCGTCGTTAACCTTAAGTTACAAATCTTCCCGCCGATTTAGGCTATACAGGGACAGCGCCCAAGTAGTGGCTATCTGCTGTCTCTGTGCGCCTGCCCAAAAAAACAAGAAATACAACCGGGAGACTTCCTTGTGAAGAGTTTGCTCTGGCCCGCCGTCGCGCTGATGAACCGCCTGAGCTTCGGCATGAAGTTCAGCTTGATCAGCGTGTTGTTCCTGCTGCCGATGCTGGTGACCAATTTCTTTTTGGTGCGCGATTCCTATCGTGAATTCCAGGGCACGCAAGTGGAGCTGCAAAGCCTCGATCTGCTGGGTAACAGCCTGACCCTGCGGCGGGACCTGGAAACCCTGAACAACCTGGTGCAGATCAACGCCAGCCTCGGTCAGTCCGGCAAGGCCGGGGACGTGGAAGCGAAGATCGGCAGCCTTGAAAAGCAGGTCCTGGCGCGGTTGCAGAGCTTGCACGCCATGGCGGTTGACCCTGAACAGGTCAGCGCGTTCGATGCCAAGCGCGACGAAATGATTGCCGCTTTCAAGGCCCAGCAGGCCGAGCGCTCCCTGCAAAGCAAAAGTGCACTGATCGGCAAGCTGCTCAACAGCGCGCAGATGTTCAGTCAAATCATCGCCAGCCAGGCTGGCCTGAGCCGCGACAATCAGGGCGACATCCGCCAACTGAGCGAATTGATCATCGGCGTGACCCCCCACGTTACCCAAACCCTGGGTGAGGGCCGTGCGCTGGGCGCTGCGTCCCTGGGCCTGGGCTTTCTCAATTCGGCGTCGAGCACCCGGTTCGACGAGTTGCTGGGGCAGATCGAAAAGCTGCAAGGGGAATACGACCTCAAGCTCCAGGACGCCCTGGGTTCCAGCAAGGCGGCCGAGCAGGCGCTTGCCACTCAGGCCGAAGGCAGCAAGGCGACCCTGAAGAAAGCCGCAGAACTGATCGAAGAGCAGGTGGTGATGGCTGACACGCTGGATGCACCCTGGCTGCCGTTTTACGAGCAGGTCAGCAGCCTGATGGAGCAGACCTACCAACTGAACGATGTGACCCTGGGTTTCCTGGACGTGCAGTTGCAGCTTCGCCTGGAGCAGAATCGCAGCCACATGGTGCTGCAAGCGGTGGCGCTGGTCGCCGTATTCCTGCTGATCTTTTACCTGTACGCCGGCTTCTACGCCTCGACCCGCACCACCCTCAAACATCTCGGCGAGATGATGGACAAGGTCGCTGCGGGCGACATGACGGTCAACTTCGTGGCCCGCAGCAAGGATGAGCTGGGCGAGTTGGGTGAAGTGTTCAATGGCACGGTGGCGAAGATCCATGACCTGATCGAACAGGTCGGTCGGACCGTTGCCGAGGTCGAGCGCCAGGCCGGGCAGGTGGAGGCGGTGTCGGCCCGGAGTAACCAGGCGGTGTCCGGCCAGCGCAGTCAGATCGAACTGGTCGCCACGGCGATGAACCAGATGTCGGCCACCGCCCAGGAAGTGGCTCGCAGCGCTGCCGCGGCGGTTAGTAGCGCCCACAGCGTGAACGACGAAACCCTCAGCGGGCGCGGGTTGGTGGAGTCGCAACAGAGCAGCATCGTGCGCCTGGCCAGCGAGATCGATCAGTCGGTGCAGGTGATCAATCAATTGGCGACTGACAGCCAGGCCATCAGTCGTGTGCTGGACGTGATCAAGAGCATCGCCGAACAGACCAATCTGCTGGCACTCAACGCTGCGATCGAAGCCGCACGGGCCGGAGAGCAGGGGCGCGGTTTCGCAGTGGTGGCTGACGAAGTGCGGACCCTGGCCAAGCGCACCCAGCAATCGACCGAAGAAATCGAAGAAATGATCACCCGCCTGCACGGCGGCGTGGGCGCTGCCGTCAAAGCCATGGGCACCAGTCACGAGATGGCCAGTGGCACGGTGGGGCAATCGGAAAAGGTCCAGCAGGCGCTGGAAAATATCCTCGGCGCCGTCGGGATGATCGTCGACCAGAACCAGCAGATCGCCGCCGCGGTGGAGCAGCAAACGGCCGTGGCCCATGACATCGACCAGAACATCGTCGAGATCAACCGCGCCGGTGAACGCACCGCCGAAGGCGCGCACCAGACCGAGGACGCCAGCCGTGAGTTGTCCGCCCAGGTGATGCAGCTCAAGCAGTTGATCAATGCGTTTCGGGTGTGATTCTGGCTGATTCGCCGCAAATCCAATGTGGGAGCGGGCTTGCTCGCGAAGGCGTTGTGTCAGTCAATGATGAGATCACCTGATACACCGCCTTCGCGAGCAAGCCCGCTCCCACAGGGGTTCACCAATTGAACAATTGGTGGGCATTGGTCGTGCTGGCCTCAGCCAGCTGCTCAGGGCTGATCGTCATGATCCCAGCCAGTGCTTCACAAATGGCCGGCAAATGCGCCGGGCTGTTGCGTTGGCCGGGGAACATCGCCGGGGCCATGTCCGGCGAATCGGTTTCCAGCACCACCGCGTCCAGCGGCAGTTTCGCCAGCACCCGGTGCATGCGCAGGGCCTGAGGCCAAGTGGCGGCGCCACCGAGGCCGAGCTTGAAGCCGAGCTTGATGTACTCGCGAGCCTCCTCAAAACTGCCGGCGAAGGCGTGGATAATCCCCCCGCGCTTGAGGCCCATGCGCTTGAGCGTAGCGATCACGGCGGCATGGCTGCGGCGCACGTGGATCAGCGCCGGCAATTCAAATTCCGCCGCCAGTTGCAGTTGCGCCTCGAACAACGTCTGCTGACGCTCACGGTCCAGGGTTTCGATGTAGTAATCGAGGCCGATTTCCCCCACTGCACACAACTGCCGGTGCCCGGCCAGGCGGATCAGCCACTGGCGCAATTGCCCCAGGTCGTCGGGACGATGCTGATCGAGATACACCGGATGCAGGCCCAGGGCCGCGTGCAGGTCCGGGTCGCTTTGCACCAGATCCCAGACCCGTTGCCAGTTGTCCCGATACACCCCCAGCACCACCATCTGCCGGACGCCCAAGGCGCGGCTTTCGGCCAGTAGCGCCGGGCGATCCGCATCGAAGTCGGGGAAGTCCAGATGGGTGTGGGTATCGATCAGTTCCATGCTTCAATCCTGAAGAATGCTCAGCCCTGATGAATGCGCTGCTTGAACGTGCGTGCGATGGCCTGCACACCGGGTTGGTAATCATCGTTTTCGATGGCGGCCAGCGCCAGCGCCAGGGCTTTGTCGGCGATCAGTTGATGCTGCTGTGACATGGCGTTGACCGGTAGCGGCAGGAAGTCCAGCAGTTGCGTATCACCAAAGGTGCCCAACCGTAGCGGACGCGACTTGAGCGGGAAGTCGTGCAGGGCGTCGAACACCCCTTGCAGCAGCACATAGGAGGTGGTGATCAACGCATCAGGCAGGTGCCCCAGTCGCGCAAGCAATTCTTCCATCAACTGGCGGCCGCATTCACGGCTGAACGACTCGCCGTGCTCGATCAGCACCTGGCCTTCGAACCCGGCCAGGGCTTCGTTGAACCCGGCGGTGCGTTCCTGGCTGATGCTCAATTCGGGCCGGGCGCTGATCAGCGCGATCTGGCGGGGATTGGTTTGCAGCAGGCTACGGGTCAGTTGCAGGCTGGCCTGGCGGTCATCGCTGATCACCGAGCAGAAGTGCGCAGGCTCCATCACCCGGTCGATGGCGATGATCGGGATGCCCTTGGCCTGCAACTGGCGATAACTGTCGTCCCCGGCCGGCAGGCAACTGGCGACGATCAGCGCATCGCAGCGCCGGGCGCGGAACAGTTGCAACAGTTGCCGTTCGCTCTCGGGCGCATCGTCGGAGCTGGCGATCAGCAATTGATAGCCCCGCGCTCGAGCACCCTGTTCCAGCAGCTTGGCGATGCGCGCGTAACTGGGGTTTTCCAGGTCCGGGAGGATGAAACCCAGCGTGCGCGTATGCCGGCTGCGCAACCCGGCAGCCTGGGGGTTGGGCGTGAAGCCATGCTCCTCGACCACGGCGCGCACGCGTTCGACGGTGGCGCTGCTGATGCGTTGCTGTTCGGCCTTGCCATTGATGACATAGCTGGCGGTGGTCACGGACACACCGGCCAACTGGGCGATATCACTGAGTTTCAACCCGGTTTTCCTTGTTTTTTCGAGTTTGCCCCGACAATGAGGGGCATCCTACCCGATTCAGGATGACGGTTGCTGTCGCAACGGCGGCGACAAGTTGCACTTCAAGGATGAGAGATTATCGAGTAACGTGCCAATCTTTCTAGATTAAACGTTTCAGCAAGCGTATTTTCAAGGTTAGCAGGATTTTTTGGCCCGTCTGCCGCGATAGCGCCAAAAGTCGTCCTGTAACGCTAAGCTGATTCATTCAAAACAATACCTGGCGCCAACCCGACGCCAAAAAGGAGAAAGCATGCTCGAGCTCACTCTAGAGCAGATATCCATGGCCCAGACGGCTGTGGATAAAGACGCCGCGCTGCAATTGCTCGCCGACAAACTGGTGGCCGATGGCCTGGTAGCCGAGGGTTACCTGGCCGGTCTGCAGGCTCGCGAGGCCCAGGGCTCGACCTTTCTTGGCCAAGGTATTGCCATCCCCCACGGCACCCCGCAAACCCGCGATCTGGTTTACTCCACCGGCGTGCGTTTGCTGCAGTTCCCTGAGGGGGTGGACTGGGGCGACGGGCAGATCGTTTACCTGGCGATCGGCATCGCGGCCAAGTCCGACGAACACTTGCGTCTGCTGCAATTGTTGACCCGGGCCCTGGGGGAAACTGACCTGGGCCAGGCCCTGCGCCGCGCCGGTTCGCCCGAAGCACTGTTGAAGCTGTTGCAAGGCGCCCCGCAAGAATTGGCCCTGGATGCGCAGATGATCGGCCTTGGCGTGTCAGCCGACGACTTCGAAGAGTTGGTCTGGCGCGGTGCCCGTCTGCTGCGCCAGGCCGACTGTGTGAGCAACGGCTTTGCGGGTGTGTTGCAGCAGGTCGAGGCGTTGCCCTTGGGCGATGGTTTGTGGTGGCTGCACAGCGAACAGACCGTCAAGCGTCCGGGCCTGGCCTTCGTCACGCCGGACAAACCCATCCGTTACCTCGGTCAGCCCTTGAGCGGTCTGTTCTGTCTCGCCAGCCTCGGTGAGGCGCACCAGGCCTTGCTCGAAAGGCTCTGCGCGTTGTTGATCGAAGGTCGCGGTCATGAACTGGGCCGCGCCACCAGTAGCCGCAAGGTGCTGGAAGTGTTGGGCGGCGAACTGCCCGCCGATTGGCCCAGCGCGCGCATCGGCCTGGCCAATGCCCACGGCTTGCACGCGCGTCCGGCGAAGATCCTCGCGCAACTGGCGAAAAGCTTCGAAGGCGAGATCCGCGTGCGCATCGTCGACGGCCAGGACAGCGCCGTGTCGGTCAAGAGCCTGAGCAAGTTACTGAGCCTGGGCGCCCGTCGCGGCCAGGTCCTGGAGTTCATCGCCGAACCGAGCATCGCCGCCGACGCCTTGCCAGCGCTGTTGGCCGCGATCGAGGAAGGCCTGGGCGAAGAAGTCGAGCCGTTGCCACCACCGAGTGCGCCACAACAAACCACCATGGCCGAAGTGGCTACCGTCATGCTGGCGCCGGAGTCCGGCAGCTTGATCCAGGCCGTTGCTGCCGCGCCGGGCATTGCCATCGGCCCGGCCCACATCCAGGTGTTGCAGGCCTTTGATTATCCGTTGCGCGGCGAGTCGGCGGCCATCGAGCGTGAGCGCCTGCAAAACGCCTTGAACCAAGTGCGCCGCGATATCGAAGGTCTGGTCGAACGCGCCAAGGCCAAAGCCATCCGCGAAATCTTTATCACCCATCAGGAAATGCTCGACGACCCGGCGCTGACCGACGAAGTCGACACCCGATTGAAGCTGGGTGAAAGTGCGCAAGCGGCGTGGATGGGCGTGATCGAAGCGGCTGCCAAAGAACAGGAAGCGTTGCAGGACGCGCTGCTCGCCGAACGCGCCGCCGACTTGCGGGACGTCGGTCGGCGTGTGCTGGCGCAACTGTGCGGCGTCGAAACCCCGAGCGAACCCGATCAACCCTACATCCTGGTGATGGACGAAGTCGGCCCGTCCGATGTGGCCCGCCTGGACCCCGCCCGCGTAGCGGGGATTCTCACCGCGCGCGGCGGCGCCACCGCCCACAGCGCCATCGTCGCGCGAGCACTCGGTATCCCGGCGCTGGTGGGGGCCGGGGCGGCGGTGTTGCTGCTGGCACCGGGCACTTCCCTGTTGTTGGACGGCCAGCGCGGTCGCTTGCACGTGGACCCCGACGCGCCCACGCTGCAACGGGCCACCGAAGAGCGCGACACCCGCGAGCAACGTCTCAAGGTTGCCGCCGAACAACGTCATCAACCGGCGCTGACCCGTGACGGCTACGCCGTGGAAGTATTCGCCAACATCGGTGAGAGCGCCGGTGTCGCCAGTGCGGTGGAGCAGGGCGCCGAAGGCATTGGCCTGTTGCGCACCGAACTGATTTTCATGGCTCACACCCAGGCGCCCGATGAAGCGACTCAGGAAGCCGAATACCGCAAGGTGCTCGATGGCCTGGCCGGGCGGCCGCTGGTGGTGCGTACCCTCGATGTGGGCGGCGACAAACCGCTGCCGTACTGGCCGATCGCGAAAGAGGAGAACCCGTTCCTCGGCGTGCGTGGCATTCGCCTGACTTTGCAGCGCCCGCAAGTCATGGAAGCGCAATTGCGCGCCTTGTTGCGTTCTGCCGACAACCGTCCGTTGCGGATCATGTTCCCGATGGTGGGCAGCGTCGATGAGTGGCGCCAGGCCCGGGACATGACCGAGCGCCTGCGTCTGGAGATCCCCGTGGCGGACCTGCAACTGGGGATCATGATCGAGGTGCCATCCGCGGCACTGCTGGCGCCGGTGCTGGCCAAGGAAGTCGACTTCTTCAGTGTTGGCACCAACGACCTGACGCAATACACCCTGGCCATCG
This sequence comes from Pseudomonas halotolerans, assembly GCF_039581215.1. Taxonomy (NCBI): domain Bacteria; kingdom Pseudomonadati; phylum Pseudomonadota; class Gammaproteobacteria; order Pseudomonadales; family Pseudomonadaceae; genus Pseudomonas; species Pseudomonas halotolerans. The sequence continues at coordinate 27,055 of NZ_JBCNTJ010000013.1, forward strand.
ACCGCGGTCACCCAACCCTTTCGGCCCAGGCTGACGGCCTGCACCCGGCGGTGCTGCAACTGATCGACATCACCGTGCGTGCCGCCCATGCCCATGGCAAATGGGTTGGCGTGTGCGGTGAGCTGGCGGCCGATCCGCTGGCGGTGCCGGTGCTGGTGGGCTTGGGCGTAGACGAGCTGAGCGTTTCGGCCCGCAGCATTGCCGAGGTCAAGGCGCGGGTGCGCGAATTGGATCTTGCTCAGGTACAAACCCTGGCCCAAGCAGCGTTGGCCGTCGGCAGCGCCAATGACGTGCGTGCATTAGTGGAGGCGCTGTAAATGGCCAAGATCCTTACCCTGACCCTCAACCCGGCGCTCGATCTCACGGTGGAACTGGCGCGCCTGGAGCCCGGTCAGGTCAACCGCAGCGATGCCATGCACAGCCACGCCGCCGGCAAAGGCGTGAACGTGGCCCAGGTGCTGGCTGACCTCGGTCACACCCTGACCGTTAGTGGCTTTCTTGGTGAAGACAACGCCCAACCGTTCGAAACGCTGTTCGCCCAGCGCGGTTTTGTCGACGCCTTTATCCGCGTGCCCGGGGAGACCCGCAGCAACATCAAGCTGGCCGAGCAGGACGGACGCATCACCGATCTCAACGGCCCGGGCCCGGTGGTTGATGCCGCCGCGCAGCAAGCGTTGCTTGAGCGACTGGAGCAAATCGCCCCCGGCCACGATGTCGTGGTGGTGGCGGGCAGCCTGCCCCGGGGCGTCAGCCCGCAATGGCTGCAGGCGCTGATCATTCGCTTGAAGGCATTGGGCTTGAACGTGGCCCTCGACACCAGCGGCGAAGCCTTGCGCGTCGCGTTGGCGGCGGGGCCATGGCTGATCAAGCCGAACACCGAAGAGCTGGCCGATGCGCTGGGGTGTGAGGTGGTGGGTGAGTTGGCGCAGGCGCAAGCCGCGCAGCGCCTGCACGCCCAAGGCATCGAGCACGTGGTGATTTCCCATGGCGCCGACGGTGTGAACTGGTTCAGTGTCGGTTCGGCGCTGCATGCCTCGCCGCCCAGCGTCACTGTCGCCAGCACTGTGGGGGCCGGTGATTCGCTACTGGCCGGCATGCTGCATGGCCTGCTCAGTGCCGATACACCGCAGCAGACCTTGCGCACCGCCACGGCCATCGCCGCGATGGCCGTGACGCAGATCGGTTTTGGTATCCATGACACCGCGTTGCTGGCGTCGCTTGAACAGGGCGTGCGCGTGCGCCCCCTGACCGAACAATAAGAGGGTTGGCAAGAATGAAATTAGCCATTGTGACGGCCTGCCCGAACGGCATGGTCACCAGTGTGTTGTGCGCCCGTCTGCTGGACGCGGCGGCCCAGCGCCAGGGTTGGAGCACCAGCGTGGAAGTCCATGACGCGGCCCATCCTGAACGTCAATTGTCGGCCGCGACCTTGGAAGCGGCTGAATGGGTATTGCTGGTTGCCAGCGGCCCGGTGGACCTGTCGCGGTTCGTCGGCAAACGTCTGTTTCGCAGCACCCCGGCCCAGGCCCTGCAAGACGTTGACTCGTTGCTGCGCCGTGGCGCCGAAGAGGCTCAGGTTTTTACCGAGTCGGATGTGCTGGAAGAGGCGCCGATGGTATCGGCCGAGCGTGCTCCGCGTCTGGTCGCCATTACCGCTTGCCCGACCGGCGTGGCCCATACCTTCATGGCCGCCGAAGCGTTGCAGCAGGCAGCGAAGAAGCTCGGTTACGACCTGCAAGTGGAAACCCAGGGCTCGGTGGGCGCTCGCAACCCGCTGAGCCCCGAGGCCATCGCCGAAGCTGACGTGGTGCTTTTGGCCACCGACATCGAGGTTGCCACTGAGCGTTTCGCCGGTAAGAGAATCTACCGTTGCGGCACCGGCATCGCCTTGAAGCAGGCCGAAGCCACGCTGAACAAAGCGTTGGCCGAAGGCCGCCAGGAAAGCGCCTCAAGCAGCGCCAGCGGCCCGGCCAAAGCGGAAAAAACCGGCATCTACAAACACCTGCTCACCGGGGTGTCGTTCATGCTGCCGATGGTGGTGGCTGGTGGTTTGATGATCGCCTTGTCGTTCGTGTTCGGCATCGAGGCCTTCAAGGAGCCTGGCACACTGGCGGCTGCGCTGATGCAGATCGGCGGCGACACCGCGTTCAAACTGATGGTGCCGTTGTTGGCCGGCTACATCGCCTATTCCATCGCCGACCGTCCAGGCCTGGCGCCCGGCATGATCGGCGGGATGCTGGCAAGCACCTTGGGCGCGGGGTTCATCGGCGGGATCATCGCCGGCTTCCTGGCCGGTTACGCGGCCAAGGCGATCAACCGCTACGCGCGCTTGCCCCAGAGCTTGGAAGCGCTCAAGCCGATTCTGATTATCCCGCTGCTGGCGAGCCTGTTTACCGGTCTGGTGATGATCTACATCGTCGGCAAACCGGTGGCGGGCATGCTCGATGGCCTGACCCATTTCCTCGACAGCATGGGCACCACCAACGCGATTCTGTTGGGTGTTTTGCTCGGGGCGATGATGTGTGTCGACCTTGGCGGGCCGATCAACAAGGCCGCCTATGCGTTTTCCGTGGGGCTGCTGGCGTCGCAGAGTTATGCACCGATGGCGGCGGCCATGGCCGCTGGCATGGTGCCGCCGATTGGCCTGGGCATCGCAACCTTTATCGCCCGTCGCAAGTTTGCCCAGACCGAACGCGAGGCCGGTAAAGCGGCGCTGGTGCTGGGGCTGTGCTTTATTTCCGAAGGGGCGATTCCGTTCGCCGCCAAGGACCCGTTGCGGGTGATCCCGGCCAGCATCGCCGGTGGCGCACTGACCGGTGCGCTGTCGATGTACTTCGGCTGCAAACTGATGGCGCCTCACGGCGGCCTGTTCGTGATGCTGATCCCTAACGCCATCAACCATGCGTTGTTGTATTTGCTGGCGATCGTGGCGGGAAGTCTGCTGACGGCAGTGTCCTATGCGCTGCTCAAGCGCCCGGAAGTGGTGGAGATGGCGCTGGAGCCGGTGAAGGCCTGAACACGTTAGTTTGAACAATGAAAATTCCCTGTGGGAGCGAGCCTGCTCGCGATAGCGGTGTATCAGTCGACAATGGGTCGCCTGACACTCAGCAATCGCGAGCAGGCTCGCTCCCACAGTGGTTTTGGGGTGTTCACAAGACCCCTGTCACGCCCGATTCACACTGCCATGCTTAAGTTTTCCCTTTTAGGGGAAACACCATGAGCGAATTCGACCTGGGCCGTCGCCGTGTGATGCAAGCCGTGGGTGCGGGGTTGTTGTTGCCGGGGCTGGCGCCGGCGGTGATTGCTTCGGTCAAGGATCGCCCGCTGCTCACCGATGGCGTGCAGTCTGGCGATTTGCAGGGCGACCGGGCGATGATCTGGAGCCGCTGCGACCGCCCGGCCCGGATGGTGGTGGAATGGGACACCCGCAGTCAGTTGCCCAACCCGCGGCGTTTTGTCTCGCCACTGGTCGACAGCCGCAGCGATTTTACCGCCCGGGTCGAGCTCACCGGGCTGCCGCCTGACCAGGCGATTTTCTACCGGGTGCATTTTGAAGATGCCCAGACCGGTGTCGCCAGTGAACCCTGGCTCGGTCACCTGCGCAGCGTGCCGCAGTTCAAGCGCAACATCCGGTTTGTCTGGAGCGGCGACACCGTCGGCCAGGGCTTCGGGATCAACCCGGACATCGGCGGGATGCGCATCTACGAAGCCATGCGCTTGCGCCTGCCGGATTTTTTTATCCACAGCGGCGACACCATCTACGCCGACGGTCCGGTGCCGGCGCAGATCACCACCGAAGGCGGGCGCATCTGGCGCAACCTCACCACTGAAGCCAAGAGCAAAGTCGCCGAGACCCTGGACGAGTATCGTGGCAACTACCGCTACAACCTGATGGATGAAAACGTGCGCCGCTTCAATGCCGAAGTGCCGCAGATCTGGCAGTGGGACGACCATGAGGTGGTCAACAACTGGTCGCCGGGCAAGCAACTGGATGAACGCTACCAGACCCAGGATATCCACAGCCTGGTGGGCCGTGCGCGGCAGGCCTGGTTGGAATACGCCCCCATGCGCTTGCAGAAGGCCGACGGCGGCGGGCGGATCTACCGCAAGCTCAGTTATGGGCCAATGCTGGACGTGTTCGTGCTGGATATGCGCAGCTACCGCGAAGCCAACGACGCCAACCTCGGCGCGGCCAAACCCTTTCTCGGTCGCGAGCAGTTGAACTGGCTCAAGGGCGAATTGAAGCAGTCCCGGGCCCAGTGGAAAGTCATTGCCGCCGACATGCCCATCGGCCTGGGCGTGCCCGACGGCGAAGTCAGCCCCGGCGTGGCGCGCTGGGAAGCGGTCGCCAACGGTGATCCGGGCGCGGCCCAGGGCCGGGAACTGGAGATCGCCGAGTTACTCGGCTACCTGCGCAAGCATCAGGTGCACAACTACGTCTGGCTCACCGCTGACGTGCACTATTGCGCCGCCCACCATTACCACCCGGAACAGGCCGCGTTCCAGGATTTCGAACCGTTCTGGGAGTTTGTCGCCGGGCCCTTGAATGCCGGCAGCTTCGGGCCCAACCCTCTGGACAAGACGTTCGGCCCCGAAGTGGTGTTCCAGAAAGCACCACCGGCCCAGAACACGTCGCCGTTTGCCGGATACCAGTTCTTTGGCGAGGTGAACATCGACGGCCAGAGCGGGGAAATGAGCGTGGTGTTGCGGGATCTGGAGGGCGTGGCGGTGTTTGAGAAGAAGTTGCAGCCGGTTTGATTCAGGGATCACCGAGACCCTGTGGGAGCGGGCTTGCTCGCGAAGGCGGTGTGTCAGTTGGCAGATGTATTGCCTGACCCACTGCCTTCGCGAGCAAGCCCGCTCCCACAAGAGAAATGTGTTCTCTAGAACAGGGGATTGTCAGTAGACATCCCGCCGATACCGCCCCTGCTCGATCAAGCGCTCCACCGCCTCGGCTCCGAGCACGTCGTTGAGCACCTGGTCCACGCCCGACGCCATGCCCTGCAAGCTGCCGCAGACATAGATCACCGCACCGTCGGCCAGCCACTGCTTGAGCAGGGCCGCCGATTCGCGCAGGAGGTCCTGGACGTAGATTTTCTGTGCCTGATCTCGGGAAAACGCCAGGTCCAGGCGTTCCAGGTCGCCGGATGTCACCCATTCCTGTAACTCATCACGGCAGTGGAAGTCATGCTCGCGCTGGCGCTCGCCAAACAGCAGCCAGTTGCGCTGCATGCCCTCGGCCACGCGCGCCTTGAGCAGGCTGCGCAGGCCGGCCAGGCCGGTGCCGTTACCCAGCAATATCATGGGCACGCCCTGGGGCGGCAGATGGAAGCCGCTGTTGCGGCGCACCCGCAAGCTGATGGCGCTGCCCAGCGGCGCATGTTCGGTGAGCCAGCCGGAGCCGATACCCAACGTGCCGTCGGCGTGACGTTCCTGGCGTACGATCAGTTCCAGCAGGCCATCGGCGGGAATCGAAGCGATGGAATATTCGCGCAGTGCCAGTGGCGCCAGGGCATCCACCAGGGCCTGGGCATGCATGCCCACCAGATGGGCGCGATTTTCCGGCAACTGGCGGTTGGCCAGGGCCTGATCGAGACGGTGCGGCAAGCCATCGACCTGCACGCGAGCAACGCCGGCGATGCCCAGTCCATCGAGGAAATGGTCGATGGCCGACAGGTCGTTACGCGGCAGGATTTCCACCAGGTCACCGGCCAGCCAACTGCTCGGGCCGGGCGCGGTAAACCCCAGCCGATACACGCCCGAGCCGCTGCTGTCGGGGTTGAGAAGGGTACGGTGGGTCAGGGTCCAGTTCTCGAAACTGGGCGCCTGCCAGGTGTCCGGCGGAGCCTGGCCGGTCAGTTCGGCCAATTGCTGTTGCCAGTGACGCAGGGCGTAAGGGTCGCCACTGTCGACTTCCACCGGAGCGAACAGAGTCTTGCCGCCGTGCTCCGACAGCCAGGTGTGCAGGCGTCGGGCGAAGCCGCAGAAGTTTTCGTATTGCCGATCGCCCAGGCCCAGCACCGAATACTGCAAGCGCTCCAGGCTCATCGCCCGGCCCAGTATTTTGCGCTCGAAACCCCGAGCGCTGTCCGGGCCTTCACCGTCGCCAAAGGTGCTGACGACGAACAAGGCGTGGCTGCAATGGCTCAGTTGCTGTTCACTGACAGCGGCCAGAGGTTGGACCTTCACCGGCAAACCGGCTGCCTGTAGCTGGCCGGCGGTTTGCCAGGCCAGTTGCTCGGCGAAACCGCTCTGGCTGGCAAAACCAATCAGCCACGCCGGGGCGTCGCTGTGTGGGGCGTCCAGCGCCTGGCGGGCGTTCTTGATTTGACGCTGCTTACGGCGACGGTCCAGGTACAGCAACCAGCCGGTGATGAAGAACAGTGGCATGGTCAGCGCGGCGACCGTCACCAGGATCCGCCCGATCAGGCCGAAATAGCTGCCGATATGCAGCGCATAAACGCTGGTCAGCAGTTGCGCCTTGAGGCTCTTGTCGCTGTAGCGGCTGTGACGACTGATGACACCGGTGGCCGGATCGAGGATGAGCTGGTTCAGCGCCCGGTCGTGAGGCGCGTTTTTCAGCAGGTAGAACACCGTCGCCGGTTGCCCGGCCACCGGCGGCATACGCACGTTGTAGGAGATCAGGCCAGGGCCGGCGGCGCTGTAGATGCTGCTCCACATGGCCCGGTAATCGGCCACTGGCGGCGGACCGCTCGGCGCTGGGCCGCGGTTGCGCACCCGTTCTTCTTCGGGGGCGTCGGAGAGCAGGCGGGTCACGCCGTTGTTGTACCATTCGTAGGACCAGGTCAGCCCGGTCAGCGCCGCCAGCAAATAGAACGCCAGGCACCAGGTGCCCGCCACCGAGTGCAGGTCCCAGTTGAAGCTGCGGCCTTTTTTCGCCCAGTCGAGGGTCAGCCAGGCACGCCAGCTTTTCCATTGGCGCGGCCAGCGCAGGTACAGCCCGGACAGGCAGAAAAACACCAGGATCAGCGTGCAGGCACCGGTAATCTGGCGACCCACATCCTCCAGGGCCAGGACGCGGTGCAGCCTGAGCATCAGGCTGAAAAGATCCTGGCCCACCACATCGCCCATGAACTGTGCGTTGTACGGGTTGAAATAACGCATGGGCCCGCGCTTTTCCCCTGGCGGAGCGGCGAAAATCACCCGTGCGGCATGGCCGCTGTCGGTCTCGACCCAAAGCATGGCGACGGTTTTACCGGACGCGGCCTCGATCTGTTGTACCAGTTCGGCAGGCGGCAGGACCCCGGCCAGTTGTTTCTCCACCGTCAGCACCTGGGGGTTCAACGCCCGCAGGATTTCGTCCTGAAACGATACCGCGGCACCGGTAATGCCCATAAATGCCAGGACCAGCCCGGCACTGATGCCGAAAAACCAGTGCAACTGGAACAGGGTTTTCTTAAACACGTCGCCCGCCTTTCAGTCATTGCTGTTCATCATGGCGCGCATGTTATCGAGAACCATTCATAAACACACATAAAAGCCACGCTGATGGGCGCGTTTCGTGCTGTTGCAAAAAAGCCCGTGACACAGTCACGGGCTTTCGGGTCCAGCCACCAGCCAATTACACGTAGAACGACTTCAGCGGCGGGAAGCCATTGAATTCCACCGCGCTGTAACTGGTGGTGTAGGCACCGGTCGACAGCCAGTACAGACGGTCACCGATGGCCAGGTTCAGCGGCAAACCGTACTTGTAGTTTTCGTACATGATGTCGGCGCTGTCGCAGGTCGGGCCGGCGATGACCACTTCTTCCATCTCGCCTTTCTTCTCGGTCCAGATCGGGAACTTGATGGCTTCGTCCATGGTTTCGATCAGGCCGGAGAACTTGCCCACATCCGTGTACACCCAGCGCTCGACGGCGGTACGGGATTTACGGGCCACCAGCACCACTTCGCTGACCAGGATGCCGGCGTTGGCAATCAGCGAACGGCCCGGCTCCAGGATGATCTCCGGCAGGTCGTCGCCGAAGTCTTCCTTGAGGAAACGGATGATTTCCTCGGCGTAGGTTTCCAGGCTGTTGGTGCGGGTGATGTAGTTGGCCGGGAAGCCGCCACCCATGTTGATCAGTTGCAAGACGATGCCGTCTTCTTCTTTAAGGCGCTCGAAGATCACCTTGACCTTGGCGATCGCCGCATCCCAGACGCTGATGTCGCGCTGTTGCGAACCAACGTGGAAGGAAATGCCGTACGGCACCAGGCCCAGGTCGCGGGCCAGGATCAGCAGGTCCATGGCCATGTCGGTCTGGCAGCCGAATTTGCGCGACAGCGGCCAGTCAGCGGTGGTCGAGCCTTCGGTGAGAATGCGCACATAGACTTTCGAACCCGGCGCGGCCTTGGCGATGTTGCGCAGGTCGGCTTCGGAGTCGGTGGCGTACAGGCGCACGCCCTTCTCGTAGAAGTAGCGGATGTCCCGGGATTTCTTGATGGTGTTGCCGTAGCTGATCTGATCCGGGCCAACGCCACGGCTCATGACTTTATCCAGTTCATAGATCGAGGCGATGTCGAAGTTCGAGCCTTTATCCTTGAGCAGGTCAATGATTTCCACCGCCGGGTTGGCCTTGACGGCGTAATAGACCTTGGCGAATTCGAAACCGGCGCGCAGGTCGTCATAGGCCTTGGAGATCATCGCGGTGTCGATCACCACGAACGGGGTTTCCTGCTTGTCGGCGAACGCCTTCATTTTCTGAAAGGTCTCGCGCGCGAAATAATCTTCGACCTGGATCGACATACTTGGGACTCCTACTGGCAAACATCAGGATCAATGGGTGTAAGGGCAAGCAGCCCTCGTGAACGTCCTCCGTATCCCCACTTTGGTTCGCCTACTTCCCAAGGCATGTCGCCGAAAGCAAAAAGGCCATGGGCTGCGTAATGCCCTTGGCCTTGCTGTCTCGTCGTCAGTACTTGAGCCGGATGGATCGTTTCCAGCATGGACGTTCGGCGCGAACTTTAGGGCGTGAGGGGCCTGAGATCAACTAAAAATGTCGCGTTTTTGCACTCATTCGTCGTGCGGCACGCGACAGCTCCTGATGTAACCGACCTGCGTGACAGATTGATGTTCCCGCTGGATGGATAATCGGGGCGTTTCGGGGAGAGCCACCATTTTGGTGACCGCCCCGGAAACTGTGGGAGCCGAGCTTGCTCGCGATAGCGGCGGCACAGCCAGCACTACCGCCAACTGACCCACCGCTATCGCGAGCAAGCTCGGCTCCCACAGGGTTCGTTGGGGCGATCAGGCCTGCGCAGTCTCGGCCGGCGAGACAATGCTGGTCTTGCCTCCACGGGACTTACCGGAGCTCAGGTACTCGGCAATCGACTCCTGTGTCACCTCCCCGAGGAACACCCGCTCGGCGTCCATCACCGGCAGCCACGAACGGTTGAACTCGTACATGCGCGACAACAGGATCCGCAGGTGTTCGTCGTACGCCGCTGTGGCGTTGAATGGGCTCAGGTACTGCGAGCAGGCGCCGGTCTGGCGATGCAGGTCGCGGCGCCGGACAAAGCCCAGGGCCTTGTTCTCGGCGCAGGTCACCACCAGGTAGCGACGGTCATGTTCGTCCATCAACTCCAGTGCCTCGGCCACCGGGGTTTCGGGGCTGACCGATGGCGCGTCGTCCGCCGCGTCTTCAGCGCGGACCAGCAACAAACGCTTGAGCGTGCTGTCCTGGCCAACAAAATTGCTGACGAACTCGTCGGCAGGATGCGCCAGCAGCGTGTCGGGGTGATCGAACTGGATCAGTTTGCCGGCGCGGAAAATGGCAATCTTGTCCCCCAGCTTGATAGCTTCGTCGATGTCGTGGCTGACCATGATCACGGTCTTGTTCAGCGCCCGTTGCATCTCGAAGAACTCGTTCTGGATCATCTCGCGGTTGATCGGGTCCACCGCACCGAAGGGTTCGTCCATCAACAACAGCGGGGCATCGGCCGCCAATGCGCGGATCACGCCGATCCGCTGCTGCTGGCCACCCGACAGTTCACGCGGGTAACGATGCAGGTACTGCTTGGGTTCAAGCTTGATCATGCTCATCAGCTCGCGGGCACGGTCGTGGCATTTTTGCTTGTCCCAGCCCAGCAAGCGGGGAACCACGGTGATGTTTTCCTCGATGGTCATGTTCGGGAACAGACCGATCTGCTGGATCACGTAGCCGATGTTGCGGCGCAGGGTCACTTCGTCCAGCCCGGTGGTGTCTTCACCGTTGATCAACACCTTGCCCGAGGTGGGCGCGATCAGGCGGTTGATCATCTTCAGCGTGGTGCTCTTGCCGCAGCCCGATGGCCCGAGGAATACGCAGATCTCGCCTTCGTTGACGGTCAGGCTCACCGAGTCCACGGCCTTGACGTCCTTGCCGTTGCTCTTGAAGGTTTTGCTGAGGTTTTGAAGTTCGATCATTTGAGGAGTCCTTTTGGAGTCAGCGAACGTTGCAGCCATTGCACAAGCAGGTCGGCGAAGATGGCCAGGAGACTGACCAGCACGGCGCCGACGATCAGCATCGACATGTCGCTGCGGCTGATGGAAGCGAGGATGAGTACGCCCAGGCCACCGGCACCGATGGTGGCGGCGATGGTCATGACGCCGATGTTCATGACCACGGCGGTGCGCACGCCGGCCAGGATCACCGGCACGGCGATGGGCAGCTCGACCATGCGCAGGCGCTGGCCGAAGGTCATGCCGATGCCACGGGCGGCTTCGCGGATGCCGGGTTCCACGCCTGTCAGGGCCAGGTAGGTGTTGCGCATGATCGGCAACAGGGAATAGAGAAACACCGCAGTGATCGCCGGCATCGGCCCCAGGCCCTGGCCGAACGTGGAATAGACCGGCAGCAACAGGCCGAACAAGGCGATCGATGGAATGGTCAGCAGTACCGTGGCGCTGGCCTGCAATGGGCCGGCGAGGGTCGGAAAGCGGGTCATGAGAATACCCAGCGGCACGCCGACCACAATCGCCAGTGTCACGGCGATGCCCACCAGGGTGATGTGCTGCCAGGTCAAGTGCAGCACCAGCGGCCAGTCCAGATGGGAAAAGGCGTCAAGAAAATCCATGGCTTTTCCTCCAGGTCATTGGGTTGAGAGCAGGGAATGCTGGCGCAGGAAATCGGCGGCAACGGTCGACGGGCTTTCGTGGTTGACGTCTACGCGGGCGTTGAGCTGGCGCATGGTTTCATCGTCAAACAATTCGGCCAGGGGTTTGAGCTGCGCGGCCAGTTGCGGATTGGCATCCAGAGTCGTCTGGCGCACCACGGGCGCGGCGGTGTAGTCCGGGAAGTACTGCTTGTCATCTTCCAGCAGCTTGAGTTTGAACGCGCTCAACCGTCCGTCGGTGGTGTACACCAGGCCGGCGAATACCTGGCCGTTGCGCAGGGCGGTGTAGACCAGGCCCGCGTCCATTTGCCGGATGTTCTCGCGGGTCAGGTTCATGCCGTACAGCTTGACCATGCCATCCAGCCCGTCGGAACGGTTGGCGAACTCGGTGTCCAGGGCCACCAGGTGATGTTCATCGGCTTCATCCTGTAACACGCTGTTCAATTGGCTGATGGTGTTGATCTGTGGATATTGCTTCGCGATTGTCTCCGGCAAGGCCAGGGCATAGGTGTTGCTGAATTTCGACGGCGTCAGCCAGGTCAGGCCTTTTTTGGCGTCGATTTCTTTCACCCGGGCGTAGGACTGAGCGCTGTCGAGTTTCTCCGTGATGTGGTTGTATGACACCAGCGACACGCCGGTGTATTCCCAGAGCAGGTCCAGTTGCCCGCTTTCCTGGGCGCTGCGGGCCAGGTTGCTGCCGAGTCCGCCGGTGATCTGCGCGTCGTAGCCTTTGCCGCGCAGGTATTGGGCGGTGATTTCCGCCAGCAGCGTCTGTTCGGTGAACACCCGGGCGCCGAGGCGAATCAGCGGTTTTTCAGCGGCTTGGGCAAATCCTGCGAACAGCAGGACGCAGCCCAGTATCAAGCTCAACTTCTTCATAACGATTCCTTTATTGCAGCCGGGTCTATGCCGCTCGCAGACCGCGTTCCAGCCAGAGGCGGCTGGCCAGTGTCACCAGGCCGTCGAGCAGCAGCGCCAGCAGGGCGGTGCACACCGCGCCGAGCAGCAGTTGCGGCTGATTGTTCAAGGCGATGCCGGGGAAGATCAGGCTGCCAAGGCTGTTGGCGCCGATCAGGAACGCCAGCGGGGCGGTGCCGACGTTGATCGCCAGAGCCACCCGCACGCCACCGACGATGATCGGCACGGCGTTGGGCAGTTCGACTTTCCACAGCACCTGGCGCGGGGTCATGCCGATGCCGACAGCGGCTTCCTTGAGGGAGCCCTGGACGTTTTTCAGGCCTTCGTAGGTGTTGCGCACAATGGGCAGCAGCGAGGCGAGGAACAGGGCGAAGATGGCGGGCCCGCTGCCGATACCCAGGAAGCCCAGGGCGATGGCCAGCACGGCCAGGGGCGGCACGGTGTTGCCGATGTTGAAGACTTGCATGAAGCGTTCGGCGCGCCCGACCATGGTGGGGCGGCTGAGGGCGATACCGGCGGGGATGCCCACGATCAGGGCCGCCAGCATGGATGCCACAACGAGCATCAGGTGAGCTTGCAGGTAAAACAGTAAATCGTCGTGGTAACGCTGGATCGTATCGATACCGATCCAATGGACCAGCAGGGCCAGGAGAGCGACGACGATCGCGCCCCCTGTCAGCCCTTTGCCATAGCGGATAGCCACAGGCGGACTCCTTTGTCTTTCAGTCGGCGCGCGCTTTCCCGTGCGGCAAACCGTCAAGGTTGCCGGGAAAGCGTTCGCGAGAAGCAGCTCTGTTCAGTGCCGGTAAAACGGCCTGTAAATTGAGCCATAAGCGCAGCCTCGTCAGGCTAACTTGCTGATTTTCAAGGCCCTGACGAACAGCCGTATCAGGGGTGTGGACGCCTCCACGCTTTAAAAGGTTCCCACACATGGAAGCATCTGGCCACCCTGAATGTGCCCAATGGTTCGGTTCCTGGCACAAGTTGAGCTATAATCGCCGCCCTTTTTTGAATCACCTGCCAGGCGATTTCCCATGACCAAACAGGCCGCCGAAGTCGCGAAACGCCGCACTTTCGCCATTATTTCCCACCCCGATGCCGGTAAGACCACCATCACCGAAAAGCTCTTGCTGATGGGCAAGGCGATTGCAGTGGCCGGCACGGTGAAGTCTCGCAAGTCCGATCGCCATGCCACCTCCGACTGGATGGAAATGGAAAAACAGCGGGGTATTTCCATTACCACGTCGGTCATGCAGTTTCCGTATCGCGATCACATGATCAACCTGCTCGACACCCCGGGCCACGAAGACTTCTCCGAAGACACCTATCGCACCCTGACTGCGGTGGACTCGGCGCTGATGGTCCTCGACGGCGGTAAAGGCGTCGAGCCACGGACCATCGCGCTGATGGACGTCTGCCGGCTGCGGGACACACCGATTGTCAGCTTCATCAACAAACTCGACCGAGACATCCGCGACCCGATCGAACTGCTCGACGAGATTGAAGCGGTCCTGAAGATCAAGGCCGCGCCGATCACCTGGCCGATTGGCTGCTACCGCGATTTCAAGGGCGTGTATCACCTGGCTGACGACTACATCATCGTCTACACCGCCGGTCATGGGCATGAGCGCACCGACGTCAAAATCATCGAGAAGCTCGATTCCGACGAGGCCCGCGCCCACTTGGGCGATGAGTACGACCGTTTTGTCGAGCAACTGGAACTGGTGCAGGGCGCCTGCCATGAATTCAACCAGCAGGAGTTCCTCGACGGCCAACTGACGCCAGTGTTCTTCGGGACTGCGTTGGGCAACTTTGGGGTGGACCACGTACTCGACGCCGTTGTCGATTGGGCGCCGCGCCCGCTGCCGCGCGTGGCCAACGAGCGCACCGTGGAACCGGTGGAAGAGAAGTTCACCGGTTTCGTGTTCAAGATCCAGGCGAACATGGACCCCAAGCATCGCGACCGCATCGCGTTCATGCGCATCTGTTCCGGCAAATACGAGAAAGGCATGAAGATGCGCCATGTGCGCACCGGTAAGGATGTGCGCATCGGCGACGCCCTGACGTTCTTCTCCTCGGAACGCGAGCAATTGGAAGAAGCCTTTGCCGGTGACATCATCGGCCTGCACAACCATGGCACCATCCAGATCGGCGACACCTTCACCGAAGGTGAAGTGCTGGGCTACACCGGCATCCCGCACTTCGCCCCGGAGCTGTTCCGCCGCGTGCGCCTGAAGGACCCGCTCAAGTCCAAGCAATTGCGTCAGGGCTTGCAGCAGTTGGCCGAGGAAGGCGCCACCCAGGTGTTCTTCCCGACTCGCAGCAACGACATCATCCTCGGCGCCGTCGGTGTGCTGCAGTTCGACGTCGTCGCCAGCCGTTTGAAAGAGGAATACAAGGTCGAGTGCTCCTACGAGCCCATCACCGTGTGGTCCGCTCGTTGGGTCGATTGCGCCGACAAGAAGAAATTCGAAGAGTTTTCCAACAAAGCCGTGGAAAACCTCGCGCTCGACGGCGGTGGTCACCTGACCTACCTGGCCCCGACGCGGGTCAACCTGGCACTGATGGAAGAGCGCTGGCCGGATGTGAACTTCCGTGCGACGCGTGAGCATCACTAAGCGCTGAGCTGTACACCCAGAACCCCGCACCGAAAGCTGCGGGGTTTTTTATTTCCACTTAATGACTGGGCACCACCAACCCCTCTTGTGGTATCGGGCTGGTCGCAGGGTCCATGTTCACCTCAAATCCCCTGTGTGCGAGCTTGCTCGCGATGGCGGTAGGTCTGCTTGCATCCATGTTGAATGTGCCGCCGCCTTCGCGGGCAAGCCCGCTCCCACACGGGTATCGGGCTGGTCGCAGGGTCCATGTTCACCTCAGATCCCCTGTCGGGCAAGCCCGCTCCCACACGGGTGTCGGGCTGGTCGCAGGGTCCATGTTCACCTCAGATCCCCTGTGGGAGCGAGCTTGCTCGCGATGGCGGTAGGTCTGCTTGCATCCATGTCGAATGTACCGCCGCCTTCGCGGGCAGGCCCGCTCCCACATTCGGTCGCTGGGTGGGTTAAAGGCGCTTTCACTTCATAGCTGTTCGGGATAAGCCTTATTCGAAAGCATTCTGTTCCTGGATGGCATTTCTCCCTATACATAGGCGTCTTATCTGAGGAACCGACCGTTCGGAAGCAGCGTTTCTTGAACGCAGTCAGGCTTGGGCTTTAACCAGAGAAAAAAGGAATCGGCTATGAACACATTTCTACGCGCGATGATTTTGCTGAAGGTTTTAGTGTTGCTGTCTATCGGTTCGTCAGCGGCCTGGGCCGAATGCGATGAGCATGAAAAACAAGCGGCGTACGTGCAGGTGGCGCAGGGCGAGTTGATGCTTGCCGCGAACGAGGAACAGACGCCCGGCGATCAGGACAATGACGACTCGTCGATCGATGATCCCGATGCCGACGAGGGTGATAGCCAGACGTAGAGTTGAAGCAAAAAGAACCCTCCAACTCGATTGATCGTAATCGGGGAGGAGGGTATTAGCTGCTCCAGCTTACTTAACCCGCGGCGAGGGAGCTTGCTCCCGCTGGACCGTAGGAGCTGGCGAAGCCTGCGATCTTTTGATCTTTCGCTTGAGATTCAAGTGGCCGGGGAAAGATCGCAGCCTCGTTGCACTCGACAGCTCCTACCGGCCCAGCGGGAGCAAGCTCCCTCGCCAGGAGGTTGAGTGGGTCCCTACGCCGCGCCGTCGAGGAACTGCTCGGCGTAGTGGCAGGCCACTTGGCGGTTGTCCAGCAGGCGCAAGGCCGGTTCTTCAGTCTGGCAACGCTCGGTGGCGTACGGGCAGCGCTTGTGAAAGGCGCAGCCGGACGGTGGGTTGAGCGGGTTGGGCAGTTCGCCGACGATCTTGATCTTCGGCTTGTTCGGGTCCGGGTGGATGGTCGGGGTGGCCGACAGCAGCGCTTGGGTGTACGGGTGCAGCGGGCGGCTGTAGATGGACTCGTTAGGGCCCATTTCCACCGGGCGGCCGAGGTACATCACCATCACGTCGTCGGCCACATGTTGCACCACCGCCAGGTTGTGGGAGATGAACACGTAGGCGGTGTTGAACTCCTGCTGCAAGTCCATGAACAGGTTCAGCACCTGGGCCTGGATCGACACGTCCAGCGCCGAGGTCGGTTCGTCCGCCACCAGCACCTTGGGTTGCAGCATCATGGCGCGGGCCAGGGCGATGCGCTGGCGCTGTCCGCCGGAGAACATGTGCGGATAACGCTGGTAATGCTCGGGGCGCAAGCCCACCTGCTTCATCATCGCCTGGACTTTTTCCCGCCGCTCGGTGGCCGACAGGTTGGTGTTGATGAGCAAAGGCTCGGCCAGTTGATCACCGACTTTCTGCCGTGGGTTGAGGGACGCATACGGGCTCTGGAACACCATCTGCACGTCTTTGCGCAACTGCTTGCGTTCAGCCTTGTTCGCGCCGGCCACTTCCTGGCCGGCGATTTTCAGCGAGCCGGTGGACGGTTCTTCGATCAGTGTCAGGGCGCGGGCGAGGGTGGATTTGCCGCAACCGGATTCACCCACCACGGCCAGGGTCTTGCCAGCTTCCAGTTCGAACGACACGCCATTGAGGGCGCGCACGGTGGCATGGCCCTTGAACATGCCACGGGACACTTCGTAATGACGGGTCAGGTCACGGGCGGTAAGTACGACGGCCATCACGCCACCTCCTGGTTCAACGGGTAGAAGCAGCGGGCGAGGCTGGCGGCTTTCGGGTCAAGCGCTGGGCGCTGTTGACGGCAGTTGTCCTGCACATACGGGCAGCGTGGCGACAGCAGGCAACCCTGTGGACGGTCGTAACGACCGGGGACGATGCCTGGCAGCGTCGCCAGGCGCTCGGCGCCCATGCTGTGTTCGGGAATCGCCGCCAGCAGGGCTTCGCTGTACGGGTGCGCGGGGATGTCGAACAACTCCGGCACCTTGCCCACTTCCACGGCTTGACCGGCGTACATCACGCACACGCGCTGGGCGGTTTCAGCCACCACGGCCAAGTCATGGGTGATCAACACCAGGCCCATGTTCTGCTCTTTCTGCAGGGCCAGCAGCAGGTCCATGATCTGCGCCTGGATGGTCACGTCCAGCGCGGTGGTCGGTTCGTCGGCGATCAACAGTTTTGGCTCGCCGGCAATGGCCATGGCAATCGCCACACGCTGGCTCATGCCGCCGGAGAGTTGATGGGGGTAGGCATTCATGCGACTGGCGGCACCGGGGATTTCGACTTTTTCCAGCAGTTCGATGGCGCGCTGGCGGGCGGCCTTGCCGGACATCTTCAGGTGAAGGCGCAGCACTTCTTCAATCTGGAACCCCACGGTGTAGCTGGGGTTGAGCGCGGTCATCGGGTCCTGGAAGACCATCGCCAGGTCTTTGCCGACGATCTGCCGGCGCTGGCGGTTGCTCAGCTTGAGCATGTTCTTGCCGTCGAAGTTCAGCGCGTCGGCGGTGACGATGCCGGGGTGCTCGATCAGGCCCATCAGCGCCATCATGGTCACGGATTTACCCGAGCCCGATTCGCCGACGATAGCCAGGACTTCGCCTTTTTCCACGGTCAGGTCCAGACCGTCGACCACCGGGACGGCGGTAGCGTCGCCGAAGCGAACGTTGAGATTCTTGATTTCTAGCAGTGACATGGGAATCTCCTCAGGCGGCATTCTTGAGTTTCGGGTCCAGCGCATCGCGCAAACCGTCGCCCATCAGGTTGATTGCCAGCACGCTGAGCAAAATGGTCAAGCCGGGCAGGCTCACCACCCACCAGGCGCGTTCGATGTAGTCCCGGGCCGAAGCCAGCATGGTGCCCCACTCCGGGGTGGGCGGCTGGACGCCGAGGCCGAGGAAGCCCAGGGCGGCGGCGTCGAGGATCGCCGAGGAAAAGCTCAAGGTCGCCTGCACGATCAGCGGCGCCATGCAGTTGGGCAGCACGGTGATGAACATCAGGCGCGGCAGGCCGGCACCGGCCAGGCGCGCGGCAGTCACGTAGTCACGGTTCAGCTCGCCCATCACGGCGGCGCGGGTCAGGCGCACGTAGGACGGCAGCGACACGATGGCGATGGCGATCACGGTGTTGATCAGGCCAGGGCCGAGGATGGCGACAATCGCCACGGCCAGCAGCAGCGAAGGCAAGGCCAGCATGATGTCCATCAAACGCATGATGGTCGGGCCGAGCAGACGCGGGAAGAACCCGGCGAACAGGCCCAGCAGGATGCCCGGGATCAGCGACATCACCACCGACGACAAGCCGATCAGCAGCGACAGGCGCGAACCCTGGATCAGCCGCGACAGCAAATCGCGCCCCAGTTCGTCGGTGCCCAGCAGGAACTGCATCTGACCGCCTTCGAGCCAGACCGGCGGGGTCAGCAGAAAGTCGCGGTACTGCTCGCTCGGGTCATGGGGGGCGACCCACGGGGCAAAGAGCGCGCAAAACACGATCAGGATCATGAACATCAGCCCGGCCACGGCGCCCTTGTTGCGGGAAAACGCCTGCCAGAATTCTTTGTACGGGGACGGATACAGCAGGCTTTGATCGACTGCTACCGAGGTAGTTGGAGTACTCATGGTTTTGATCTCAGCGCTGGTGACGGATACGTGGGTTGGCAAAGCCGTAGAGCACGTCCACGACGAAGTTGACCAGAATCACCAGGCAGGCGATTAACAGGATGCCGTTCTGCACCACGGGATAGTCCCGGGCGCCGATGGCTTCGATCAGCCACTTGCCGATGCCCGGCCAGGAGAAAATCGTTTCGGTCAGGACCGCACCGGCCAGCAGGGTGCCGACTTGCAGACCGACCACGGTCAACACCGGGATCAGTGCGTTGCGCAGGCCATGCACGAACACCACGCGCGACGGCGACAGGCCTTTGGCGCGGGCGGTGCGGATGTAGTCTTCGCGCAGCACTTCGAGCATCGAAGAGCGGGTCATGCGGGCGATCACCGCCAGTGGAATGGTACCGAGCACAATGGCCGGCAGGATCAGGTGGTGCAGAGCATCGAGAAACGCGCCCGGCTCATCGGCCAGCAGCGTGTCGATCAGCATGAAGCCGGTTTTCGGTTCGATGTCGTACAAAAGGTCGATCCGCCCCGACACCGGCGTCCAGCCCAGGGACACCGAGAAGAACATGATCAGGATCAGGCCCCACCAGAAGATCGGCATCGAATACCCCGCCAGGGAGATGCCCATCACCCCATGGTCGAACAGGGATCCTCGCTTGAGTGCCGCGATCACCCCGGCCAAAAGGCCCAGGATACCGGCGAACAACAGGGCGGCCATGGACAGTTCCAGGGTCGCGGGAAACAGGGAACTGAACTCGGTCCAGACGCTTTCGCGGGTGCGCAGCGATTCGCCGAGATCGCCCTGGGCCAGTTTGCCGATGTAGTCCAGGTACTGGGCATACAGCGGTTTGTTCAGGCCAAGGCGTTCCATTGCCTGAGCGTGCATTTCGGGATCGACCCGACGTTCGCCCATCATCACTTCCACGGGGTCGCCGGGGATCATGCGAATCAACGCGAAGGTCAGCAAGGTGATGCCGAAGAACGTGGGGATCAACAATCCCAGTCGGCGGGCAATAAAACTAAACATCTTAAGGTGTACCTCATCAGCCGGTTAGGCGTGCCCGACAGCCCCAGGGTAAGGGATGTCGGGCGTTTTCTTATCTACTTCACCTGGGTGGTGGCGAAGTTATTGGTCGTCAGCGGGCTAATCACATAGCCCTCTACGTTCTTGCGCATTGCGGTAAACATGCGGGTGTGGGCCATGCTGATCCACGGTTGGTCCTGGTTGAAAATCACCTGGGCCTGTTCATAGAGCTTGGTGCGCTCCTCGGGGTTCACTGTGGCGCGGGCCTGGTCGATCAGCGCCTGGAATTTCTCGTTGCACCAGCGCGCGTAGTTTTCGCCGTTCTTGGCCGCTTCGCAACTGAGCATAGGCGTCAGGAAGTTATCCGGGTCGCCGTTATCGCCCGCCCATCCGGCGGAAACCATATCGTGCTCGCCGTTCTTGGCGCGCTTGAGCATTTCGCCCCATTCCATCACGCGGATGTCGACCTTGATCCCGACCTTCGCCAGGTCCGCCTGCATCATCTGCGCGCCGAGCATCGGGTTGGGGTTGGTGGGGCCGCCGCCGTTACGGGTGAACAGGGTGAACACGGTGCCTTCCGGCACGCCGGCTTCCTTGAGCAACTCACGGGCCTTGTCCAAGTTGCGAGGCGGGTTCTTCAGGTCGTGATTGAAGCCCAGCAGCGTCGGCGGATACGGGTTGACCGCCACGGTGGCGTTGCCCTTGCCAAACAGCGCATTGACGTAGGCTTCCTTGTCGAAGGCCAGGTCGATGGCTTTGCGCACCCGCACATCGCTCATGTATTTGTGGCTGGTGTTCATGGCCGTGTAGGAAACGGTCATCGCGTCCAGCTCAGCGACTTTCAGGTTCGGGTCTTTCTTGATGCTCGGAATGTCGTCGGGCTTGGGGTACAAGGCGATCTGGCACTCGTTGGTCTTGAGCTTTTGCATGCGCACGTTGTTGTCGGTGGCGATGGCCAGAATCAGTGCATCGGCCGGTGGCTTGCCACGGAAGTAATCCGGGTTGGCCTTGAAGCGCACCTGGGCGTCCTTGTTGTAGCGCTGGAAGACGAACGGGCCGGTGCCGATCGGCTTGCTGTTCAGATCGCCGGTTTTGTTGGTCTTGAGCAACTGGTCGGCGTATTCGGCCGGGTAGATCGAGGAGAAGGCCATGGCGATGTCGGCCAGGAACGGCGCTTCACGGCGAGTCAGGCTGAACTTGACTGTGTGCTCGTCGACTTTCTCGACGCTTTTGAGCAGCTCTTTGAAGCCCATGCTTTCAAAGTAGGGGAAGCCCACGCTCGACAGCTTGTGCCATGGGTGATTCGGGTCCAGCTGGCGCTGGAAACTCCAGACCACATCGTCGGCATTCATGTCGCGGGTCGGCTTGAAATAATCGGTGGTGTGGAACTTGACGCCTTTGCGCAGATGGAAGGTGTACGTCAGGCCGTCGTCACTGATGTCCCAGGATTCGGCCAGGGCCGGAATCACTTCGGTGGTGCCGGGCTTGAAGTCGGCCAGGCGATTGAAAATGGTTTCTGCCACGGCATCGGCAGTGACTGCAGTTGTGTACTGGACCATGTCGAAGCCTTCCGGGCTGGCTTCTGTGCAAACCACCAGGGGCTTGGCCGTGGCGCCAACGGCGACACTCAGCAACGCAGCGGCGATGGCGGCGCGTAGGGGATTCATGTTCATCGGCAATCCTCTGCAATCGGTTCAATGGCAAAAACCGAACGACCGACCTCGTGAGTCGGCCGTTCGGCGGAGGGTTTAGAGAATGTTGAACGGGATGGTGGTGACCAGACGGAACTCGTTGAGGTTGCCATCAGCCTGGTTTTCGCTGGCGCGGTGCGTGGTGTAGGTCGCGCGTACCGCGGTAGCTTTCAGCGGGCCGCTTTGTACGGCGTAAGACGCACCGATGCCGTATTCGTAATGATGCTCACCGTCCATGGCTCTCACGTCGGTATAACCGGTGCTGTTGTAATGCGTCCCGTCGATGCCCCAGCCGCGCGCCTGATAGATGTTGAATTTCAGGCCTGGCACGCCGTATTCAGCCATGTTCAGACCATAGGCGATCTGGAAGGACTTCTCGTTCGGGCCGTTGAAGTCCGACAGCAGGGAGTTGGCCAGGTAGATGCCGTTGGTTTCGTGCAGGTAGTCGAAGTACTCGTTACCGTCCACTTCCTGGTACGAGAACGTCAGGCTGTGGGCCTGGTGCGTCAGGCCAAACGACAGGGAGTAGGTATTGTTGTCGATATCACCCAGTTTGCTTTTGCCCGAATCCACAGTCCTGTAGTAGTTCAGGCCGGTGGTCAGGCTCAGCACCGAGCTGTCGCCCAATACGTGGCTGGCGCCGAAGTAGTATTGGTCCCACAGGTCTTCGGCCTGGGTGCCCCACAGGCTGGTGGTGAGGCTGGCGAACGGCTGGTAAGTGATACCGGCGGTGTTCACATGATCAGCTTCGGCCGAAGAACTGCCGTATTCGGAGCGGAACTTGGCGAGGCTTTGCTCGGTACGGGGAGAGTTGCGGTCGAAGGTCGCGACGTCGAATGTCAGGTTTTCCAATTCTTCGCTGTGCAGGCTCACGCCCTGGAAGCTTGAAGGCAGGGCACGGTTACCGATGACGTCGACCATCGGGCTGCTGAAGTTTTGACGACCGGCGGTCAGGGTGGTGTTGGAAACCCGCGCCTTGACGTTCGCCAGGCCCAGTTTGCTCCACTGGTCGACGGCGTCGCCGTCGGAGTGCGCCAGGGTCCGGTTGGAACCGCCCATGATGTCATCGTGATCACCGAGCAACGCGATCGCGTTGTAGGCGGCGACTTCGGTGCTGAAGCCGACGGTGCCCTGGGTGAAGCCGGAGGTGTAGTTCAGGATGGTGCCCTGAACCCAGTTGGTCCGGCGCGAATCGCTGCGTGTCACGCCGTCGCGCGTATAGCTGAAGGCGCTACCGCGGCGTCGCAATTCGTTGGAATACCAGTTGCGAGTGCTGCCGCTGACCGACTGTCCTTCTACGAAACCGGTGGCTTCGGATTGAGCGCTGGTGGTCTTGACGGTTACCGGATTGAACGCCTGGCTCTGCGGTTCTGCGTACGCCGTGGCCGTAACGCTGCTGATGGCCAAGGCCAGTAACGCGGTGCTGCTCAGTTTCATGGGTAAAGCTCCTTTTGTTTCTTTTAATGCCGGTCTTTTTTGGTGATACGGCTATTGGTTTTTACAACTCATCGGCACATCGCAAACGTTTGCACGGCGCCTGATCGGCGAATTCCGGCAAGACATCGGCGTGAGGGCCCAAGTGGGCCCTCGTTGTGTGGCTAATCGGTTATGGGTTCAGGCTGACGCCCGAGAACACGTTGCGACCGAAGGGGCTGACTTTGAATCCTTCGACTTTGGTGCTCAGCGGCTGGTTGACCGTCGAGTGGGCCACCGGGGTGATCGGCACTTGCTGCTTGAGCAACTGCTGGGCCTGTTTGTAAAGCACGGTGCGCTGGTCGCGATCGGTGACGACCTTGGCCTGCTTGATCAGCTTGTCGTAGTCCTGATCACACCACATGGAGTAGTTGTTGCCGCCAATGGCATCGCAGCTGTACAGCGTGCCCAGCCAGTTGTCCGGGTCCCCGTTGTCACCGGTCCAGCCGATCAGGCTGACATCGTGCTCGCCGTTCTTGGTGCGCTTGATGTACTCACCCCATTCATAGCTGACAATCTTCACCTTCAGGCCGATCTTCGCCCAGTCGGCCTGGAGCATCTCGGCCATCAGCTTGGCGTTGGGGTTGTACGGGCGTTGCACCGGCATGGCCCAGAGGGTGATTTCGGTGCCTTCCTTGACCCCGGCGGCCTTGAGCAGCTCCTTGGCTTTTTCCGGGTTATACGGCGTGTCCTTGATCGTGTCGTCGTAGGACCACTGGGTTGGCGGCATGGCGTTGACCGCCAATTGCCCCGCGCCTTGGTACACGGCGTTGAGGATGCTCTGTTTGTTCACCGCCATGTCCAGCGCCCGGCGCACTTCGACCTGGTCGAACGGTTTGTGGCGGGTGTTATAGGCGATGTAGCCGAGGTTGAAACCCGGTTTCTCGATCAGTTGCAGTTTCGGGTCGTTTTTCAAGGCCGGCACATCGGCTGGACGCGGATGCAGGGTGACCTGGCATTCGTTGGCCTTGAGTTTCTGCACCCGTACCGAGGCATCGGTGTTGATGGAGAAGATCAGGTTGTTCAGCTTGACCCGTTCCGGCGCCCAGTACTGCTTGTTGGCGACGTAGCGAATGTTGGAATCTTTCTGGTAGCTCTTGAACTCGAACGGTCCGGTGCCAATCGGCTTCTGGTTGATGTCGCTGGGCTTGCCGTTCTTGAGCAACTGATCGGCGTATTCGGCCGACAGGATCGAAGCGAAGCTCATGGCGATGTTCTGGATGAACGCGGCGTCCACGCTGTTGAGGGTCATGACCACGGTCAACGGCCCGGTCGCCTCGACCTTGGCGATGTTCTTGTTCAGGCTCATGCCGTTGAAGTACGGAAACTCGGTCGGGTAGGCCTTGCGGAACGGGTGCTGCGGGTCAAGCATGCGATTGAAGGTGAACAGCACGTCGTCGGCGTTGAAATCTCGGGTCGGCGTGAAGTAATCGGTGGTATGAAACTTCACCCCTTCACGCAGGTGAAAGGTGTATTTCAGGCCGTCTTCGGAAATGTCCCAGCGAGTCGCCAGGCCAGGTACGACGTTGGTCGCGCCTTTTTCAAATTCGGCCAGGCGGTTGTACAGCGGTTCGGCGGCATCGTTGTCGGTGGCCGTGGTGTATTGCGCGGTGTCGAAACCGGCGGGGCTGCCTTCGGAACAGAACACCAGGCTGCCGCCGGCGGCCTGGGCAATGGAGGTGGCGGCCAGCAGGCCGGAGCCCAGCAATGCGGATAAAACCAAGGTATGGCGCATGACGCTCCCTCTCTCTATGGGGTATTTAACAGTGACCGGCGCCCTTGCGGGACCTGTCCGGGTACTGAGTTCAATCCATTGCGAACAGCAATGCCGCAGTGCCAGCAGATCGACCTGGCTCCCGACGGTATGAGTCGTGGAACCAGGCAGTAAATGCGTAACGCCTGAAAGACTTGTGGGAAAAGGCGATACGTCCTAAACCAACTGCTGAGGTACGCAGTGCTTTTGGATGTAGGCGTTTTCCTGAGTCTTGGCCTAAAGCAACGGTATGCCGTGGGAGCGAGCCCTGCTCGCGATGGCGTTGCTGGTACACCGCCATCGCACTTACAAAAGGGGCTGCTACGCCCGAAGCGTCGGACCGGCCCAGCGGGACCAAGCTCCCTCGCCACAGGTCACTTTATTTGCTGACGCTGACGCCGTAGAAGGAGTTCAAGCCAAACGGGCTGATCTTGAAGTCCTGCACATTGGCGCGCATGGGTTGATACACCGTCGAGTGAGCGATAGGTGTCATCGGCACAGCGTCCTTGAGGACGTGTTGCGCCTGTTTGTACAGTTCGGTGCGCTTGGTCTGGTCGGTGGTGCGCTTGGCTTGCTTGACGAGGTCGTCGAACTTCTTGTCGCACCATTTGGAGAAGTTGTTGCCGGCCAGGGAGTCGCAGCCGAACAGCACGTTGAGCCAGTTGTCCGGGTCACCGTTGTCACCGCTCCAGCCAATGATCATGGCCTGGTTCTCGCCGCCCTTGGAACGCTTGATGTACTCGCCCCATTCGTAGCTGACGATGTTGACGTTCAGGCCGATCTTCTTCCAGTCCGACTGCAGCATCTCAGCCATCAGCTTGGCGTTCGGGTTGTACGGACGCTGTACCGGCATCGCCCACAGGGTGATGTTGGTGCCTTCCTTGACGCCGGCTTCCTTGAGCAGCGTCTTGGCCTTCTCAGGGTCGTACTTGGCGTCCTTGATGGTGGTGTCGTAGGACCATTGGGTTGGCGGCATGGCGTTGACCGCCAGTTGGCCCGCGCCCTGGTAGACCGAATCGATGATCTGCGGCTTGTTGACCGACATGTCCAGCGCCTGGCGCACTTTCAAGTCGGCCAGAATGTTCGGCTCGTTACTGCCCTTGATCTTGTCCATCACGTTGTAGGCGATGTAACCCAGGTTGAAGCCAGCCTGGTCAGGCATTTTCAGGGCCTTGTCTTCCTTCAGCGCCTTGAGGTCGGCGGGGCGCGGGAAGAGGGTGATCTGGCACTCGTTCTTCTTCAGCTTCTGAATGCGTACCGACGGGTCGGTGGTGATGGCGAAGATCAGGTTGTCGATCTTCACGTCTTCAGGCTTCCAGTAGTCCTTGTTCCCGGTGTAGCGGATGTTGGAGTCTTTCTGGTAGCTCTTGAACACGAACGGGCCGGTGCCGATCGGTTTCTGGTTGATGTCGGCAGGCTTGCCTTCCTTGAGCAGTTGGGCCGCGTACTCGGCGGACTGGATCGAGGCGAAGCTCATGGCCATGTTCTGGATGAACGCGGCGTCAACATCCTTGAGGGTGAACTTGACGGTGTGGTCGTCGATTTTATCGATCTGGGTGATGTTGGTGTCCATCCCCATGTCGGTGAAGTACGGGAACTCGGTCGGATAGGCCTTACGGAACGGGTCATCCTTGCTGATCATGCGGTTGAAGGTGAACAGCACGTCGTCGGCGTTGAATTCACGTGTCGGCTTGAAATACGGGGTGGTGTGGAACTTGACGCCTTCACGCAGGTGGAAGGTGTAGGTGAGGCCGTCTTCGGAAATGTCCCACTTGGTCGCCAGGCCAGGAATCACAGCGGTGCCGCCGCGTTCGAACTGGGTCAGGCGGTTGAACATGGTTTCTGCAGAGGCGTCGAAGTCGGTTCCGGTGGTGTACTGACCAGGGTCAAAACCGGCCGGGCTGCCTTCGGAGCAGAACACCAGGTTAGTCGCCGCTTGGGCGAAAGGTGCGCTGGCTAATAAGCCTGCGCCGACTAAAAACGGAATGACCGCTTGTTTAAGCATGTTGGCCTCATGATTTGTTGTCATTTTTGATTTGAGGGCGACCTCGTGAGTCGACCTGCGGATACTTATGCAGGCCCCATACCCAATGCAAGATCCAGAGCCGTTACAAGGCTGAAACAGTGGCACGAACGTACCTTAATGTCGCATCCGTGTAACTTCTGACGCATTTGATCGTTTGCGAGGACGTTTTTCGCTGCAATGGTGCTCCTTGCCGGTGCGTCGGCAAGGCGCCTGCGCACCGGGTTGGGGCGGGTATCACTTCTTGAAACCCGTGAGGTAGAGCGGTGCAACCAAAGTGTCTTGGCGTGTTTAGCGGGGCGGTTTTTGTGTGTATTGCGGGCGATTGTATTTGGCCGCTTACCTGTGGGAGCAAAGCTTGCTCGCGAGGCGGTCTGGCGGCTGGCCAGGATTTTTTTGACCGGGTACATATCCATTTCTGCGGTAACGGCGGCTTAGGGTTCCGCCCTTACGGCGGGTTACTTTTGGAAGAGCGCCAAAAGTAACCAAAAGCGCTTTGCCCCACCACTCGGTGCCTCGCTAGGGCTCGGCATGCCCTCACTCCGGCATTGCTCCGTGGGCCCGCCGCGAAGGGCCATCCATGGCCCAGCGCGGCTAACCCGGCATCCATGCCGGGTTGCCCACTGCGCAATACCTGCGTTCGGCCAGCGTGGTTAACGGGGCGCCCAGATCAAAAGCCGGGACGAGGCGGCCTTATAGCCGGCCTGTCTCTTGCGGGTGTACACCCATCAGACCTGTTTGAGCAGGACCTGTGGGAGCAAAGCTTGCTCGCGAGGCGGCCTTATAGCCGACCTGTTTCTTGCGGTTGTACCCCAATCCAATGGTGAGTGAGCCTGCTTGCGCAGACGGTCTTGCAGCCGACGCCTACGCTTCGTCGAACACCAAACCTGTGGCGAGGGAGCTTGCTCCCGCTGGGGCGCGAAGCGGCCCTAAAAGCAGCGGCTCCCTACATCTGGCACACCGCAGCAGTGCCTGGGTTGGGGCTGCTGCGCAGCCCAGCGGGAGCAAGCTCCCTCGCCACGGGGGTTGCGGTGGGGCGGAAGGCCGCATAAATCATTCAGGTCCGTCGGAAGGATCCGCTCTTCAGAACGAAACATCCGACAAGCTTTTAAGGTTGTCCCTCGGAAATGCGCTCTCTAACCTTTTGCTGTCGCTGCGATTCAGCGACCGGGCGTGAGAAACCCGAATAATAGGCATCCAGCCTCTGTACCTGCATAATTGCCGCCAGCTTATCCGCTGCCTGTAGTAGATGCGTTATGGCGGCTGTGTGCGGGCAGGCCTCGGTCTGGCCGAGTACCTATTTCTCGGATTTCTCACCCCTGCACACAGCTGCCACCACTTTGCCGAGTGAGAAACGGCAAGTGATGGTCCTCATCACTAAATAGGTACAAATAAATGGATAAGTCAGTCCCCGACCCACCCTTCAACAAAACCAACCCCCTTTCCGGCTTCGACTCCATCGAAGACCTACTCAATGACCGCGCCGCCGCCGAGCGGGCACTCAATCATTACCTCAATCCAAAAAAACCAGAGCCAAGCACCGACTCCCGCATCGACAGCCTGTTTTCCGTCACCGCCAAAGCTGACGCTGACACGTTGCTGACCAGCACCTCCGAAACCTTGGCTTCGGTAAAAGCCATGGCTGAGGATCTGGCCTTTGAAGTGGAGGGGACGCGGCGAAGTGTGGCGTTGGGGATTCATCAGTTGGTGGAGTTGTGCCAGTTGCTGGTGGACAAGGCGTTGGATCAGCTTGAAGTGCCGGCCGGTTCGGCTGAGGTGTAGCGGGGGCTCTCCGCCTAATTCAGGTCGGGCACCGTTCTGTGGCGAGGGGATTTATCCCCGCTGGGTTGCGCAGCAACCCCAAAGCAGCGACTCAATAAACCTGACGCACCGGGGTGTCAGGTTTGGGTCTGCTACGCAGCCCAGCGGGGATAAATCCCCTCGCCACAAGGGTATTTCACTGGGCTGGATGTCTCTGTCAGCCCATCATTACTGCATCAACACCTCAACCACTCCATCCGCCGTCATGTTCACTTTGCTGGTGCCTGCTTCGACTTCAGGCGTGACGGACTCGGCATCCATGGACGCGCCTTTCATCATCATCTGCGGGCGCATGTAGGGCTGTGGATAACCGTTGCTGTTGAGGTTCAGGTTGACGATTTTGTAACCCTTGCCGCCCAGGGCTTCGGTGGCCAGTTGGGCGCGGGCCTTGAAGGCGTTGACGGCGTCCTTGAGCAGGGCGTCTTCGCTGGTCTGGCGGGTGGCGGTGGAGATGGCGAAGTCCATGCCGGCCATTTTCATATCGGTGAGCAACTCGCCGGTGAGTTTGGACAAGGCGGCGAAGTCGGCGCTTTCCAGGCGCAGTTCAGCACGCTCGCGCCAGCCGGTGATTTTCTGGCCTTTGTTGTCGTAGACCGGGTAGCTGTTGCGGCTGCCTTGGCGCAGGGTGATGTCCTTGACCTGCTTGGCCTGGCCGATGGCTTTGTTCAGCGTGGTGCTGACGGCAGCGGCGAGTTTGGCCGGGTCGGTGTTTTGTTCCTCGGTGTAGAGGGTAACGATCATCAGGTCGCGGGCGACTTCCTGGCTGGCTTCGGCGCGCACGGAAATCTGGTTGTAGTGAAGCTCATCGGCGGCCAGGGCCGGCAGGCTGGCGACGGTGCCGAGGCTTAAGGCGAGCAGGGCGGCGTGACGACTGAACGTGTGCATGAAAGCTCCTTGGGTTGAGGCGCAGGGGTGAGGTCCGGGCCTGCGTGAAGGATAAGACTCTAGCTTTTATGGGTGGGTTCGCACAGTTACAACTTCGATACAGATACCTGAAGACAATGGAGGGCTTCTGTGGCGAGGGGATTTATCCCCGCTGGACTGCGCAGCAGTCCCAGAATTGTCATGATCTAGCTCAGCGTGGTGCCCGACCTTATTTTGGGGGCCGCTTCGCGCCCCGGCGGGGATAAATCCCCTCGCCACAATGGTGAGTGTGTCATTTCGGAGCTGTGGCGCTTTGCCGCATAGCTGCCTGTGCCACCCGCGCCTTGGTTATACTCCGTGCGATCCGCCTGGAGCGCTCATCAGGAGAGCTCATGCTCGCCCCTTTGCAAATGACTTCCGCCTCTCGCCAGAACCTCTGGCGCCTGACGTTTATCCGAATTCTGGTCCTGGCCGCCCAGGCCGGGTCTGTGGGGCTCGCCTATTGGTTCGAGCTGCTGCCGCTGCCCTGGCTGCAATTGGCGATCACCCTGGCCTGCTCTTCGATACTGTGCGCGCTGACCGCCATTCGCCTGCGCACCTCGTGGCCGGTGACTGAGCTGGAATACGCCGTGCAACTGGCTTGCGACCTGTTTATCCACAGCGCGTTGCTGTATTTCTCTGGCGGCTCCACCAACCCCTTCGTGTCCTATTACCTGGTGCCGCTGACCATCGCCGCAGTGACGTTGCCGTGGCGGTATTCGCTGATCCTGTCCGGCATCGCCCTGGCGCTGTACACCTTGTTGCTGGCGCGGTTCTATCCGCTGGAAACCTTCCCCATCGCCCGGGAAAACCTGCAGATCTACGGCATGTGGCTGAGTTTCGCCCTGGCGGCGGCGGTCATTACGTTTTTTGCCGCGCGCATGGCCGAAGAGTTGCGTCGTCAAGAAGAGCTGCGGGCCATTCGCCGTGAAGAGGGCCTGCGGGATGAGCAATTGCTGGCCGTGGCGACCCAGGCCGCGGGTGCCGCCCATGAGTTGGGTACGCCGTTGGCCACCATGAGCGTACTGCTCAAGGAGATGCGCCAGGATCATCACGACCCGGCGCTGCAGGAAGACCTTGGCGTGCTGCAGGATCAGGTCCAGCTTTGCAAGGAGACCCTGCAGTACCTGGTGCGTGCCGCTGAGGCCAACCGCCGCCTGGCCATCGACATGCAGGACGTCACCGACTGGCTCGACGAGGCCCTGAATCGCTGGCACCTGATGCGCCCGGAGGCCAGCTATCGCTTCCAGCGTCTGGGCCAGGGCCCGGTGCCGCGCATGGCGCCGCCGCCGGACCTGACCCAGGCGCTGCTCAACCTGTTGAACAACGCCGCCGACGCCTGCCCCGAAGGCCTGGAAGTGGCGCTGGACTGGAATGCCTACGAGCTGACCATCAGCATCCGCGACCACGGCGCCGGTGTGCCGCTGGCGATTGCCGAGCAAATCGGCAAGCCGTTCTACACCACCAAGGGCAAAGGTTTTGGCCTGGGCCTGTTTTTGAGCAAGGCCAGCGTGACACGCGCCGGCGGCTCGGTGAAACTCTACCCCCATGAGGAGGGCGGCACGCTCACCGAGCTGCGCCTGCCCCATGCCGACCGAGGAGACGAACATGAGTGACGAGATCCAAGTCGACGGCGAAGAACTGCCGCATCTGTTGCTGGTGGACGACGACGCCACCTTCACCCGTGTGATGGCCCGGGCCATGTCCCGCCGGGGCTTTCGCGTGAGCACCGCCGGTTCCGCCGAGGAGGGCTTGAGCATCGCCCAGGCCGACCTGCCGGACTACGCCGCCCTGGATCTGAAAATGGACGGCGACTCGGGCCTGGTGTTGTTGCCCAAGCTGCTGGAGCTGGACCCGGAAATGCGCGTGGTGATCCTCACCGGCTATTCGAGCATCGCCACCGCGGTCGAGGCCATCAAGCGCGGCGCCTGCAATTACCTGTGCAAACCGGCCGACGCCGATGACGTGCTGGCGGCCCTGTTGTCCGAGCACGCGGACCTGGACACGCTGGTGCCGGAAAACCCCATGTCGGTGGACCGCCTGCAATGGGAGCACATCCAGCGGGTGCTGACCGAACACGAAGGCAACATCTCCGCCACTGCCCGCGCCTTGGGCATGCACCGGCGCACCTTGCAGCGCAAATTGCAGAAGCGCCCCGTGCGTCGCTGAACCTGCGCTGAACAGATGGTGTCCACCCTCGCAGCAAATCGGGCCGTTGCTCTATGATCGGCCCGGGTTTTTTCTTTATTGAGCCTTAACCATGAATCAGAACGCTGAATATTCCGCGGTCAATGATGCGGTGCGCGGGCAGTTTTTCCGCCGTGTCTGGCAAATGACCACGCCGTACTGGCGCAGTGAAGAGAAGGGCAAGGCCTGGACGCTGTTGATTGCCGTCATCGTGCTGTCGCTGTTCAGCGTGGCGATTTCGGTGTGGATCAACAGTTGGTACAAGGATTTCTATAACGCCTTGCAGGAGAAGGACAGCGTCGCGTTCTGGCGGTTGATCCTGTATTTCTGCGGCATCGCCGCGGTGGCGATCCTGGGCGCGGTGTACCGCTTGTACCTCACGCAGATGCTCACCATCCGCTGGCGAGCCTGGCTCACGGAGAAACACTTCGCCCGCTGGCTCAATGACAAGAATTACTACCGGCTGGAGCAGGGCGGCTACACCGACAACCCGGACCAGCGGATTTCCGAAGACCTCAACAGTTTCACCAGCAACACCCTGGGACTGGGGCTGGGACTGTTGCGCACCGTGGTCAGCCTGGTGTCGTTCTCGATCATTTTGTGGGGGGTGTCGGGCAGCATCCAGGTGTTGGGCTACACCATCCCCGGCTACATGTTCTGGTGTGCGCTGGTGTATGCGGCGGTGGGCAGTTGGCTGACGCACCTGATCGGCCGTCGCTTGATCGGCCTGAACAACAACCAGCAACGCTTTGAAGCCGACCTGCGTTTTTCCATGGTGCGGGTGCGCGAGAATGCCGAGAGCATTGCCTTGTACAACGGCGAACCCAACGAGAACCGGCGGCTCAGTGGCCGCTTCGGCCTGGTCTGGCACAACTTCTGGGACATCATGCGGGTGTCCAAGCGCCTGACCTTCTTCACCTCCGGCTACGGCCAGATCGCGATCATCTTCCCGTTCATCGTCGCCGCGCCGCGTTACTTCGCCGGCAAGATCCAGTTGGGTGAACTCATGCAGATCAACTCGGCATTCGGCAATGTGCAGGAGAACTTCAGTTGGTTCATCAGCGCGTACACCGACCTGGCCGCGTGGCGCGCCACGTGTGATCGTCTGCTGAGCTTCCGCCAGGCCATGAGCGACAACGAAGACCGCGTGCCGGCCATCGACGTGCAGAACCAAGGCGACGCATTGGAGGTGCAGGATCTGGGGTTGGACCTGGGCGATGGCCGTCATCTGCTCAGCAATGCCCATATGACTGTCGAGCCGGGTGAGCGGGTGATGCTCAGCGGGCGTTCGGGCAGCGGTAAGTCCACCCTGTTCCGGGCAATGGGGCATTTATGGCCCGAAGGGCACGGCGCAATCCGGCTGCCTGCGGCGCGTTATCTGTTCCTGCCGCAAAAACCCTATCTGCCCATTGGCACGTTGCGCGAGGCGCTGAGTTATCCACAGCCGGGCGACACATACCCGCCAGAGCGTTATGCCCAAGTGCTGGAAACCTGTCGCCTGCCGCATCTGGTGGCGCGATTGGACGAAGCCAACCACTGGCAGCGCATGCTCTCGCCCGGCGAGCAGCAACGCCTGGCCTTCGCCCGCGCATTGCTCTACGCACCACAATGGTTGTATATGGATGAAGCCACGTCGGCGATGGACGAAGAGGATGAAGCGACGCTGTACCAGGCGCTGATTGACCAGTTGCCGGGGCTGAGCATTGTCAGCGTTGGCCATCGCAGCAGCTTGAAACGGTTCCATCCGCGACATGTGCGTATCGAAAATGGCCAACTGGTGGAGCGCACCGTAACCGCCTGAGCACTGCAAAACCTGTGGGAGCGGGCTTGCTCGCGAAGGCGGTGTGGCAGACACATTAGATGAGCTGACACACCGCCTTCGCGAGCAAGCCCGCTCCCACATTGAGTTTTGGGTGAGCCTGATGGTTATGCACGCGGACAAAACAAAAGGCCCACTTTGTAAAAGTGATCGTACAACCACGTTGCGCTATCATGATGCGCATTCAGCCGCTTGCCGAGACACAGACACATGGAAAGACCGATCGACGTACCCCGCCTTCCCCGCAAGCGCCGCAGCCTGGCGCAGGAACTGGTGACGGTGCTGTCCGAGCAGATTCGCGACGGCCTGCTCAAGCGTGGCGATAAATTGCCCACCGAGTCGGCGATCATGGAAGCCCATGGCGTCAGCCGCACCGTGGTGCGCGAGGCGATTTCCCGTTTGCAGGCCGCCGGCCAGGTGGAAACCCGCCACGGCATCGGCACCTTTGTGCTGGATACGCCCAGCCCCAGCGGCTTTCGCATCGACCCGGCGACGGTGGTCACCTTGCGTGACGTGCTGGCGATCCTGGAGTTGCGTATCAGCCTGGAAGTGGAATCGGCAGGCCTTGCAGCCCAGCGCCGCAGCGACGAGCAACTGGCGGCGATGCGCGCGGCCCTGGATGCGCTGAACGAAAGCGCCGCCCACGCCAGCGACGCGGTGGCCTCGGACTTCGCCTTCCACCTGGAAATCGCCCTGTCCACCGGTAACCGCTACTTCACCGACATCATGACCCACCTGGGCACCAGCATCATCCCGCGTACCCGGCTGAACTCGGCGCGCCTGGCCCACGACGACCACCAGCATTACATGGACCGCCTGAGCCGTGAGCACGAGGAAATCTACGAAGCCATCGCCCGCCAGGACTCCGACGCCGCCCGCGCGGCCATGCGCTTGCACCTGACCAACAGCCGCGAACGGCTGCGCCAGGCGCATGAAGAGGCGCAAGCGCAGGGTTAGAGGCGCTTCACTGCTCTTGTGGTGGGAGCATGCTAAAAAGCCAGATCAGGCAACGAGTATCATGCTGGCCGCCCGTTTCAGGGTAAGGAAGCTCTTGTGGCGAGGGAGCTTGCTCCCGCTGGGCTGCGCAGCAGCCCCAGGTTTTTGGCGGTTGCTGCGCAACCGAGCGGGAGCAAGCTCCCTCGCCACAGCGGTCCCGTGCTGGGATCGAGTTCAATAAGCCCTACACCTTAAGCCGCAACTTGATGAGCGATCCGGTGCCCCTCGCAGGGCAAGATTCATCCGTCTGCGCGCAACCCTCAAACGCCCGATCTAAAAGGCTCCGCGCCAAACCCCGCACGCCTCGACTCCGGCAAAAGACGAAATGCAGTTGACGTTCTTATTTTAAGTTGTACGATGACTTACAACTTCTCTTGAAGCTGAACCGTTTCCTACAACACAACATTTGCGTCCAGGGTGTTCGAATAATGAATCCACAAGAACTGAAGTCCATCCTCTCGTCTGGCCTGCTGTCTTTCCCGGTCACCGATTTCACGGCTCAAGGCGATTTCAATCGCGACAGCTACATCAAGCGCCTCGAGTGGTTGGCCCCGTATGGCGCCTCGGCACTTTTCGCGGCTGGTGGCACCGGTGAGTTTTTCTCTCTGGCCGCCAGCGAGTATTCGCAAGTCATCAAGACCGCTGTTGATACCTGCGCCACCAGCGTGCCAATCCTTGCCGGTGTCGGCGGCGCGACCCGCCAGGCCATTGAGTACGCTCAGGAAGCCGAGCGTCTGGGCGCCAAGGGCCTGTTGCTGCTGCCGCACTACCTGACCGAAGCCAGCCAGGACGGCGTAGCCGCTCACGTTGAAGCCGTGTGCAAATCGGTGAAGATCGGCGTGGTGGTGTACAACCGCAACGTCTGCCGCCTGAACGCCACGCACTTGGAGCAACTGGCCGAGCGCTGCCCGAACCTGATCGGCTATAAGGATGGCCTGGGCGATATCGAACTGATGGTGTCGATCCGCCGTCGTCTCGGCGATCGTTTCAGCTACCTGGGCGGCCTGCCGACCGCAGAAGTCTATGCCGCGGCCTACAAGGCCTTGGGCGTGCCGGTCTACTCCTCGGCGGTGTTCAACTTCATTCCGAAAACCGCGATGGATTTCTACCACGCCATTGCCCGTGACGATCACGAGACCGTCGGCAAGATCATCGACGACTTCTTCCTGCCTTACCTGGACATCCGTAACCGCAAGGCCGGTTATGCAGTGAGCATCGTCAAGGCGGGCGCGAAGATCGTGGGTTATGACGCAGGTCCTGTGCGTACACCGCTGACCGACCTGCTGCCAGAAGAATACGAAGCCCTGGCCGCGCTGATCGACAAGCAAGGCAAGCAGTAACAGACCCGACAAGCCGCTGAGCAATCAGCGGCTTTTTGCGTAAGGCTTGATCGTTCCCATGCTCTGCGTGGGAACGCAGCCAGGGACGCTCTGCGTTCCTAGACAGCTATTGTAGAAGGAGTAGCTCCGTGGCAGATTCAAAGCGTTTCGATAACTACATCAACGGTCAGTGGGTGGCCGGTGCCGACTATTGCACCAACATCAACCCGTCTGACTTGTCCGATGTCATTGGTGAATACGCCAAGGCTGATGCAGCTCAAGTCAATGCCGCCATCGAAGCCGCCCGCGCCGCGTTCCCGGCCTGGTCGACCTCGGGCATCCAGGCCCGTCACGATGCGCTGGACAAAGTCGGCAGCGAGATCCTCGCCCGCCGCGAAGAACTCGGCCAACTGCTGGCCCGGGAAGAGGGCAAGACCCTGCCCGAAGCCATTGGCGAAGTGACCCGCGCCGGCAACATTTTCAAGTTTTTTGCGGGCGAGTGCCTGCGTCTGTCGGGCGATTACCTGCCGTCGGTGCGCCCGGGTGTCAACGTCGAAGTCACTCGTGAAGCGCTGGGTGTGGTCGGCCTGATCACGCCGTGGAACTTCCCGATCGCAATCCCTGCCTGGAAGATCGCCCCGGCGCTGGCCTACGGCAACTGTGTGGTGATCAAGCCCGCCGAATTGGTGCCCGGTTGTGCCTGGGCCCTGGCGGACATCATTTCCCGCGCCGGTTTCCCGGCCGGTGTGTTCAACCTGGTGATGGGCAGCGGCCGTGTGGTTGGTGAAGTCCTGGTCAACAGCCCGAAGGTCGACGGTATCAGCTTCACCGGTTCCGTGGGCGTGGGGCGGCAGATCGCGGTCAATTGCGTGGCGCGCCAGGCCAAGGTGCAGTTGGAGATGGGCGGCAAGAACCCGCAGATTATCCTCGACGACGCCGACCTCAAGCAGGCCGTCGAACTGGCGGTGCAGAGCGCGTTCTACTCCACCGGCCAGCGTTGCACGGCGTCGAGCCGCCTGATCGTGACCGCCGGCATCCACGACAAGTTCGTGGCCGCCATGGCCGAGCGCATGCAGTCGATCAAGGTCGGTCATGCCTTGAAGGCCGGCACCGATATCGGGCCGGTGGTTTCCGAGGCCCAGCTCAACCAGGACTTGAAGTACATCGACATCGGTCAGAGCGAAGGCGCTCGGCTGGTCAGCGGTGGTGGCCTGGTGACATGCGACACCGAAGGTTACTTCCTGGCGCCGACGCTGTTTGCCGACAGCGAAGCCTCGATGCGCATCAGCCGCGAAGAAATCTTTGGCCCGGTGGCCAACGTCGTGCGCGTGGCTGACTATGAGGCGGCGTTGGCGATGGCCAACGACACCGAGTTCGGTCTGTCCGCCGGTATCGCCACCACCTCGCTCAAATATGCCAACCACTTCAAACGTCATTCCCAGGCAGGCATGGTGATGGTCAATCTGCCGACCGCCGGCGTGGATTACCATGTGCCGTTCGGCGGCCGCAAAGGTTCGTCCTACGGCTCGCGCGAGCAAGGTCGCTATGCGCAAGAGTTCTACACCGTGGTGAAAACTGCTTACATCGGATCGTAATTGCGACACCGGCCGGAGCGGGACAACCCGCCCGGCCGTACAACCAGATTTCCCGTATAAAAATAAATAGTGGAAGTAGATTTACATGCAAGAAACCAAGCCGACTCGTGTCCGCTATTTGATCCTGCTCATGCTGTTCCTGGTGACAACGATCAACTATGCCGACCGCGCAACCATCGCTATCGCCGGCTCCAGCCTGCAGAAAGACCTCGGCATCGATGCCGTTACCCTCGGTTATATCTTCTCCGCCTTCGGCTGGGCCTACGTGGCCGGGCAGATCCCGGGCGGCTGGCTGCTTGACCGATTCGGGTCGAAAAAAATCTATGCCTTGAGCATTTTTACCTGGTCGCTGTTCACCGTGCTGCAAGGCTATGTCGGTGAATTCGGCGTCTCCACCGCCGTGGTGGCGCTGTTCATGCTGCGCTTTCTGGTCGGGCTGGCCGAAGCGCCTTCCTTCCCGGGTAACGCCCGCATCGTCGCGGCCTGGTTCCCCACCGCTGAACGCGGCACCGCTTCGGCGATTTTCAACTCGGCCCAGTATTTCGCCACGGTGTTGTTTGCGCCGCTGATGGGCTGGATCGTCTACCGCTTTGGCTGGCAGCACGTGTTCATCGTGATGGGCGTGGTCGGTATCGTGTTCTCGCTGGTCTGGCTGAAGGTTATCCACAGCCCGCGTCAGCACCCGATGATCAACGAGGCCGAGTTCAATCACATCGCCGCCAACGGCGCGATGGTCGACATGGACCAGGACAAGGGCAGGGGTAAGAAGAGCGACGGTCCGAAGTGGGATTACATCCGCCAACTGTTGACCAACCGCATGATGCTCGGCGTGTACCTGGGCCAATACTGCATCAACGGCATCACCTACTTCTTCCTGACCTGGTTCCCGGTGTACCTGGTGCAGGAGCGCGGCATGACCATCCTCAAGGCCGGTTTCATTGCCTCCTTGCCGGCGATCTGCGGTTTCATCGGTGGCGTGCTCGGTGGGGTGATTTCCGACTACCTGCTGCGCAAGGGCCACTCGCTGACCTTCGCCCGCAAGGCGCCGATCATCGCTGGTCT
The DNA here is from genome assembly GCF_039581215.1 of Pseudomonas halotolerans. Classification (NCBI taxonomy): domain Bacteria; kingdom Pseudomonadati; phylum Pseudomonadota; class Gammaproteobacteria; order Pseudomonadales; family Pseudomonadaceae; genus Pseudomonas; species Pseudomonas halotolerans. The sequence goes on from NZ_JBCNTJ010000013.1 coordinate 65,318, forward strand.
GCTGGTGTCCAGCAGCATCGTGGCATGCAACTACGTGGACATCGAGTGGATGGTGGTGGGCTTCATGGCCCTGGCTTTCTTCGGTAAAGGTGTAGGCGCACTGGGTTGGGCCGTGGTGTCCGACACCTCGCCAAAACAGATCGCTGGTCTGAGCGGCGGCCTGTTCAACACCTTCGGCAACCTGGCATCGATCACCACGCCGATCGTCATCGGCTACATCATCAGCTCCACCGGTTCGTTCAAATGGGCGCTGGTGTTCGTGGGCTGCAACGCGCTGATGGCGGTGTTCAGTTACCTGGTGATCGTCGGGCCGATCAAACGTGTCGTGCTCAAAGAGCCCACGGCCCGGGATGATCAACTTTCCAGCCTGTCTGAAGCGAAATCCTGAAGGAGCGATGTCGATGCAACTGATTGAACATGCCGATTCGCCCCGTTACATCCGCCTGAACGAGCGGGACAACGTGGTCATTGTGGTGAATGACCAGGGCGTTCCAGCCGGAACCGAGTTCCCGGATGGCCTGGTTACCGTGGACTTTGTACCGCAGAGCCACAAGGTCACCCTGGAAGACATTCCTGAGGGCGGCGAGGTGATTCGTTACGGCCAGGTCATTGGCTATGCGCTGCAACCGATCCCCCGTGGCAGTTGGGTCAAAGAAGACCAACTGCGCATGCCCACCGCGCCGCCGCTGGACAGCCTGCCGCTGTCCACCGATGTGCCGGTGGCCGATGCGCCGCTGGAGGGCTACACCTTCGAAGGCTATCGTAACGCCGACGGTACCGTGGGCACGCGCAATATTCTGGGCATCACCACCACGGTGCAGTGCGTGACCGGAGTGCTGGACCATGCCGTCAAGCGCATCAAGGACGAATTGCTGCCCAAGTACCCGAACGTCGATGACGTGGTGGCGCTGACCCACAGCTACGGCTGCGGTGTGGCGATCACCGCCACCGACGCGTACATCCCGATTCGCACTGTGCGCAACCTGGCGCGCAACCCGAACCTGGGTGGCGAAGCGCTGGTGATCAGCCTGGGCTGCGAGAAATTGCAGGCCGGGCAGGTGATGCATGAGAACGACAGCTCGGTGGACCTCAGCGAGCCGTGGCTGTATCGCTTGCAGGATTCCAGCCACGGCTTCACCGAAATGATCGAGCAGATCATGGAACTGGCCGAAACCCGCCTGAAGAAACTTGACCTGCGCCGCCGCGAAACCGTGCCGGCGTCGGAGCTGATCCTGGGCATGCAGTGCGGCGGCAGTGATGCGTTCTCCGGCATCACCGCCAACCCAGCCTTGGGTTATGCCTCGGACTTGTTATTGCGGGCCGGGGCGACGGTGATGTTTTCCGAAGTCACCGAAGTACGCGATGCGATCTATCTGCTGACTTCCCGCGCGCAAACCCAGGAAGTCGCCCAGGAATTGGTACGCGAAATGGACTGGTACGACCGTTACCTGGCCAAGGGCGAGGCTGATCGCAGTGCCAATACCACGCCGGGCAACAAGAAAGGTGGGTTGTCGAACATCGTCGAAAAATCCCTGGGCTCGATCGTCAAGTCCGGCAGCAGCGCGATCAACGGCGTGCTTGGCCCGGGCGAGCGCGTCAAGCAAAAAGGGCTGATCTTTTGCGCGACCCCGGCCAGTGATTTTGTCTGCGGCACCCTGCAACTGGCGGCGGGGATGAACCTGCACGTGTTCACCACCGGCCGTGGCACGCCGTACGGCCTGGCGATGGCGCCGGTGGTGAAGGTCTCGACCCGCACCGAACTGGCCCAGCGCTGGCCGGACCTGATCGATATCGACGCCGGCCGCATCGCCACCGGGCGCGCCTCCATCGAGGAGCTGGGCTGGGAACTGTTCCATTACTACCTTGACGTGGCCAGCGGCAAGAAACAGACCTGGGCCGAGCGGCACAAGCTGTACAACGACATCACCTTGTTCAACCCGGCGCCGATTACTTGATGATTGCGTGATCGCTGGAGATCCAGTGTGGGAGCGGGCTTGCTCGCGAATGCGGTGGTCCAGCTGGCATTGAGGTTGGATGTGCCGCCGCCTTCGCGAGCAAGCCCGCTCCCACAGGGGATTTGCGGTGAATGTAGATGCTGTGCTCACCCAAGAACAAAATGTGGGAGCAAGCTTGCTCCGGACGGCGATCCGACGATAGCGCTTCACCAGACGCCAACGTCGTTAGTGGCTATCATTAGCCACCTAACGACACCCTTCTCAAGGTCCCCGGCATGCTGGCAATTTTCCTCGAAACCCTGAACATCACCGCCCCGGTGTTTGCCATGTTGTTTCTGGGGACACTGCTCAAGCGCATTTACTGGATCAACGACAACTTCATTCACATCGCCTCGTCCCTGGTGTTCAACGTCACCATGCCGGCGCTGTTGTTCCTCGGCATCCTGCATGCCGATCTCCACGCGGCATTGCAGCCGGACCTGTTGATCTATTTCTCCATTGCCACCCTGGTGTGCTTTGGCGTGGCCTGGGGTTGGGCGATCTGGCGGTGTCCGCGTGAGGACCGTGGCATCTATACCCAGGGCGCTTTTCGCGGCAACAACGGCGTGATCGGCCTGGCACTGGCGGCGAGCATGTATGGCGATTACGGGATTTCCCTGGGGTCGATTCTCGCGGCGCTGGTGATTCTGTTCTACAACACGTTGTCGACCATCGTGTTGGCGGTCTACAGCCCGGTGATCAAGTCCGATCCCTGGAGCATCTGCAAAAGTGTGGTCAGCAACCCGCTGATCATCAGTGTGGTCGTGGCCACGCCGTTGGCCTATTGGCAGATCGGCCTGCCGAACTGGTTCGAAACCTCGGCCCAATACCTTGCCCAGATGACGTTGCCCCTGGCGCTGATCTGCATCGGTGGCACGCTGTCGCTGGCGGCGCTGCGCAAAAGCGGCAAGATGGCCCTGAGTTCGAGCCTGGTAAAAATGATCGGCCTGCCGCTGCTGGCCACCCTCGGCGCCTGGCTTTGGGGGTTTCGCGGGGCGGAGCTGGGGATTCTGTTCCTGTACTTTGGCAGCCCCACCGCCGCCGCCAGCTACGTCATGGCCCGGGCCGCCGATGGCAACCATGAACTGGCCGCGGCGATCATCGTCATCACCACGCTGATGGCGGCGGTTACCACCAACCTGGGGATTTTTGTGTTGCAGTGGGGTGGGTGGATCTAAGCGCTGAGATTGTGGTGTTCTCAGGGGCCTCTTCGCGAGCAAGCCCGCTCCCACAGTCGACCGTATTCCCATTGGAGAACGCAGTTAATGTGGGAGCGGGCTTGCTCGCGAAGAGGCCCGGCCAGCCACTATAAAACCCGACGCCTTACTCCGGCTTTTGATACGCCTCGATCACTTCCTGCGCCGCCCTGAATGCATCGATGGCCGCCGGCACTCCCGCATACACCGCGCAATGCAGCAATGCCTCGCGAATCTCTTCAACCGTACAGCCATTGTTCAAGGCCCCGCGCACGTGGCCTTTGAGTTCCTGCGGGCATTTGAGGGCGGTGAGGGCGGCGAGGGTGATCAGGCTGCGGGTTTTGAGCGGCAGGCCTTCTCGGCTCCAGACGCTGCCCCAGGCGTGCTCGTTGACGAAGTCCTGCAGCGGCTGGGTGAATTCGGTGGCGTTGCCCAGGGCTCGGTCGACGAATGCGTCGCCCATCACTTGGCGACGCATGTCCAGGCCGGTCTTTGGGGTGTCGGTCATGGCAAATCCCTCTTGTGGTGTTGACGGCGCCAGGCGCGCAAGGAGGTGAACAGCAAGAACGCGAGCAAGGCCGGCAGCACATAGAACAGCATCAGGCGTTCCAGTTGCCCGGCCAGGGGCATGCCGGTGGTGAACGAGACGACATGGAGTCCATAGGCCAGGTACAAGCTCAAAAACAGCAGGCCTTCGGCGCGGGTGACGCGGTAGCCGGAATAGAACACCGGCAGGCACAGCACCGCCACGCCGAGCATCACTGGCAGGTCGAAATCCAACGCATTGGGGGACACCGACAGCGGCGATGGGGCGGCGAGGGCCGTCACCCCCAGCACGCCCAGCAGGTTGAACAGGTTGCTGCCGATCACGTTGCCCACGGCAATGTCTCGCTGGCCCCGCAGGGCGGCGATCAACGAGGTGGCGAGTTCCGGCAGCGAGGTGCTGACGGCGACGATGGTCAGGCCGATGATGCGTTCCGAAAGCCCCAGGTCCGTCGCCACTTCCACCGCCGCGCCCAGCAGCAAGTGCCCGGCGAAAATCAGCATCGCCAGGCCCACGACCATCATCGACAGGCTCTTGGGCCATGACACTTGTGCCACGTCCACGCCCATCCCATGCGGTCGCCCCGAATGCCGCGACTGGCGCAGCAGCAGGCCCAAGTACACCGCCAGGGCCATCAACAGCAGCACGCCGTCCAGTTGCGTCAGTTCCTCGTTCCAGGCCAGCACGAACACCAGCAGGCTGGCGCCGATCATCAGCGGGATGTCCAGGCGCACCAGTTGACGCGAGACACGCAGCGGAATGATCAGGGCGGACAACCCGAGGGTGACGAGGATGTTGAAGATGCTGCTGCCGATTACGCTGCCCACGGCGATGTCGGCGTTCTGCGCCAGGGTCGCTTGCAGGCTGACGGCCATTTGCGGGGCGCTGCTGCCAAAGGCGACCACGCTCAAGCCGATGATCAGCGGTCGCACCTGCAAGCGCGCCGCCAGGCCCACGGCGGCGCGCACCAGCAGTTCTGCACCGGCGATCAGCAACAGCAGGCCACCGAACAGTTCGATCAGGCTCAGCAGCGGGATGGCATTGAGTAGGGAAATGACCGGGCTCCGTCTATCAATCGTCGAGGGCTTGCACGCGCACTCGTGCGGTGCCGCTGCGCAACATGCCCAGTTGTTCGGCCGCAGCGCGGGATACATCGATCAGGCGGCCACGAGTGTAGGGGCCACGGTCGTTGATGCGGACCACGACACTGTCGTTGTTTTTCAGGTTGGTGACTTTCACCCGTGTGCCGAACGGCAACTGGCGATGGGCGGCGGTCAGGCCATGCTGGTTGAAGCGCTCGCCGCTGGCGGTGCGCTTGCCATGGTGCCTGGCACCGTAATAAGAGGCGACGCCGGTCTGGTCATAGCCGTGTGGATCGACCGTCCCGCTCTGGCTGGCACAACCGGCCAGCAGGGACAGCAGGGCGCAGGCGCCGAGAAGACGCTTCATGGAAAGGATTCCGAAAACAAAATGCTGGAGCAAACCCTGTGGGAGCAAAGCTTGCTCGCGACGAACGATAACGCGGTCCACTGACAGATCGAGGCGTCTTCATCGCGAGCAAGCTTTGCTCCCACAGGCTCGCTCCCACAGGGAATTGAGCCAGACAGCAAGACTGGCCCCATGGTCATCAGCCCTCGAGCTTGCTTTTAAGCAGTTCGTTGACCTGTTGCGGGTTGGCCTTGCCCTTGGAGGCTTTCATGGCCTGGCCGACGAAGAAGCCGAACATCTTGCCGCGCTTGGCTTCGTCTGCCGCGCGGTATTGCTCGACTTGCTCGGCGTTGGCCGCGAGCATTTCATCGAGTACGGCGCTGATCGCACCGGTGTCGGTGACTTGCTTCAAGCCGCGTTTCTCGATGATCTCATCGGCGCTGCCTTCACCATTGGCCATGGCTTCGAAGACCATTTTGGCGATCTTGCCGGAAATAGTGTTGTCCTTGATCCGCAACAGCATGCCGCCCAGTTGCTCGGCTGACACCGGCGACTGCTCGATCTCCAGGCCCTGCTTGTTCAGCAGGCTGCCCAACTCGACCATCACCCAGTTGGCCGCCAGCTTGGCGTCGCCGCCGATGCTCACGACTTTTTCGAAGTAATCGGCCTGTTCGCGGCTGGTGGCCAGGACGTTGGCGTCATAGCTCGACAGGCCGAACTGCGCCTGGAAGCGCTCGCGTTTCTGGGGTGGCAGTTCCGGCAAGGTGGCACGCACGTCATTGAGGAACGAGTCTTCGATCACCACCGGCAGCAGGTCCGGGTCGGGGAAGTAACGGTAGTCGTTGGCTTCCTCTTTACTGCGCATTGGACGGGTCTCGTCCTTGTTCGGGTCGTACAGGCGGGTCTGCTGGATGACCTTGCCGCCGTCCTCGATCAGTTCGATCTGGCGCTGGATCTCGCTGTTGATCGCTTTCTCGATGAAACGGAACGAGTTGACGTTCTTGATCTCGCAGCGGGTGCCGAATTCAACCTGGCCTTTGGGTCGGATCGACACGTTGCAGTCGCAACGCAGCGAGCCTTCGGCCATGTTGCCGTCGCAAATGCCCAGGTAGCGCACCAGCGCGTGGATCGCCTTGACGTAGGCCACGGCTTCCTTGGCGCTGCGCATGTCCGGTTCGGAGACGATTTCCAGCAACGGCGTGCCTGCACGGTTCAGGTCGATGCCAGTAGCGCCGTTGAATTCTTCGTGCAGGCTCTTGCCGGCGTCTTCTTCCAGGTGCGCACGGGTGATGCCGACGCGCTTGACCGTGCCGTCTTCCAGGGCGATGTCCAGGTGGCCCTTGCCGACAATCGGCAACTCCATCTGGCTGATCTGGTAGCCCTTGGGCAGGTCCGGGTAGAAGTAGTTCTTGCGGGCGAATACGTTGTGCTGGCCGATCTCGGCGTCAATCGCCAGACCGAACATCACCGCCATGCGCACGGCTTCGGCGTTGAGCACCGGCAGCACGCCGGGCATGCCCAGGTCGACCAGGCTGGCCTGGGTGTTGGGCTCGGAACCGAAGGTGGTGGAGCTACCGGAAAAGATTTTCGACCGGGTGGTGAGCTGGGTATGAATCTCCAGCCCGATCACGACTTCCCATTGCATGTGTTTCTCCTCAGAAGCCGGTTGGGGTGCGGGTGTGCCAGTCGGTGTTCAACTGGTACTGGTGCGCCACATTGAGCAGGCGACCTTCCTGGAAATACGGCGCGAGTAACTGCACGCCTACCGGCAGGCCATCGACGAAACCGGCCGGCATGGACAGGCCCGGCAGGCCAGCGAGGTTGGCGGTGATGGTGTAGACGTCTTCCAGGTACTCAGCGACCGGGTCGCTGCTCTTGGCGCCGAGTTTCCAGGCCGGGTTCGGCGTGGTCGGGCCAAGGATGATGTCGACCTCGTTGAAGGCGGCCATGAAGTCGTTCTTCACCAGCCGACGGATTTTCTGCGCCTTGAGGTAGTAGGCATCGTAGTAGCCGGCGGACAGTGCGTAGGCACCGACCATGATCCGGCGCTGCACTTCGGCGCCGAAGCCTTCGCCACGGGAACGCTTGTACAGGTCCATCAGGTTGTCCGGGTTTTCGCAGCGATAGCCGAAGCGCACACCGTCGAAACGCGACAGGTTAGAGGACGCTTCCGCCGGGGCGATCACGTAGTACGCGGGAATCGCGTGCTGCATGTTCGGCAGGCTGATGGGCTTGATCACCGCGCCGAGCTTTTCCAGCGCCTTGATGCTGTTATGGGTCAGTTCGGCGATGCGCGGGTCCAGACCAGTGCTGAAATATTCCTTCGGCACGCCGATACGCAGGCCTTGCAGCGAACCATTGAGGCTGGCGCTGTAGTCCGGCACCGGTTCATCGATGCTGGTGGAGTCGTTCGGATCGAAGCCAGCCATGCCTTGCAGCAGGATCGCGCAGTCTTCGGCGGTGCGGGCCAGCGGGCCGCCCTGGTCGAGGCTGGAGGCGTAGGCGATCATGCCCCAGCGCGATACGCGGCCATAGGTCGGCTTGAGGCCCGTGAGGTTGGTGAATGCCGCCGGCTGGCGAATCGAACCGCCGGTGTCGGTGGCGGTGGCGGCCGGCAGCAGGCGCGCGGCCACGGCGGCGGCGGAACCGCCGGACGAACCACCCGGTACGTGTTCCTGGTTCCACGGGTTTTTCACGGCGCCGTAGTAGCTCGACTCGTTGGCCGAGCCCATCGCGAATTCGTCCATGTTGGTCTTGCCCAGGGTCACGGCGCCGGCGGCGGCCAGTTTGGCAACCACGGTGGCGTCGTACGGGGCCTTGAAGTTGTCGAGCATCTTCGAGCCGCAACTGGTGCGGATGCCCTGGGTGCAGAACAGATCCTTGTGGGCAATCGGTGCGCCGAGCAGGGCGCCGCTCTCACCGTTGGCGCGACGGGCGTCCGCGGCCTTGGCCTGGCTCAGGGCCAGTTCTTCGGTGAGGCTGATGAAGCTGTTGAGCTGCGGGTCGAGCTGGGCGATGCGCGCCAGCAGGGCCTGGGTCAGCTCTTCGGAGGAAAATTTTTTATCGGCGAGTCCGCGGGCGATCTCGGCCAGGGTCATGTGATGCATGAGAGGCTCTTTCCCTTTAGTCGATGACTTTCGGAACCAGGTACAGGCCGTTTTCGACCGCTGGTGCGATGGACTGGTAGGCCTCGCGGTGATTGGACTCGGTCACGACGTCGGCACGCAGGCGCTGGCTGGCTTCCAGTGGGTGGGCCAGTGGTTCGATGCCGTCGGTGTTGACCGCCTGCATCTCGTCGACCAGCCCCAGAATGCTGTTCAGGGCAGAAGTAATGTGTGGAAGATCGGCTTCATTGAGGCCCAGACAGGCCAGATGAGCGATTTTTTCCACGTCGGAGCGTTCAAGCGCCATGGGATTCTCCAGTGGAAAACAAAACGGACGCAGTCTGTCCGTGTGTTAGATTGTCGGAACACTACCGCATTTCTACGGTCCAGTGCCCTGTATCACAGATACTGTTCCTTTTTGACGGCGTCTATTGCCATCATGCTGCGTTGCCGCTTCTCGCCATAGCGGGCTATGACTCGTCGCGGCGCCTTGCCTGACGACAATAGCCACTCGTCAAGAAAGGAACGTACCTGCGAAACAGGGCACTGGCCGCGATTGTGGGGTTTGGTGCACAGAAAAGCGGCCAATTTAACATATTGGCGCCTTGCCCAAAATCCCTGTCGTTGTTAGAGTTTGCCGCACTTTTTTACCCACGCGTTGCCTAGGGTCCCTTTCCCATGTTCAAGAAACTGCGTGGCATGTTTTCCAGCGATCTTTCCATTGACCTGGGCACTGCCAACACCCTTATTTACGTGCGCGAGCGCGGTATCGTCCTGAATGAACCCTCGGTCGTGGCCATCCGCACCCACGGTAACCAGAAGAGTGTCGTGGCTGTCGGTACCGAAGCCAAGCGCATGCTGGGCCGTACACCGGGCAACATTGCAGCCATTCGCCCCATGAAGGACGGCGTGATCGCCGACTTCAGCGTCTGCGAAAAGATGCTGCAGTATTTCATCAACAAAGTTCACGAAAACAGTTTTCTGCAGCCCAGCCCTCGCGTGCTGATCTGCGTGCCCTGCAAGTCCACCCAGGTGGAGCGTCGTGCCATCCGTGAATCGGCCCTTGGCGCCGGTGCCCGTGAAGTGTTCCTGATCGAAGAGCCGATGGCTGCTGCCATCGGTGCCGGCCTGCCGGTCGAAGAAGCCCGTGGTTCGATGGTCGTCGACATCGGCGGCGGTACCACTGAAATCGCTTTGATCTCCCTCAATGGCGTGGTTTACGCCGAGTCCGTACGTGTGGGCGGCGACCGTTTCGACGAAGCTATCATCACTTATGTGCGTCGCAACTACGGCAGCCTGATCGGTGAGTCCACCGCCGAGCGTATCAAGCAGGAAATCGGCACGGCCTACCCGGGCGGCGAAGTGCGTGAAGTCGACGTTCGCGGCCGCAACCTGGCTGAAGGCGTTCCACGTGCATTCACCCTCAACTCCAACGAAGTGCTTGAAGCGCTGCAAGAGTCGCTGGCGACCATCGTGCAGGCGGTCAAGAGTGCTCTGGAGCAGTCGCCGCCGGAACTGGCGTCGGACATCGCCGAGCGCGGCCTGGTGCTGACCGGTGGTGGCGCGCTGCTGCGTGACCTCGACAAGTTGCTGGCCCAGGAAACCGGCCTGCCGGTGATCGTTGCCGAAGACCCGCTGACTTGTGTGGCCCGCGGCGGTGGCCGTGCATTGGAAATGATGGACAAGCACACCATGGATCTGCTCTCCAGCGAATAAGCCCGCCTGGATGGTCTATGTTGTTCGCTCCCGGGCAGCACTTTGCAGTGCTGCCCGTTGACGTTTATCTTCTGTCATTCGTATCCAGGCCGGTTTGATGCCGTATGAATAAAGAAAACATTTGCCTGGGAGGAGCGGCTTATTAAACCGCTTTTTACCAAAGGCCCCTCGCTGGGTGTGCGCCTGCTGGTGCTGACCGTGCTATCGGTTGCGCTGATGGTGGTCGATGCCCGTTTCACGCTGCTCAAGCCAGTGCGCAGCCAAATGTCGCTGGTATTGATGGAATCCTACTGGATCACCGATTTGCCGCAGCGCTTGTGGCAGGGTGTGGCCAGCCAGTTTGGCAGCCGGACCGAGCTGGTGGCCGAAAACGAAAAACTCAAGACCGAAAACCTGCTGTTGCAGGGGCGCATGCAGAAGCTGGCGGCCCTCACCGAGCAGAACGTGCGGCTGCGCGAGTTGCTCAATTCTTCGGCGCTGGTCAACGAGAAGGTTGAAGTGGCCGAGTTGATCGGCATGGACCCCAACCCCTTTACCCACCGCATCATCATCAACAAGGGCGAGCGCGATGGTGTTGTCCTCGGCCAGCCGGTGCTCGATGCCCGCGGTCTGATGGGGCAGGTGGTGGAGCTGATGCCCTATACCTCGCGCGTGCTGTTGCTGACCGATACCACCCACAGCATTCCCGTGCAGGTCAACCGCAACGGCTTGCGGGCAATTGCCAGTGGCACCGGTAATCCGGAGCGTCTGGAACTGCGGCATGTCGCGGACACCGCCGACATCAAGGAGGGTGACCTGCTGGTCAGCTCCGGTCTCGGCCAGCGATTCCCGGCCGGGTATCCGGTGGCGACGGTCAAGGAGGTCATACACGACTCCGGCCAGCCATTCGCCATCGTGCGTGCGGTGCCGACCGCGGCGTTGAATCGCAGCCGATACCTGTTGTTGGTTTTCAGCGACCCCCGTACCCCGGAAGAGCGCGCCAACGACGCCGCCGTGGCCCAGGAGGCCGAGGAACGGCAGAGTGGCGAGTCGACCGCGTCCCCGATTACCCCAGCGACGGTCCCGGGCACGACACCGGCACCTCACGCACCTTCATCGACCCCGGCTACGACGCCACCCGCCGCTCCGGCTACGTCACCGGCCACGCAAGCGCCGGCGACTCAACCCGCAAGGCCCGCGGCCAAACCGCCTGTCTCCACGCCGGCCGCCGCGCCAGCCACCAGGGGAGCACGAGAATAAATGAGCCGTACACATTCCGGTAACGGCTGGATAGTCTGGCTGACGTTCGCCATCGGCCTGTTGCTCAGCGTTTCGCCGCTGCCACAATTCATGGAAATCCTGCGCCCGCTGTGGCTGGCCCTGCTGCTGGCATTCTGGGCGCTGGCGCTGCCGCACAAGGTCGGCATGGTCACCGCCTGGTGCCTGGGGCTGGCCGAGGACGTGCTGTATGGCACGTTGCTGGGGCAGAACGCGCTGATCCTGACGCTGATCACGTTCCTGGTGCTGTCGCTGCAACAACGCCTGCGGATGTTCCCCATGTGGCAACAGTGCCTGGTGATCCTGGTGATTTTCGGCCTGGCGCAGTTGGTACAGCTGTGGCTCAGCGCGCTGACCGGCAATCGCCAGCCGACCTTGGCGCTGGTGTTGCCGGCGCTGGTCAGTGCCTTGCTCTGGCCGTGGGTCAGCTTCGGTTTGCGTGGCTTGCGCCTGCGTTTCAAAATCAACTGATTCGGTCAGGCATTGGCCCGCACCTTGAGAGGGAGATGTCCTGATGAAACCGCTGTACCTCGCCTCAGGCTCGCCGCGTCGGCGTGAGTTGCTCGCGCAGATCGGTGTGTCGTTCACCGTTGTCAGCGCGGACATCGACGAAACGCCCCTGGATGACGAAACCCCGTCGGCCTATGTCGAGCGCCTGGCGCGCGGCAAGGCCGAGGCCGGGCGACGTGCTTTGGCCGCAGGCGTGGACGGCTGCGTGCTGGGCGCCGACACCGCCGTGGTGCTGGACGGGCGGATTCTGGGCAAGCCGCTGGATCAGGCCGACTCGATGGCGATGCTCTTGAGCCTGTCCGGTCGTGACCATGACGTGCTGACTGCCATTGCGGTACTGGACGGGCAACGTTGCGAGTCCCTTGTGGTCCGCAGTCGGGTGAGCTTTCGCGCCATCACCGAACAACAAGCGCTAGCCTATTGGAACAGCGGTGAGCCCCGGGACAAGGCCGGCGGCTATGGTATTCAAGGCTTGGGGGCGGTATTTGTCGCCGGGCTTGAAGGCAGCTATTCAGCCGTGGTCGGCCTGCCGCTGTGCGAAACCTCGGAGCTGTTGGGCCATTTCGGCATACCCTGTTGGCAAACCCTGAGCGCGCGCTGAGCGCCGTCTGACTTGATGCGGCCATTATCGTGAACACGCCTGAACGAGACCCAGCCATGAGTGAAGAGATCCTGATCAACATCACGCCGATGGAGTCGCGCGTGGCGGTGGTTGAAAACGGTGTTCTGCAAGAAGTTCACGTCGAGCGCACGCAAAAACGTGGCATCGTCGGCAATATCTATAAAGGCAAGGTGGTGCGGGTGTTGCCAGGCATGCAGGCGGCGTTCGTCGACATTGGCCTGGACCGCGCGGCCTTCATTCATGCCTCGGAAATCTCCATGCGTGAAGGCCCGGCCGTGGAGAGTATCAGTGCCCTGGTTCATGAAGGCCAGAGCCTGGTGGTCCAGGTCACCAAGGACCCCATCGGTTCCAAGGGCGCGCGCCTGACCACGCAGTTGTCGATTCCGTCGCGCTACCTGGTGTACATGCCGCGTACCGCTCACGTCGGTATTTCCCTTAAGATCGAAGACGAAGCCGAGCGTGAACGCCTCAAACAGGTGGTCAGCGATTGCGTGGAGAAAGAGGGTATCAAGGAAGCTGGAGGTTTCATCTTGCGCACCGCCGCCGAAGGGGCCGGGGCCGATGAGATTCTCATGGACATCCGCTACTTGCGCAGGCTTTGGGACCAGATCGCCGATCAGATCAAGACCATTGCCACCCCCAGCGTGATCTACGAAGACCTCGGCCTGGCGCTGCGGACCCTGCGGGACCTGGTCAGCCCCAAGATCGAGAAAATCCGCATCGACTCCCGGGAAACCTTCCAGAAAACCACCCAGTTTGTCGCGGAGCTGATGCCGGAAATCGCCGATCGTCTCGAGCATTACCCCGGCGAGCGGCCGATTTTCGACCTGTACGGCGTCGAAGACGAAATCCAGAAGGCCTTGGAGCGCAAAGTGCCGCTCAAGTCCGGCGGCTACCTGGTGGTGGACCCGGCCGAGGCCATGAGCACCATTGACGTCAACACCGGGGCGTTCGTTGGCCATCGCAATCTGGAAGAAACCATTTTCAAGACCAACCTGGAGGCTGCCACCGCCATCGCTCGCCAACTGCGTCTGCGCAACCTGGGCGGAATCATCATCATCGACTTCATCGACATGGAGCATGAAGAGCACCAGCGCCAGGTGCTGCGGACCCTGGAAAAACAACTCGAGCGCGACCACGCCAAAACCAACATCATCGGTATCACCGAGCTGGGCCTGGTGCAGATGACCCGCAAGCGCACCCGCGAGAGCCTTGAGCAGGTGCTGTGCGAACCGTGCAGCAGTTGCCAGGGCCGGGGCAAGCTCAAGACCCCGGAAACCGTGTGTTACGAAATCTTCCGGGAAATCCTCCGGGAGGCACGCGCTTACCAGGCCACAGGTTATAGAGTGTTGGCAAACCAGAAAGTGGTGGACCGCCTGCTCGATGAAGAGTCAGGGAACGTTGCGGAACTGGAGGCCTTTATCGGTCGCACGATTCGTTTTCAAGTGGAAACCATGTATTCCCAGGAACAATACGACGTGGTGCTGCTCTGAAGTGGCTTCATGAGCGGCAGCCCCGCGGATGTGAATACCTTTGCCAGGGGAGCCTGCTGACATGGAGCGTCTGACACGCATTTTGGCCGCGCTGACCCGTTGGGGCCTGGGCCTGTGCGCGCTGCTGTTGGTGCTGGTGGCACTGTATGTCAGCCTCGGACGGGAACTGTCTCCGCTGGTGGCCGAGTACCGCGCCGAGGTCCAGGCCCGCGCCAGCGAAGCATTGGCGATCCCCGTGCATATCGGCAGCCTGGACGGTCGCTGGAGCGCCCTGGCGCCCATTTTGCTGGCCCAGGACGTCATGATCGGCGAAGGCGCCAACGCCTTGCACCTGGATCAGGTACGGGCCGTGCCGGACTTGTGGGGCAGCCTGGTAGCGCGCCAGGTGCGCATTGCTCACCTGGAACTCAGCGGCTTGAAGATCAGCCTCAAGGAAGGCGCAGACGGCAAATGGGCCCTGGAGGGGCTGCCGGTGCAGGACGATCAGCCGCTGGATCCCCAGCACCTGCTCGAACGTATGCAGATGGTCGCGAAGCTATCGGTGCTCGACAGCCAAGTCACCTTGCAGCCGCTGGAGCAACCGCCGCTCACCTTGACCTACGTCGGCCTGAGCCTCAAGACCGGCGCCGCCCGTCAGCGTCTGGATGCACGCCTGACCCTGCCTGACGGCCAGCCCGTCGCGATCAACCTGCGCACCCGTATCCGTGCCAGCGACTGGAAGAACGGTCAGGCCGATGCTTACCTGAGCCTGCCGCAAAGCGATTGGTCCAAATGGCTGCCGGAACGCTTGACCCGACAATGGCATTTTTCCCGGATCAAGGCGGGCGCAGAGGTCTGGCTGAGCTGGGGGGCGGGCACCGTGCAAAGTGCGGCCATTCGACTGAACGCGCCGGACATCCAGGGCGCCTATGCCGAGCGCAAACCGGTACAGATCCATAACCTGGCGCTCAATGGGTATTTCCAGCGCAGTGGCCAGGGCTTCACCGCAACCTTCGATTCCCTGGCAATGAGCCTGGGCGAAACCCGTTGGGAATCGCGCCTGCAGTTGCAACAGAACAACGCCACCGAAAAAACCGAAGAACTCTGGCACGTGCAGGCTGATCGTCTCGACCTCGCACCGCTCACACCGTTGCTCCATGCCCTGGCGCCGTTGCCCGAAGGCGTTGCCACGGCGATCGACCGGCTCAAGTTCACGGGCGGCCTGCGCAACGTGCTGGTGGACTACCGCCCCCAGAACAGCGGTGATCAAAAAGTCAGCTTCGCCACGAACCTGGACACCGTGGGCTTTGATGCCTATCGCGGCGCCCCGGCGGCGCGCAATGTGTCCGGGAGCCTGAGCGGCGACCTGGGCGGCGGCGAGCTGCGCATGGACAGCAAGGATTTTTCCCTGCACCTGGACCCCATCTTCGCCAAGCCCTGGCAATACTTGCAGGCCAACGCCCGCCTGACCTGGAAGCTGGACAAACAAGGTTTCACGCTGATTGCGCCGTACCTGAAAGTACTGGGAGAGGAGGGCCGGATTGCCGGTGACTTCCTGATTCGCCTGCATTTTGACCACAGCCAGGAAGACTACATGGACCTGCGGGTCGGCCTGGTGGATGGCGACGGGCGCTATACCGCCAAGTACCTGCCGGCTGTTCTGAGCCCGGCGCTGGATGAGTGGCTGCGCACCGCCATCGTCAAGGGCGCGGTGGATCAGGGGTTTTTCCAGTATCAAGGTTCGCTGAACCAGGGCGCCGAAGACGCGGCTCGCAGTATCAGCCTGTTCTTCAAGGTGCATGATGCCGAGCTGGCCTTCCAGCCGGGTTGGCCTTCGGTGAGCAAGGTCAGCGGTGATGTTTTCGTCGAAGACAGCGGCGTGCGCATCTTTGCAAGCCAGGGCCAGTTGCTGGACACCCAGGTCAGGAATGTTTCGGTGAACATCCCCCATGTGCCCAGCGGCCAGAACTCCCATCTGCTGTTGGACGGCGAGTTCGCCGGCGGTTTGGGCGACGGTTTGAAAATCCTGCAGACGGCGCCGATTGGTACGGCGCAGACGTTCGCCGGCTGGGAAGGCGAGGGCGATCTGCAAGGTAATGTGAAGCTGGATATTCCCCTGGCCAGAGGCGAACAGCCGAAGATTCTGGTGGACTTCAAGACCGACAAGGCCCGGCTCAAGCTCAGCGAGCCGGAGTTGGAACTGACCCAGCTCAAGGGCGATTTCCGTTTCGACAGCAACAAGGGGTTGAGCGGCAAAAATATCGCGGCCCGGGCGTTCGACCGGCCCGTGACCGCGCAGATTTTTGCCGAAGGCCGTGCTGGTGAGCTGACGACGCGGGTGGCCGCCTCCGGACAGGTAGAGGTCAAGAAACTCACTGACTGGCTGAAGGTTACGCAGCCATTGCCGGTGGCCGGGGTGGTGCCGTATCAGCTGCAGGTGATCCTCGACGGTGCTGACAGCCAACTGTCGGTCAGTTCCAGTCTCAAGGGCGTGGCCGTGGATCTGCCCGCGCCCTTCGGCCTGGCGGCCGATGCCGGGCGTGACACGGTGTTTCGCATGACCCTGCAAGGGCCGGAGCGCCGTTACTGGGTCGATTATGGTGATCTGGCCAGTTTCACCTACGCGGCGCCGAGCGGGCAGGTGGCTGACGGTCGCGGTGAGCTCTTGCTCGGTAGCGGTGATGCGATTCTGCCAGGAGGCAAGGGCCTGCGCCTGCGCGGGACGCTGTCGGAACTGGACGTGAGCCCGTGGCAGGATCTGGTGGGCAAGTATGCGGGGCAGGATCCGGGCGGTAGCGCCAAACAATTGCTCAGCAGCGTTGATCTGAACATTGGCAAGCTCACCGCCATGGGCACCACCCTGGACCGGGCGTCGGTGCAGTTGGACCGCAAGCCTGACGCCTGGGCTTTGCGATTGACCAGCCAGCAGGCCAAGGGCACCGCCAGTCTGCCGGACGCGAAGGCCGCACCGATCGGTATCAAGCTTGACTACATTCGTCTGCCGGCCGCCGACCCGACGGTTCAGACCGATGAAAACGCACCGGACCCGCTGGCCTCGGTCGACCCCAGCAATATTCCGGCCATGGATATTGTCATTGACCAGTTGTTCCAGGGGCCCGACCTGATTGGTGCCTGGTCGTTGAAGGTGCGTCCGACAGGCAAGGGCATTGCCTTGAACAACCTGGATATGGGCCTCAAGGGCATGGTCTTGAGCGGCAGTGGCGGCTGGGAAGGTGTCCCCGGCTCAACCAGCAGTTGGTACAAAGGCCGCATCGGTGGCAAGAACCTGGCCGATGTGCTCAAGGGCTGGGGCTATGCGCCGAGCGTGACCAGCCAGAAATTCCATCTGGATGTCGATGGGCGCTGGCCTGGCTCACCGGCATGGGTCGCCACGAAACGTTTTTCCGGGAGTCTCGATGCGTCGCTGAACAAGGGGCAGTTCGTCGAGGTAGAAGGGGGCGCTCAAGCGTTGCGGGTGTTCGGTCTGTTGAATTTCAACTCCATCGGCCGACGCTTGCGTCTGGACTTCTCAGACCTGTTCGGCAAAGGCTTGAGCTACGATCGGGTCAAGGGACTGCTGGTGGCCAGCGACGGTGTCTATGTGACCCGTGAGCCGATCACCCTGACGGGGCCGTCGAGCAACCTGGAGCTCAACGGCACACTGGATATGGTCGCCGATCGGGTCGACGCCAAGTTGCAGGTGACGCTGCCGGTGACCAACAACCTGCCCATTGCAGCGCTGATTGTCGGCGCACCAGCGGTGGGTGGGGCGCTGTTTCTGATCGACAAGCTGATTGGCGACCGTGTGGCGCGCTTTGCCAGCGTAAGATACGACGTCAAGGGCCCGTGGAAAGAGCCGAAGATTACCTTCGACAAGCCGTTCTGACAGGCGATGAAAATCCCCTTGTGGGAGCGAGCCTGCTCGCGATTGCGGTGGATCAGTAAAAGAGATGCCGACTGATCCACCGCAATCGCGAGCAGGCTCGCTCCCACAGAGGGCACTACCAAGCAACGGGGAAGCACCATGCCAGTGGCAGTGATTCAAATGGTCAGCCAAAGCGATGTGCTCGCCAATCTGGCCCGCGCTCGTGTGCTGCTGGAACAGGCTGCCGCTGGCGGCGCAAGGCTGGCGGTGCTGCCTGAAAACTTTGCGGCCATGGGCCGGCGGGATGTGGCGGACATCGGTCGCGCCGAAGCCTTTGGTCAGGGGCCGATCCTGCCCTGGTTGAAACAGACCGCCCGTGACCTCAAGTTATGGATTGTGGCCGGCACGCTGCCGTTGCCGCCGGTGGACCAACCGGACGCCAGGGTACATGCCTGTTCATTGCTGATCGACGATCAGGGCCAGATCGTCGCGCGCTACGACAAGCTGCATCTGTTTGACGTGGACGTGGCGGATAATCGCGGCCGTTATCGCGAGTCTGATGACTATGCTTATGGCTACAACGTGGTAGTGGCCGATACACCTGTAGGACGGGTTGGCCTGTCGGTTTGTTATGACTTGCGTTTCCCGGAACTCTATAGCGAGCTGCGCGCCGCCGGGGCTGAATTGATCACCGCGCCCTCGGCATTTACCGCCGTGACCGGCGCCGCCCATTGGGAGGTGCTGATTCGCGCCCGGGCCATCGAGACCCAGTGTTACGTGCTGGCCGCCGCCCAGGGCGGGGTGCATCCGGGGCCACGGGAAACCTTTGGCCATGCAGCGATTGTCGACCCATGGGGTCGCATACTGGCTCAACAGGATCAAGGCGAGGCCGTGCTGGTGGCCGAGCGCGACAGCAGCGAACAGGCGTCCATCCGGGCGCGCATGCCGGTGGCCAGCCATCGGCGCTTTTTCTCGCAGGGCGCTCGACAGCGGCCTGTCCAAGACGACGAATTCAAGGCGTAGAACATATGAGCGGGTTGTTATCCTCAGTCAGTGAACACCTTCTAGCCCCCGGTGGCGTTACCCTGGACAGCCTGCAAGGCGTGTTGGGCGACCTGGCCGGCCCGGGTATCGACGCAGCCGACCTGTATTTCCAGGGGCAGATATCCGAGTCCTGGTCGCTGGAAGACGGCATCGTCAAGGAGGGCAGTTTCAACCTTGACCAGGGCGTGGGCGTGCGTGCCCAGTCCGGGGAAAAGACCGGCTTTGCCTACAGTAACGCCATCACCCTTGAAGCACTGGGCGCCGCAGCCCGTGCCGCACGTTCGATTTCCCGGGCCGGGCAGAACGGCAGGGTACAGGCCTTCAGTAGCCAGGACGTGACGCAGTTGTATGCGCCGGACAACCCGCTGGAAGTCATGAGCCGCGCCGAAAAGGTCGAGCTGCTCAAGCGCATCGACGTCGCCACTCGCGCCCTTGATCCACGCATCCAGCAAGTATCGGTGAGCATGGCTGGGGTCTGGGAGCGGATCCTGGTGGCGTCCACCGACGGCGGTCTGGCGGCGGACGTCCGGCCTCTGGTGCGTTTCAATGTCAGTGTGATCGTGGAGCAGAACGGTCGTCGCGAGCGCGGCGGCCATGGCGGCGGCGGACGCACCGATTACCGTTATTTCCTCAGCGAAGACCGCGCCATGGGTTACGCCCGCGAAGCGCTGCGCCAGGCCCTGGTCAACCTTGAAGCGATCCCGGCGCCGGCCGGCACATTGCCAGTGGTGCTGGGCTCCGGCTGGTCCGGTGTGCTGCTGCATGAAGCGGTAGGGCATGGTCTGGAAGGCGACTTCAACCGTAAGGGCAGCTCGGCCTACAGCGGCCGCATGGGCGAAATGGTCGCTTCGAAACTCTGCACCATCGTCGATGATGGCACCCTGGCCGGGCGTCGCGGCTCCCTGAGCGTCGACGATGAAGGCACCCCGACCGAGTGCACCACCCTGATCGAGAACGGCGTGCTCAAGGGCTATATGCAAGACAAACTCAATGCCCGCTTGATGGGCGTGGCCCGTACCGGCAATGGTCGCCGCGAGTCTTACGCACATCTGCCGATGCCGCGCATGACCAACACCTACATGCTGGGTGGCCAGAGCGATCCGGCGGAAATCATCGCCTCGGTAAAAAAAGGCATCTACTGCGCCAACCTCGGCGGCGGCCAGGTGGACATCACCAGCGGCAAATTCGTGTTTTCCACCAGTGAGGCTTACCTGATCGAAGACGGCAAGATCACTGCGCCGGTCAAGGGCGCGACCCTGATCGGCAACGGGCCCGAGGCGATGAGCAAGGTGTCGATGGTCGGTAACGATCTAGCGTTGGACAGTGGCGTGGGGACGTGCGGCAAGGATGGGCAATCGGTGCCGGTGGGTGTCGGTCAGCCGACCCTGAAGATCGATGCGATTACCGTGGGTGGCACGGGCGCATGAAAATATTCGGGGGCTTGCATGAATCCCCGTGGCGAGGGAGCTTGCTCCCGCTCGGTTGCGCAGCGACCGCATTGGGGCTACTGCGTAGCCCAGCGGGAGCAAGCTCCCTCGCCACAGTAATTGTGACCCCGGCAAGGGATTGGTGAGCCAGTGAACACTCAGCGCAGACCGCGTTGGGTCTCGTCCAGCTCGCGAATGTATTTGAAGATTTTACGGCTCGAGGCGGGTGGCTTGTTATGCGCCAGTTCGTGCTGGGCCTGACGGATCAGGGAGCGCAATTGCTGACGGTCAGCCTCCGGGTAGTCGATGACGAATTTTTCCAGCACGCCGTCATCGCCTGCGATCAGGCGATCGCGCCAGCGTTCCAGGCCATGGAAACGTTCGTTGTACTGCCGGGTGGAGGCATCGAGTTGATCGAGCAGAACCAGGATGGCGTCAGTGTCCTGGTCGCGCATCAGTTTGCCGATGAATTGCAGGTGCCGTTTACGCGCGATATTCGCGGTGTGCTTGGGCGCATCGGCCAGGGCCCGGCGCAAGGCGTCGGTCAGAGGCAGTTTGGCCAGCAAGTCAGGCTTGAGTGTTGTCAGGCGCTCGCCGAGGTCAACCAGAGCATGCAGCTCGCGTTTGACCTGGGATTTGCTTTTTTCACCCTCGTAGAGGGAGTCGTCGTAAGAATCAACCATGGTGGCAGTCCGCAAAGAAACGCCGCCATGATAACCAGTCGGGGGCCGCTTGTCCGGCCCGGTCGTTAGAAGGCTTCAGGTTTGTCCGCAAAGTTGCGCAAGCATTGTTCGCACAAACCCTGACCGAAAGCAGAATTTGAGTGGAGAGAACACCATGAGTGCAGTTCAGAGCGTCGGCCCGCAAGCATTGCCGGCACTGCAGGAACAAGTCGAGCAGATCCTTGCCGAAGCCAAGCGACAGGGCGCCACTGCGTGTGAGGTGGCGGTCTCTCTGGAACAAGGGCTGTCGACATCGGTTCGCCAGCGCGAGGTGGAGACCGTCGAATTCAATCGCGACCAGGGATTCGGCATCACTTTGTACGCCGGCCAGCGCAAGGGCTCGGCCAGCACGTCGGCCAGTGGTCCTGACGCGATCCGTGAAACCGTTGCCGCGGCGCTGGCGATCGCCAAGCATACCTCTGAAGACGAAGCGTCGGGCCTAGCCGATGCCGCGCTGATGTGCAAGGAGCTGCGAGACTTCGACCTGTTCCACGCCTGGGACATCACCCCGGAACAGGCCATCGAGCAGGCGTTGCGCTGCGAGGCGGCGGCCTTCGACGCCGACCCGCGGATCAAAAACGCCGACGGCACGACCCTCAATACCCATCAGGGCTGCCGCGTATACGGTAACAGCCACGGTTTTATCGGCGGTTATGCATCGACCCGCCACAGCCTCAGTTGCGTCATGATCGCTGAAGCCGACGGCCAGATGCAGCGCGATTACTGGTATGACGTGAACCGCCAGGGCAATCGGCTCGCGGACCCGGTGAGTATTGGCCGTAAAGCCGCGCAGCGGGCGGCCAGTCGCTTGGGCGCGCGGCCGGTGCCGACCTGTGAAGTGCCGGTGCTGTTTGCCGCCGAGCTGGCCGGTGGGTTGTTCGGCAGTTTCCTGTCGGCGGTGTCCGGCGGCAATTTGTATCGCAAATCATCGTTTCTTGAAGGCGCGCTCGGACAGAAACTGTTCCCGGAATGGATGACCATCGATGAGCGTCCGCACCTGATGCAGGCCATGGGCAGCTCGGCCTTCGACGGCGATGGCCTGGCCACCTACGCCAAGCCATTCGTGGAGAAGGGTGAACTGGTGTCCTACATTCTCGGCACCTATTCAGGTCGCAAGCTCGGCATGCCCAGCACCGCCAATGCCGGTGGCGTGCACAACCTTTTCGTGACCCATGGCGAAGAGGACCAGGCGGCTTTGCTGCGTCGTATGGGCCGTGGCCTGCTGGTGACGGAACTGATGGGCCACGGCCTGAACATGGTCACCGGGGACTATTCCCGTGGTGCGGCGGGGTTCTGGGTCGAGAATGGGGAGATTCAGTTTCCGGTCCAGGAAGTCACCATCGCCGGTAACATGCGCGATATGTTCAAGCAGATCCTGGCGGTAGGGAACGACCTGGAGCTGCGCAGTAATATCCGTACCGGCTCAGTGTTGATCGAGCGGATGACCGTGGCCGGTAGCTGATTTCCCATCGCCACAAAAGAAGGCGCGTCATCCATGGGATGCCGCGCCTTTTTTGCTCATGACCTCCAGGGCTCTCGCAACTCTTGTGTTGCGTCTTATTATCATCTAATAATGAATCTCATTCGCCGAGTGAGCCCCGGTCATGAGTGCCGCCCTGCACGAACAACCCTATCTTGAAAGCTGGCGCTGGATGAGCCGCCAGATCCGCTGTGCGATGAGCCCTGACGAGCCGCGGCTGATCGAACACTACCTGGCCGAAGGCCGATATCTGGCCTGCTGCACCGCCACTTCGCCGTGGATGGTCGCCGAAACAGCGTTTCGTTTGCTGCTCGACACGGCCTCCGACACGGCGCTGCCCTGGCATTGGCGCACGCTGTGTATCGACCAGGCGTGGCGTCCACTGCGCGACCTCGAACAACAATCGCTTTGCCGTTGCCGCCTCAAGCGCTGGCAGCGCCATGCCTGGGCGCTGGCGACCTGCGCCTTGGAGCCATCAATCCCTCTTAATGAACTGGTGCAAGGATTCCCTGATGAGTAATACCCGTATCGAACGCGACAGCATGGGCGAACTGCAGGTCCCGATGGGGGCCCTCTACGGTGCGCAGACCCAGCGCGCCGTGGATAATTTTCCTGTCAGCGGTCAACGCATGCCGGCGCAGTTCATTCGCGCCCTGATCCTGGCCAAGGCCGCCGCCGCTCGGGCGAACGTGGAGCTGGAACAAATCAGCGCGGCCCAAGGCAAGGCCATTGTCGATGCGGCACAGGGGTTGCTCGAAGGCAACTTCATGGAGCATTTCCCTGTGGATATCTTCCAGACCGGTTCCGGCACCAGCTCCAACATGAACGCCAACGAGGTGATCGCGACGCTGGCCAGCCGTCTGCTGGGTGAGCCGGTCAACCCGAATGATCACGTTAATTGCGGCCAGAGCAGCAACGACATCATTCCCACCAGTATTCACGTCAGTGCTGCGTTGGCCTTGCATGAGCAATTGCTGCCGGCGCTGACGCACCTGGTACAGGTGATCGAACGCAAGGCTGAGCAAGTCCACCCATTCATCAAGACGGGTCGCACTCACCTGATGGATGCCATGCCCGTGCGTTTGAGCCAGGTGCTGGAGGGGTGGGCACAACAACTCAAAGCCAATGTCGAGCATCTGCAAGCCTTGTTGCCCAGTCTGCAATCCCTGGCCCAGGGGGGGACGGCAGTCGGCACTGGGGTCAATGCTCATCCACGCTTTGCCGAGCTGTTCAGCCAGCAACTGACGCAACTGACCCAGGTGCAATTCACCCCGGGCAAGAATCTGTTCGCATTGATCGGTTCCCAGGACACCGCGGTGGCGGTCTCCGGTCAGTTGAAGACCACAGCGGTGTCGCTGATGAAAATCGCCAACGACCTGCGCTGGATGAACTCCGGTCCGCTGGCGGGCCTGGGAGAGATCGAGCTCGAAGGCCTGCAGCCGGGCTCCTCGATCATGCCTGGCAAAGTCAATCCGGTCATTCCTGAAGCCACCGCGATGGTGGCGGCCCAGGTGATTGGCAACGACACGGTGATCACCGTCGCCGGTCAGTCTGGCAACTTCGAGCTGAACGTGATGCTGCCGATCATCGCCCAGAACCTGCTGAACAGTATCGAACTGATGTCCACCGTCAGCCGACTGCTGGCCGACAAAGCCATCGCCACATTCAAGGTCAACGAGGCCAGGCTCAAGGAGGCGCTGTCGCGCAACCCGATCCTGGTCACGGCGTTGAACCCGATCATCGGTTATCAGAAGGCTGCTGAGATTGCCAAGAAGGCCTATCAGCAGGGCCGTCCGGTCATCGATGTCGCCCTGGAGCACACCGACCTGTCGCGAAGCGAACTTGAGGTCCTGCTGGACCCGGAAAAGCTCACCGCCGGCGGTGTGTAACCCGACACCTTTGTGGAGGTACTCATCATGGAGCACTGGAAACGCACGATCGAACGGGCCAATCGCTGTTTCATGCTAGGTGAACTGGTGGATGCCCGCGAAGGCTATCTGCAAGCGTTGGCCCTGGCCCAAGTGTTGTTTGAGCGCTGGGCTGACGCCGATGAAGCGGTCGCCGCCTGCGTCGTCTCCCATCACAACCTGGCGGATCTGCACTTGCGTCTGAACCAACCGGAGGAGAGTGCCGAGTACTTGTGTGCCATCCATCAGCGCCTATTGCAGGCCATGCAAGACGAGCGTCTTGCCCCTGCTCTGCGCGCGGCCGCGATGCGTCACAGCCACAAGACCTATGTCGAACTGCTGAGTTTCATCAGCGAGCATGGTGAATACCCACGCACCCAACGCCTGCTGCATTGCGATGCCGCTTCACTCCGGCAGCGCAACGCCCCTGTTCATTTTGGAGTTCATTGAAAATGGCTTTTACCTTGCCTGCATTGCCTTACGCCTATGATGCCCTGGAGCCGCACATCGATGCGCAAACCATGGAGATCCATTACACCAAGCATCACCAGACTTACATCAACAATCTCAACGCTGCGGTGGACGGCACCGAATACGCTGAGTGGTCTGTCGAAACGCTGCTGTCCAGGGTCGAGCAGTTGCCGCAAAGCCTGAGGGGGGCGGTGATCAACCAGGGTGGCGGGCATGCCAATCATTCGTTGTTTTGGGAGGTCATGTCGCCCCAAGGCGGCGGTCAACCCGAGGGCGCTCTGGCCGCAGCGATCGAGGCGCAACTGGGGGGGCTCGAACGATTCAAGGAGGCTTTCACCCAAGCGGCGCTGACCCGTTTCGGCAGTGGTTGGGCCTGGTTGAGTGTGACCCCGCAAAAGACGCTGGTGGTGGAAAGCAGCGGCAATCAGGACAGCCCGTTGATGAGCGGCCATACGCCGATTTTAGGCTTGGACGTGTGGGAGCACGCCTATTACCTGCTGTATCAGAACCGTCGACCTGAATACATCAACGCTTTCTACAACGTGATCAACTGGCCGGAAGTAGCACGCCGCTACCAGGCAGCCCTTGCCTGAACTTCATAAAAACAATCCAAGGCTGATTATGGATACTCAAATACTGGCGATAGCTAGCGCACGGTTGTTCCGTTATGCCTTGGGGTCGCTGTTGCTGTTGGCGGGGATGACGTTGCTCGCGGCTCAGGGGCTGGCGTGGCTTGAGCTGGAGCCGAAACTGCTGCGTGCGCTCCAGGGCGGTGGCCTTTGTGCCTTGGGCACTGCATTGGGCGCGGTGCCGGTGCTGGTTATCCGGCGCATGCCCCAGGCTGTGAGCGATTCGCTGCTGGGCTTCGGTGCCGGAGTGATGCTGGCCGCCACGGCATTTTCGTTGATTGTGCCGGGCATTGCCGCAGCCGAACAATTGGGACTCACGCCTTGGGCGGCCAGTGGTCTGGTCAGCTTTGGAATCCTGCTGGGGGCATTCGGGCTATATCTGGTGGACCGCAAAGTGTCAGCCAGTCCTGAAAGACTGGTCGAGGTGCCCGGACGTCCAATTATCGCGCCGCGGATCTGGCTGTTTGTGTTCGCCATCGTGGCCCACAACATTCCTGAAGGGATGGCCGTCGGCGTATCAGCGGGGGGCGGCATGCCCGATGCCGACAGCCTGGCGATGGGTATCGCCTTGCAGGATGTGCCTGAGGGGTTGGTGATTGCGCTGGTGCTGGCTGCCGCCGGCATGTCGCGGCTCAAGGCGTTCGCCATTGGCGCCGCGTCCGGGCTGGTCGAGCCAGTCTTCGCGCTGTTGTGCGCCTGGCTGGTGAGCTTGGCTGAGATGTTATTGCCCCTGGGGTTGGCGCTTGCGGCCGGGGCGATGCTGCTGGTGGTCACCCATGAGGTGATTCCCGAGTCACGCCGTCATGGCTACGACAAACTGGCGAGCCTGGGATTGCTGGTGGGGTTTTGTCTGATGATGGTGATGGACACGGCCTTGGCGTGACGCAATGCCTACGTGGCGAGGGGAGCAGGGGTTACTCGCCTTCGTCAAAGTAGTTGTTGATCAGCGCCGCCAGCGCATCCATCGCCTCCTGCTCCTGTTCACCTTCGGTTCGCAGATGGATTTTGGTGCCTTGGCCGGCGGCCAGCATCATCATCGCCATGATGCTTTTGCCGTTGACCATCTTCTCAGGATCACGGCCCACGCTGATCTCACAAGGAAACTGACCGGCCACACCGACGAACTTGGCTGACGCGCGGGCATGCAAGCCCAGCTTGTTGATGATTTCAATTTCCAGAGCAGGCATCGCGATGTGAATCCTTTAGCTGAGGTCGCGGTGGCGAACCTGGACGTTCTTCAGGGACTGTTGCAGGAGCTGACCCAAACGTTCGGTCAGGTAGACGGAGCGGTGATGGCCACCGGTGCAGCCAATGGCAATCGTGACATAGGCGCGGTTGCTCGCGGCAAAGCGCGGCAGCCATTTGAGCAGGTAGCTGGAGATGTCCTGGTACATTTCCTCGACATCCGGCTGGGCGGCCAGGTAGTCGATCACCGGCTGGTCGAGCCCCGATTGTTCGCGCAGTTCCGGTTTCCAATAAGGATTGGGCAGGCAGCGCACATCGAACACCAGGTCGGCGTCTACCGGCATTCCGCGCTTGAAACCGAACGATTCCACCAGAAACGCCGTACCCGGTTCCGGCTGGTTCAGCAGGCGTAACTTGATGGTGTCGCGCAGTTGATACAGGTTCAGGTGGGTGGTGTTGACCTTCAGGTCCGCCAGGTCGGCGATCGGCCCCAGCAGTTGGCTCTCGTCATGGATGGCTTCGGCCAGGGAGCGGCTTGCGTTGCTCAGGGGGTGACGCCGACGGGTTTCGGAGAAGCGCTTGAGCAGCGTTTCCTCGTCGGCATCCAGATACAGCACGTCGCACTGGATATGCCGATTGCGCACTTCCGCCAGCAGTTCCGGGAACCGCGACAGGTGGCTCGGCAGATTACGTGCGTCGATGGAGACCGCCACCAGCGGTTGCGCCAGTTCGGTATGGATCAGGGCGCGCTCGGCCAGTTCCGGCAGCAGGCCGGCCGGCAGGTTGTCGATGCAGTAGTAGCCGCTGTCCTCAAGCACGTTTAGCGCCGTGCTTTTACCGGAGCCGGAGCGTCCGCTGACAATGATCATGCGCATGTTTAATGACCGTTCTGCTCGTCCAGGACAACCTGATACAAGGCTTGGTTGCTCGGCGCGCTGCGCAATTTCTCGCGCACTTCCTTGCGGTCCAGCATGCTGGCGATCTGGCGCAGCAGCTCAAGGTGCGCATCGGTCGCCGCTTCCGGTACCAGCAGTACAAACAGCAGGTCGACCGGTTCGCCGTCGATGGCATCGAAATCTATGGGGGCTTCAAGGTGCAGCAGCGCACTGATCGGCGCTGTACAGGCCTTGAGGCGGCAATGAGGAATGGCGATACCGTTGCCAAAGCCGGTGGAGCCCAGTTTTTCACGGGCAAACAGGGCCTCGAAGACGTCCTGCATTTCCAGACCCGGGACCTCGCGGTGGATCAGGTTGGCAATTTGTTCGAGGGCTTTCTTTTTGCTGCCACCCGGCACGTTCACCTGGGAACGGCCGGGGGTCAGGATGGATTCTAGTCGGATCATGGATTAGGGGGGTTAACGACCGGTCGCGCCCTGGAGGAGGCTCTGGGTCTTTTCCTTATGCTTTTTGAGTTGGCGATCCAGCTTGTCGGTCAGCAGGTCGATGGCGGCATACATGTCTTCATGCGCAGCGTTGGCAACCACTTCTCCGCCGGGGATATGCAACGTGGCTTCGATTTTCTGCAGCAGCTTTTCGACGTTCATCGTGACTTGCACGTTGGTGATCTTGTCGAAATGCCTCTCCAATCGTTCGAGTTTTTCGCCGATGTATTCGCGCAGAGGTTCGGTCACTTCCAGTTGGTGTCCACTGATGTTGACTTGCATACAGCTTCTCCTTCGTTGCCAGTGCATAAAGCGGCAGGCAGAAATGCCTGCCACTGGAACGCTGTGGCGTGGCCTGTTACATCAACCGCTTGCGTTCGCTCGAAGGTGCGATCCCGAGGGATTCGCGGTATTTGGCGACGGTACGGCGGGCCACCTGAATGCCTTGTGCCTCCAGTAAACCAGCGATCTTGCTGTCACTCAACGGCTTTTTCTGATTTTCCGCAGCCACCAGTTTTTTGATGATCGCACGGATGGCTGTGGACGAGCATTCACCGCCTTCGGAGGTGCTGACGTGGCTGGAGAAAAAGTATTTCAGCTCATAGATGCCCCGGGGGGTATGCATGAATTTCTGGGTGGTCACCCGCGAAATGGTCGACTCGTGCATGCCCACTGCCTCGGCAATGTCGTGCAGGACCAACGGTTTCATCGCTTCGTCGCCGTACTCCAGGAAGCCGCGCTGATGTTCGACGATCTGGGTGGCTACTTTCATCAGGGTTTCGTTGCGGCTTTGCAGGCTCTTGATGAACCAGCGCGCTTCCTGCAACTGGTTGCGCATGAAGGTGTTGTCAGCACTGGTGTCGGCACGTTTTACGAAGCCGGCGTACTGGGCGTTGACCCGCAACTTGGGCATCGAATCCTGGTTCAGTTCCACCAGCCAGCGGTCGTTGTGCTTGCGCACGATGACGTCGGGAACCACGTATTCGGGTTCGGTGGACTCGATCTGCGAGCCCGGGCGCGGGTTGAGGCTCTGGACCAGTTCGATCACCTGGCGCAGTTCATCTTCCTTGAGCTTCATGCGACGCATCAACTGGCTGTAGTCGCGACCGCCCAGCAAGTCGATGTAATCGGTGACCAGGCGCTTGGCTTCGGCCAGCCAAGGTGTCTTGGCGGGCAACTGGCGCAGTTGCAGCAACAGGCACTCGCCCAGGTTGCGGGCGCCGATGCCGGCCGGTTCGAACTGCTGAATGCGGTGCAGGACGGCTTCGATCTCATCCAGCTCGATGTCCAGTTCCGGGTCGAAAGCTTCGAGAATTTCTTCGAGCGTCTCGTCCAGGTAGCCCTGATTGTTGATGCAGTCGATCAGGGTCACGGCAATCAGACGATCGGTGTCGGACATCGGTGCCAGGTTCAGTTGCCACAGCAAGTGGCTCTGCAGGCTTTCGCCGGTGGAGGTGCGGGTAGTGAAGTCCCACTCGTCGTCATCGCTGCTGGGCAGGCTGCTGGCGCTGGTCTGGTAGACGTCTTCCCAGGCTGTATCCACGGGCAGGTCGTTAGGGATGCGTTCATTCCATTCGCCATCCTCGAGGTTGTCCACCGTCGGGGCGGTTTCCTGGTAGGACGGTTCCGGGATTTCGGTGTTGGTCTTTTGCTCGACGTTATCGGCCAGCGGATCGGTGTTGTCGAAGTCGTCGCCTTCTTCCTGGCGTTCGAGCATCGGATTGGACTCCAGGGCCTCCTGGATTTCCTGTTGCAGGTCCAGGGTCGACAATTGGAGCAGGCGGATGGCCTGTTGCAGCTGCGGTGTCATCGTCAGCTGCTGGCCCATTCTCAAGACTAGCGATGGTTTCATGGCTGGGGCTTAACACCTTATTCGCCGGCGCACATGCGCCATCCACTACAGGGCGCCGAAGCGCCAAACTTAAGCAAATTATATGCCTGAAACTGAAGTGTTTGCCTAGGGCGCCGCGTAATAAAATTAGCGACGCCGGGGCGATTGACCAGACACTTTTCGCTTACAGGCGGAATTCATGGCCCAAATACACTTCCTTGACCAGTTCATTGGCCAGGATGGTCGCGGAGTCGCCTTCGGCGATCAACTGGCCGTCATTGACGATATAGGCGGTTTCACAGATATCCAGCGTCTCGCGTACGTTATGGTCGGTGATCAATACGCCGATGCCCTTGGCCTTGAGGTGGTGGATGATCTGCTTGATATCGCCCACCGAAATCGGGTCCACGCCGGCGAATGGTTCGTCCAGCAGGATGAATTTCGGTGCGGTGGCCAGGGCGCGAGCGATTTCCACGCGGCGCCGTTCGCCACCGGACAGACTCATGCCCAGGTTGTCGCGGATGTGGCTGATGTGGAATTCCTGCAGCAGGCTTTCCAACTCCTGGCGCCGGCCGGCCTTGTCGAGTTCCTTGCGGGTCTCGAGGATCGCCATGATGTTGTCGGCAACCGACAGTTTGCGGAAGATCGATGCTTCTTGCGGCAGATAGCCGATACCGGCCTTCGCCCGGCCATGCATTGGCTGGTGGCTGACATCCAGGTCGTCGATCAGGACGCGGCCCTGATCGGCCTGGACCAGGCCGACGATCATGTAGAAACAGGTGGTCTTGCCTGCACCGTTGGGGCCGAGCAGGCCGACGATCTGGCCGCTGTCGATGGACAGGCTGACATCACGCACGACTTGACGGCTCTTGTAGCTCTTGGCCAGGTGCTGAGCTTTCAGAGTTGCCATTACTGGGCCTTCTGCTCGTCGGTTTTCTTTTTCGGCTGGATGACCATGTCGATCCGTGGACGCTGCTCGGTGACCTTGCTGCCAGTGGCACGACCGGCGCTGGCCAGCTTTTTGTTCGTGTCGTAGACGATTTTCTCGCCCTGGGTGGTGTTGCCGTCCTTGTCGATGACCTTGGCGCGATCGATCAGCACGACGCGGTCTTTGGCGGCGTGGTACTGAATGGTGACCCCATAGCCTTGAACTGGCTTGGTGTCGCCGGCGGTTTGCATCTGTTCGAAGTAGGCCAGGTTGCCCACCGAGGTCACCACGTCGATATCGCCGGACTGGGTACGAGTGATGGTCACGGTATTGCCGGTGACCTTCATCGAGCCTTGGGTGATGATCACGTCACCCTTGTAGGTGGCCACACCGTTCTTGTCGTCCAGTTGGGCATCGTCGGCCTGGATGCGGATAGGCTGGTCGCGGTCGGTCGGGAGGGCCCAGGCGCTCGCGCTTCCCAGTGCTGCGCCCAGACTGAGCAAAATAGGGAGGGTTTTAGCGAGCTTCATACTGTCCTCTTACGTTCGATAGCAGGTGTATCCTGCTTTCCTTCAAATACGCTTTCATTCCCGTGCCGGTCGATACACCACCGGCGCCGTCGATTCTAACGGGTTGCTCGGTCTGCGCATATTCTCGCTGCGGGAAGACTGTCATACGACTGCTGGTAATGATGGTGGTGCGGTTTTTCTCATCGGTCCGGGCGATGCGTACGGAGTCAATCAACTCTACCTCGGTCCCGTCGGGATTGACTTCGGCGCGCTCGCTTTGCACGTGCCACGGAAACTCGGTGCCCCTGAAGATGTTCAGGTCTGGCTTGGTGACCAGTGTGATCTCGCTGGCCTTGAGGTGGTCGACCTTGTCGGACGTCATTTCATACTGCACTTTGCCATCGGGCAGGTATTGCAAGGTATGCGTGTTGGTCGCATACCAGTCGATATCATTTTCCTGGACCTTGACCGCGGGGCGGTCGAGAAAGCGTTCAGGGCTGATGTTCCAATAGCCCACCGCCGCGAAAATCGCTGCGATGCAACCGAACACCACGATGGTGCGAATTTTCTTGCTTAGCATAAATGGCTCACAGGTACGCGGCGTTGGCCGCTTCAAGACGGCCTTGGGCGCGCAAGATCAGTTCACAGAATTCACGGGCGGCGCCTTCGCCACCCCGTGCCGTGGTGATGCCGTGGGCGTGCTCACGCACGAAGCCGGCCGCGTTGGCCACCGCCATGCCCAGGCCGACCCGACGAATCACCGGCAGGTCCGGCAGGTCGTCACCGAGGTAGGCGACCTGTTCATAGCTTAGGTTGAGTTGGCCCAGAAGCTCGTCCAGCACCACCAGTTTATCTTCGCGTCCCTGATAAAGGTGGGGAATACCGAGGTTCTTTGCGCGCCGCTCGACCACCGGGGTCTTGCGGCCGCTGATGATGGCGGTCTGCACGCCGGCGGCCATCAGCATCTTGATGCCTTGGCCGTCGAGGGTGTTGAAGGTCTTGAATTCGCTGCCGTCTTCGAGGAAATAAAGACGGCCGTCAGTCAGAACACCATCGACGTCGAACACGGCGAGCTTGATGTTCTTGCCTCGCAGCAGCAGATCGGTAGTCATCACATTACTCCAGCGCGCAGCAGGTCGGAGAGGTTGAAGGCGCCGATCGGACGGTCCTCGCTGTCCACCACCACCAGTGCGTTGATTCTATGGTCTTCCATGATTTTCAAGGCTTCGGCGGCCAGCATGTCGGCGCGAGCGGTCTTGCCGTGGAGGGTCATGACTTCGTCGATGGTCGCGTGGCGAATATCGATGGCGCGGTCCAGTGTGCGGCGCAGGTCACCGTCTGTGAAGATCCCGGCAAGCTTGCCGTCGGCTTCGAGAATGACTGTCATGCCCAGGCCCTTGCGGGTCATTTCCATGAGCGCATCCTTGAGCAGCGTGCCGCGTTGTACTTGCGGCAACTCCTGGCCTGCATGCATCACGTTTTCGACTTTCAGCAGCAAGCGACGGCCCAGGGCGCCGCCGGGGTGCGAGAAAGCGAAGTCCTCAGCAGTAAAGCCCCTGGCCTCCAGGAGGGCGACGGCCAGGGCGTCGCCCATGACCAGGGCGGCGGTCGTGGAGGAGGTCGGTGCCAGGTTCAACGGGCAGGCCTCGTGCTCGACATGCACGTTGAGGTTCACTTCGGCGGCCTTGGCCAAGGGCGAATCCGGGTTGCCGGTGATGCTGATCATTTGAATGCCCAGGCGTTTGATCAGCGGCAACAGGGTAATGATCTCATTGGTGGAGCCGGAATTGGACAGGGCCAGGATGACATCGTCCCGGGTGATCATGCCCATGTCGCCATGGCTGGCTTCGGCCGGATGGACAAAAAATGCCGTTGTTCCTGTGCTGGCCAGGGTGGCCGCAATCTTGTTGCCAATGTGCCCGGACTTGCCCATGCCGACCACGACCACCCGACCCTTGCTGGCCAGAATCATCTCGCAGGCACGTACGAAATCAGCATCGATATGGGGCAGCAAGCCTTGTACGGCTTCGAGCTCGAGGCGGATGGTGCGTTGTGCCGATTGAATCAGGTCGCTGGTTTGGTTCATGTCAGAGATCGTATGGCTCGGTGAAAAGGCGGCGATTATAGCGGCAATGAACAATTCCCTCACGTTAGTTCGTCATGCTTTATGCGAACACCCCACAAAGGTTTGCCCTGAAGCCGGGACTTTCACCTTAATCCACCCTTAACGGGACAGGGGTAACCCTTGGGCGCGCGACAGTTGCAGTGATATAGTTCGCCGCCGGTTCGGGTGCCCGGCAGTCCGGCGTTTGCCGGTTGGCCTGGGTATTCGGATGTGAGGCTGCATCGCAAGGAGTTTAGATGAGTGCCGACAACGCCTACGCGGTCGAGCTGAAGGGATTGTCCTTCAAGCGAGGGACGCGCAGCATTTTCAATGACATCGATATCCGCATTCCCCGCGGCAAGGTCACCGGTATCATGGGGCCTTCCGGGTGCGGCAAGACCACGCTGTTGCGGCTGATGGGCGCACAGTTGCGCCCCAGTGCCGGTGAAGTCTGGGTCAATGGGCAGAATATTCCAAAGCTGTCGCGCAGCGATCTGTTCGATGCACGCAAGCACATGGGCGTGCTGTTTCAGAGCGGTGCGTTGTTCACTGATCTTGATGTGTTCGAGAATGTGGCGTTCCCCTTGCGGGTCCATACCGACCTGCCGGAAGAGATGATTCGTGACATCGTCCTGCTCAAATTGCAGGCGGTCGGACTGCGTGGTGCCCTGGACTTGATGCCGGACGAGCTGTCCGGAGGCATGAAGCGCCGCGTCGCCCTGGCCCGGGCGATTGCCCTTGATCCGAAGATCCTCATGTATGACGAACCCTTCGTCGGCCAGGACCCGATCGCCATGGGCGTACTGGTGCGCCTGATTCGTCTGCTCAACGATGCGCTGGGCATCACCAGCATCGTGGTGTCTCATGACTTGGCCGAAACCGCCAGCATTGCGGATTACATCTACGTGATCGGCGATGGCCAGGTATTGGGGCAGGGCACGCCCCAGGAATTGAACGCTTCAGACAGCCCGCGCATTCGTCAATTCATGAAGGGGGATCCGGACGGACCTGTGGCGTTCCATTTTCCGGCCACGGATTACCGTACCGATCTGCTGGGGAAGCGCTGATGCGCAAGAAATCACTGTTGGAAAGAATTCGTCTGTTCGGTCGCTCCGGCATCGATGTGGTGGCGGTGCTGGGTCGTTCCTCGCTGTTCCTGATGCATGCCTTGCTCGGCCGCAACGCGACGGGCGGCGGCTTTGGCCTGCTGGTCAAGCAGTTGCACTCGGTGGGCGTGATGTCCCTGGTGATCATCGTGGTCTCCGGGATCTTCATCGGCATGGTCCTGGCGCTGCAAGGATTCAACATCTTGTCCAGCTACGGCTCGGAGCAAGCGGTCGGACAGATGGTCGCCCTGACATTGCTGCGCGAGCTGGGGCCCGTGGTGACGGCGCTGCTGTTCGCCGGGCGTGCCGGTTCGGCGCTGACGGCCGAAATCGGTAACATGAAGTCCACCGAGCAGTTGTCCAGTCTTGAAATGATCGGGGTCGACCCGCTCAAATACATCATTGCCCCGCGCCTGTGGGCCGGTTTCATTTCCCTGCCGGTGCTGGCGATCATTTTCAGTGTCGTGGGGATCTGGGGCGGCTCGTGGGTGGCTGTCGACTGGCTGGGTGTCTATGAAGGCTCCTACTGGTCCAACATGCAGAACAGCGTCGACTTTCTCGATGATGTGCTCAACGGCGTGATCAAAAGTGCCGTATTCGCTTTCGTGGTGACCTGGATCGCCGTGTTTCAAGGCTATGACTGTGAGCCCACGTCAGAGGGGATCAGCCGTGCCACAACCAAGACCGTGGTGTACGCCTCGCTGGCGGTCCTGGGCCTTGACTTTATTCTGACCGCCTTGATGTTTGGAGATTTCTGATGCAAAACCGCACCCTGGAAATCGGTGTCGGCCTATTCTTGCTGGCTGGCATCCTGGCTTTGCTGCTGTTGGCCCTGCGGGTCAGTGGCCTGGCGCCGACCGCAAGCACCGATACTTATAAACTTTATGCTTACTTTGACAATATCGCCGGTTTGACGGTCAGAGCCAAGGTGACCATGGCGGGTGTAACCATCGGCAAGGTCACGGCCATCGATCTAGATCGCGACAGTTTCACCGGACGGGTGACGCTGCAGCTGGAAAAGCGCGTGGATAACCTGCCGACTGACTCCACTGCATCGATCCTTACCGCTGGGCTGCTGGGCGAGAAATACATCGGCATCAGCGTCGGCGGCGAAGAGGCTTTGCTCAAGGACGGCGGGACCATTCACGATACGCAATCGTCACTGGTGCTTGAGGACCTTATCGGTAAATTCCTGCTCAATACCGTTAGCAAAGACGCCAAATGAGGAGCTTTTGAATGATCTCTATCTTGCGACGTAGCCTGTTGGTGCTGCTCGCGGCGCTGCCGCTGATGGCCAACGCCGTGGCCGCGCCTTCGGCCCATGAAATCATCCAGGACACTACCACCCGGTTGCTGGCAGACCTGGCCGCCAACAAAGAGAAATACAAGCAGGATCCGGGGGCGTTCTACGACGCGCTGAACGGCATCGTCGGTCCCGTGGTGGATGCCGACGGTATTTCCCGAAGCATCATGACCGTCAAGTACTCGCGCAAGGCGACCCCGGCGCAGATGACGCGCTTCCAGGAAAACTTCAAGCGCAGCCTGATGCAGTTCTATGGCAACGCCTTGCTCGAATACAACAACCAGGGCATCACCGTTTCGCCGGCCAAGGAGGAAAGCGGTAACCGCACCAGCGTTGATATGCAGGTCAAGGGCAATAACGGCGCGGTCTACCCCGTGTCCTACACCCTCGAGAAGATCAACGGCGAGTGGAAGGTGCGTAACGTGATCATCAATGGCATCAACATCGGCAAGCTGTTCCGCGATCAGTTCGCTGATGCGATGCAGCACAACGGCAATGATCTGGACAAAACCATCGACGGTTGGGCCGGTGAAGTCGCCAAGGCCAAGGAAGTTGCCCAGGATGCTCAAGAGAAGCAGGCGCAATGAGCGAGTTGGCGAGTGAGTCGGCCATTCGTCTGGGCGAATCTGGCGAGCTGTTGCTCAGTGGCGTGCTGGACTATCGCACCGGTCCGGCACTGCGCAAGCAGGGGCAGGCGCTGATCAGGTCCGCTGGTGCCGCTGAGCTGGTCATTGACTGCTCGGCGGTGCAGAAGTCCAGCAGTGTCGGCCTGTCGCTACTGCTGTGCTTCATGCGTGACGCCAAGGCTGCCGGAAAAACCTGGAGCATCCGTGGGATGCCCGAAGACATGCGCGAAATAGCCCAGGTCAGCGAACTGACCGAGCTGTTGGTGCACTCCTGACCCACATCCCTGAAAAAGCCCCCCGTCAGAGTCCTGCTTCGCGGGGTTCGCAGGCGCGGGGCTTTTTTGTATGATGTGCGACCCGTGCGCACAGGGCGCCGATAGAGGTTGAGCATGCAGGCCGTAGAAGTGAAGAGCTTCCTTGAAGGAAAGCTGCCCGGAACTGTCATTGAAGTTGAGGGCGAAGGCTGCAACTTTCAGCTGAACGTGATTAGCGATGAACTGGCGGCGTTGAGCCCGGTGAAGCGTCAGCAGCAGATCTATGCCCATTTGAACCCGTGGATCGCCGATGGCAGCATCCATGCGGTCACTATGAAATTTTTCAGCCGCGCGGCCTGGGCCGAGCGCACCTGAGCCCAAGGGCGTCGAGATTCTTATGGATAAACTGATTATTACCGGCGGCGTTCGTCTTGATGGCGAAATCCGCATCTCCGGGGCAAAGAACTCCGCCCTGCCGATCCTGGCCGCAACGTTGCTGTGCGATGGCCCGGTGACCGTGGCGAACCTGCCGCACCTGCACGACATCACCACCATGATCGAGCTGTTCGGTCGCATGGGCATTGAACCGGTGATCGACGAAAAGCTCAGCGTCGAGATCGACCCGCGCACCATCAAGACCCTGATCGCCCCGTACGAACTGGTGAAAACCATGCGTGCGTCGATCCTGGTACTGGGGCCGATGGTTGCCCGTTTCGGTGAAGCCGAAGTCGCATTGCCTGGCGGTTGTGCCATCGGCTCGCGTCCGGTGGACCTGCACATCCGTGGCCTGGAAGCCATGGGGGCGATCATCGATGTCGAAGGCGGCTACATCAAGGCCAAGGCACCTGAAGGCGGCCTGCGTGGTGCGCACTTCTTCTTCGATACCGTCAGCGTGACCGGCACCGAGAACATCATGATGGCCGCGGCACTGGCCAAGGGCCGTAGCGTGCTGCAGAACGCCGCTCGTGAACCTGAAGTGGTGGACCTTGCGAACTTCCTCATCGCCATGGGCGCCAAGATCAGTGGTGCTGGCACCGATACCATCACCATCGATGGCGTCGAGCGCCTGCACTCGGCCACTTATAAAGTGATGCCGGACCGGATCGAAACCGGCACCTATCTGGTGGCTGCTGCCGTCACCGGTGGCCGCGTCAAGGTCAAGGACACCGATCCGACCATTCTTGAGGCCGTCCTGGAGAAACTCAAGGAAGCCGGTGCCGAAGTCACCTGCGGCGAAGACTGGATCGAAGTGAACATGCACGGCAAGCGGCCCAAAGCCGTCAACGTGCGGACTGCTCCGTACCCGGCGTTCCCGACCGACATGCAGGCGCAGTTCATCTCCCTCAACGCCATTGCCGAAGGCACCGGTGCGGTGATCGAGACGATCTTCGAAAACCGTTTCATGCACGTGTACGAACTGCACCGCATGGGTGCCAAGATCCAGGTCGAAGGCAACACCGCCATCGTGACCGGTACCGAGAAGCTCAAGGGCGCGCCAGTGATGGCCACCGACCTGCGGGCCTCGGCCAGCCTGGTGATTTCGGCTCTGGTCGCCGAGGGCGACACCCTGATCGATCGCATCTACCACATCGACCGTGGTTATGAGTGCATCGAAGAGAAACTGCAGATGCTCGGCGCCAAGATCCGCCGCGTACCGGGCTAGGTCCGGCTGCATGGGCGCAGGGACGCGCCTGTTGATTTCGTTTCAGGTCGAGGGTGGTAACACCCTCGATGTGTGTCTGGCGCCGCTTGCGACCGGGCATGAGTACCTTGATAAGGACTGACGTTTCCCATGTTGACCATTGCACTGTCCAAGGGCCGCATCCTTGACGACACCTTGCCGCTTCTGGCTGAAGCGGGCATCGTGCCGACCGAGAATCCGGACAAGAGCCGCAAGCTGATCATCCCCACGACTCAAGCCGATGTACGCCTGCTGATCGTGCGCGCCACCGACGTTCCGACTTACGTTGAGCATGGCGCCGCCGACCTGGGCGTTGCCGGTAAAGACGTGCTGATGGAGTATGGCGGCCAGGGCCTGTACGAGCCTCTGGACCTGCGGATCGCCCGCTGCAAACTGATGACCGCCGGTAAAGTCGGCGCGCCAGAGCCCAAGGGCCGTTTGCGGGTGGCGACCAAGTTCGTCAACATTGCCAAGCGTTATTACGCCGAGCAGGGCCGTCAGGTCGACATCATCAAGTTGTACGGTTCGATGGAGCTGGCGCCGCTGATCGGCCTGGCGGACAAGATCATCGATGTGGTCGACACCGGCAATACCCTGCGGGCCAATGGCCTGGAGCCCCAGGATTTCATCGCTGACATCACCTCCCGGCTGATCGTCAACAAGGCTTCGATGAAAATGCAGCACGCCCGTATCCAGGCTTTGATCGATACCCTGCGCAAGGCAGTGGAATCGCGACACCGCGGCTGATTCACCTGCGCGACCTTGAGTCGCGCCCGTCTATCCGTGTCATAGCCAATTTTCTCAGGTGCCCACGCGAATGGACTGGTAGCTTAGGGCGCCTGAGCATTTGCCATTAATGAGGCCCTCGCTATGACCGCTCCCACTTCGATTCGCCGACTCAACGCTGCCGATCCGGATTTTGCGCATCATCTGGATCATCTGCTGAGCTGGGAAAGTGTGTCTGACGACTCGGTCAACGAGCGGGTGCTGGACATCATCAAGGCCGTGCGTGAGCGTGGTGATGAGGCGTTGGTGGAGTTCACCCAGAAATTCGACGGCCTGCAGGTGGCGTCCATGGCTGACCTGATCCTGCCGCGCGAGCGTCTGGAGCTGGCCCTGACCCGGATCACCGTGCCGCAGCGCGAAGCCCTGGAAAAAGCCGCCTCCCGGGTGCGCAGTTATCACGAAAAGCAGAAACAGGATTCCTGGACCTACACCGAAGCCGACGGCACGGTGTTGGGCCAAAAAGTCACGCCGCTGGACCGCGCCGGCCTGTACGTGCCGGGTGGCAAGGCGTCGTATCCGTCCTCGGTGCTGATGAACGCCATTCCGGCCAAGGTCGCCGGCGTGACCGAAGTGGTCATGGTGGTGCCGACCCCACGCGGTGAAATCAACGAACTGGTGCTGGCCGCCGCCTGCATCGCCGGCGTGGACCGGGTGTTCACCATCGGTGGCGCCCAGGCCGTGGCCGCGTTGGCCTATGGCACCGAGAGCGTGCCGCGGGTCGACAAGGTGGTGGGGCCGGGCAACATCTATGTCGCCACCGCCAAGCGCCATGTGTTCGGTCAGGTCGGTATCGATATGATCGCCGGCCCGTCGGAGATTCTGGTGGTGTGCGATGGCCAGACCGACCCGGACTGGATCGCCATGGACCTGTTTTCCCAGGCCGAGCACGACGAAGACGCCCAGGCGATCCTGGTCAGCCCGGACGCCGAGTTCCTCGACAAGGTTGCCGCCAGCATCGATAAGTTACTGCCGACCATGGAGCGCGCCGAGATCATCAGCACCTCGATCAACGGTCGCGGCGCGCTGATCAAGGTCAAGGACATGGAGCAGGCTATCGAGGTCGCCAACCGCATCGCGCCGGAGCACCTGGAGTTGTCGGTCGCTGACCCGCAAGCCTGGCTGCCGCAGATCCGCCACGCCGGAGCGATCTTCATGGGCCGCCACACCAGCGAAGCCCTGGGCGACTATTGCGCCGGTCCCAACCACGTGTTGCCGACTTCCGGTACGGCGCGTTTCTCGTCGCCGCTGGGGGTGTATGACTTCCAGAAGCGTTCGTCGATCATTTTCTGTTCCGAGCAGGGCGCATCCGAGCTGGGCAAGACCGCTTCGGTGCTGGCCCGTGGCGAGTCGCTGAGCGCCCACGCCCGCAGTGCCGAATACCGCATTCTTGATGACGAGCAAGGAGATTGAGCATGAGTAAATTCTGGAGCCCGTTCGTCAAGAACCTGGTGCCTTATGTGCCGGGCGAACAGCCGAAGCTGACCCGCCTGGTGAAGCTCAACACCAACGAGAACCCCTACGGTCCATCGCCCAAGGCCTTGGCGGCGATGCAAACCGAGCTGAACGACAACCTGCGCTTGTATCCGGACCCCAACAGCGATCTGCTGAAAAACGCCGTGGCCGGCTATTACGGTGTGCAAACCAATCAGGTGTTCCTGGGCAATGGGTCGGACGAAGTGCTGGCGCACATTTTCCACGGCCTGTTGCAACACGATCAGCCGCTGTTGTTCCCGGATATCAGTTACAGTTTTTATCCGGTGTATTGCGGGTTGTACGGCATCCAGTTCGACGCGGTGCCGCTGGACGCGCAGTTCCAGATCGACCCGGCGGACTATGCCAAACCAAACGGCGGGATCATCTTCCCCAACCCGAATGCCCCGACCGGTTGCCTGTTGGCCCTGGAGGCGGTCGAGCAAATCCTCAAGGCCAGCCCGGATTCGGTGGTGGTGGTTGATGAAGCCTATATCGATTTTGGAGGCGAGACAGCCATCAGTCTGGTGGACCGCTACCCTAACCTGCTGGTCACCCAGACCCTGTCCAAGTCCCGCTCATTGGCAGGGTTGCGGGTGGGCCTGGCGGTAGGTCATCCGGACCTGATCGAAGCCCTGGAGCGGATCAAGAACAGCTTCAACTCCTACCCGCTGGATCGCCTGGCGAACGTCGGTGGCGCGGCGGCGTTCGACGATCGGGAGTATTTCGAGCAGACCTGCCGGTTGGTCATCGAGCACCGTGAATGGGTGGTGGCGCAGTTGCAGGCCAAGGGCTTTGACGTGTTGCCTTCGGTGGCCAACTTCATCTTCGCCCGTCACCCCCGGCACGATGCGGCAGGGCTGGCGGCAAAATTGCGCGAGCAAGGGGTGATCGTGCGCCACTTCAAGCAGGAGCGGATTGCCCAGTTCCTGCGGATCAGCATTGGCACACCGGAACAGAACCAGGCGTTGGTCGACGCCCTCGGCGAACTCTAAGAGCCCGGTGAAAATCCCTGTGGGAGCAAGGCTTGCCCGCGATGGCGGTGGTTCAGTCAGCATTTAAGTTGACTGACACTGCGCTATCGCGGGCAAGCCTTGCTCCCACAGGTCAATCTTTCCCACTGATCAAGGCGCCTTCAGTGTGGGTTATTCGTGATGCTCTTCACCCAGGAAGGTCAGCGAGGTGAATACCCCACGGGTTGCCACGTCCTTGTTGTCCTTGAGCGCGATCTCCATCTGCGCGGCGATGACATTCAACCCCTCGTTACGCACCAGCACCTTGGCCCGGCCTTCGGCGTCGGTTTCAGTCGATACGGTGTCTGGTGCGCTGCGGTAATCACCCACTAGCTTCACCCCTGCCACCGGTTTACCGTCCAGCAGTACTCGCACCGGCAATGGCTGGCCCGGGCCTACGGTCAGCGGGTCGACTTCCGGCAGGATCAGGAATTTGACCTGATCGAGTTTCGGCAACTTCGCCCCCGGCTCGTAGATCGCCAGGCAGTACTTGAAGGTGTGGGTCGATTCAATCGCTCCGGGCACCTTGCTGCGGCCTTCGTTGATCCACTTCTTGTCGGCGGTCTGGGACCACATGCCGTTGTCCAGTTCCACGGCCATCACGGCGGGTGGCTTGAGGGGTTGCAGGCGAGCATGGTCGGGCAAGCGTTCCACGGTGACCGGGATCATCTTGCCGCCCAGGTCATAGGCCCACGCACCGCTGATTTTCTGCGCCTTGAAGGCATTGTCCTCGGCACCGTGGCCATAGATCACTTCGATGTTGCCGCGCCGTTGTTCGGTCCACAGGCCGTGGGCCGAGGCTTGCGTGGCCAGGAACAGGCTGAGAAGGGCGAAGGTCTTGGGGTATTTCATTGATTTTCCTTTTTACAGATCAAGGGTGAGGCTGACGGTAAAGTTGCGTGGCTCGCCGGGGTTGACCCAGTAGTTGCTGTAGGAGCGCTCGTAGTATTTTTCGTCGAAGACGTTGTTCAGGTTCAGGCCCACGGTGACGGTTTCGCTGGCCTTGTAGTGGGCCAGCAGGTCGACGGTGTGGTAAGCCGGCAGTTCGAAATCGGTGCCGGCTTCGCCCGAGCGATCCCCGACGTAGGTGAATGCCGCGCCGACATCCGAACCGCGCAGGTGCCCGTTCTGAAATTCGTAGACCCCCAGCACGCTGCCGCTGCGCTTGGCGACACCAAGGATCCGGCTGCCGGTGGGAATGGTTTCGTCACCCTTGGTTACCTCGGCATCGATGTAAGCGAAGGCGCCGATCACCCGGATGGCGTCAGTCACCTGTCCAGTGATCTGCAGGTCGAACCCCTGGCTGCGGGCCTTGCCCATGGCGCGGCTGGAGTCAGTCGCCGGGTCGAGCGCCAGGACGTTTTCCTTCTCTATATGAAACGCCGCCAGGGTGGTGCTCAGGCGGTTGTCGAACAGCTCGCTCTTGATCCCGACTTCATAGCCAACGCCTTCCTCCGGGTCGAAGGTTTTGCCACCGGCATCCAGGCCATTGTTGGGTTTGAACGAGGTGGAGGCGTTGGCGAACAGCCCGACTTCGGGCGTCAGTTGATACAGCAAACCGGCCCGTTGCGTGAAGGCGTCATGACGTTGGCGGCTGGTGAAGCGGGTGGTGTGGTCGTCAATGCTCTGCTCGAAATGCTCGTAGCGTACGCCGAGCATGCCGCGCAGCTTGTCGGTGAACACGATCTGATCCTGAAGATTCAGCGCACGGCTTTTCACACGCTCGAAAAAATCGGTGCCGGTACGTTGACCATCAGGTTTCGGCTGACCATAGACCGGTTGATAGATGTCGATGGGGTAAGTGCCACCGTTGATCGTGGTCACGCGCTCGTTCTTGCGGTAGTCCTCGTACTCAGTGCCGATCAGCAGTTCGTGCTGCCAGGGGCCCAGGTCAAACAGGCCTCGCAGTTCCAGCTGGGTAATGCTGTCGTGCCAATTGTTGTCACGTTCGCGGTAGCGGCGGTTCACCGTGTGGCCGTCGGCGTTCAGCGGGCGTGCCTCGGAGGCAAAGCCCCAGAGTTCACCCTGTTTGTAATGGCTGGCCAGGCGCAGTTGCCAGGCATCGTTGAGCTGATGTTCGAGGGCAGCCTGGAGCATGTTGTTGTGGTTGTCGATGTCGCCGTCGTTGGGTTCGCCCAGGAAGGTCGAGCGGGAAACGCCGCTCCAGCGGTTGTTCGGTGCGACGATGCCGCGGTCGAATGTCGAGCTGTGGCGCACGATTTCGCTTTCCACCAGCAGGCGGGTGTCGGGATTCAGTTGCCAACTGATGGAGGGCGCGACGAAGACCCGTTTGCTGTCGACGTGATCGCGGAAACTGTGGTTGTCCTCGACCGCCAGGTTGACCCGCGACAGCAGATTGCCCTCAGCGTCCAGCGGCGTGTTGACGTCCAGGGCGGTGCGGTAGCGATCCCAGCTGCCGGCGCTGGTTTGCAGGGTGGTGAAGGCTTCGGGCTGGGGTTTCTTGGTGACGATGTTCACCGTGCCGCCGGGGTCGCCGCGTCCGTAAAGGCTGGCTGCCGGCCCTTTGAGCACCTCGATGCGTTCGATGTTGGCCGTGTCCGGCGTACTCGGATAACCCCGGTTGGCGCTGAAACCGTCCTTGTAGAACTCCGAAGTGGTAAAACCGCGCACGCTGTATTCGTAGAGCGTCAGGCCACCGAAGTTGTTTTGCTTCGACACGCCGCCGGCATATTCCAGGGCTCGTTCAACGTGGGTGCTGCCCAGGTCCTTGAGAACGCTGGCGGGGATCACGCTG
This sequence comes from Pseudomonas halotolerans, assembly GCF_039581215.1. NCBI lineage: Bacteria > Pseudomonadati > Pseudomonadota > Gammaproteobacteria > Pseudomonadales > Pseudomonadaceae > Pseudomonas > Pseudomonas halotolerans. Next base: position 109,638 of record NZ_JBCNTJ010000013.1, read on the forward strand.
ATCGATTGCGGGATGTCCCGCAGGGCGGTGTCGGTTTTGGTGGCGCTGGCCGAGCGGGTGGCGCGATAGCCCGTTACGGGACCGGTAGGGGATTCGTACTCGGACGTCACGCTGATGGCGTCCAGTTCCAGCGGTTGGTTTTCTTCGGCGTAGGCTGGATCGCCCAGTAGGCCCAGGGCCAGGCTGGCGAGGGAAAGCCGTGTTAGGGATGACATGTTATGTTGTTCCAAATCTTATATTTGAAACAATATAACACTACTAATGAGAATTCATGCTATCTATGTTTAAAGAAAAAGCCGGACACTGTTTTTGTGGCGAGGGAGCTTGCTCCCGCTGGGCTGCGGAGCAGCCCCGGAGAATTGAATGTGATCAGTCTGATGTTCTGAGGGGAGGCGTTTAGGGCTGCTGCGCAGCCCAGCGGGAGCAAGCTCCCTCGCCACGGACTTACTCTTCTTCCTTGAGCACCACCGGTGCCGGCGGTGGGCGCAAACCGATTTCAGCGGTGAGCTTGAGCTCCTTGCCATTGCGCATCACCTGGATGGTGACCTTGTCGGTGGGTTTGATCCGCGCCACCTGGTTCATTGAGCGGCGACCATCGCCAGCCGGTTCGCCGTCGATGCTCAAGATCACGTCGCCCAGCTGCAAGCCGGCCTTCTGCGCCGGGCCATCGCGGAAAATGCCTGCTACCACGATCCCGGGACGCCCGGACAAGCCGAAGGACTCCGCCAGCTCCTGGGACAGCGGCTGGACTTCAATGCCCAGCCAGCCCCGAATCACCTGGCCGTGTTCGATGATGGACTTCATCACTTCCATGGCCAGCTTCACCGGGATCGCAAATCCGATGCCCTGGCTGCCGCCGGACTTGGAGAAGATCGCCGTGTTGATCCCGGTCAGATTTCCGTTGGCATCCACCAGTGCGCCGCCGGAGTTGCCAGGGTTGATCGCCGCGTCGGTCTGGATGAAGTCTTCGTAATTGTTCAGGCCCAACTGATTGCGCCCAGTGGCGCTGATGATGCCCATGGTCACGGTCTGACCAACGCCGAAGGGGTTGCCGATGGCCAGGGCGACGTCGCCGATGCGGATGCTGTCGGAACGGCCAATGGTGATGGCCGGCAGGTTCTTCAGGTCGATTTTCAGCACCGCCAGGTCGGTTTCCGGGTCGCTGCCGATCACCCGGGCCAGGGTTTCGCGACCATCCTTGAGGGCCACCACGATCTGGTCGGCGCCGCTGGTGACGTGGTTATTGGTCAGAATATAACCTTCCGGGCTCATGATCACGCCCGAACCCAGGCTCGACTCCATGCGTTTCTGCTTGGGCGAGTTGTCGCCGAAGAAGCGCCGGAACTGCGGGTCTTCGAACAGTGGATGGCTGGACTTGTTGACGACCTTGGTGGTGTACAGGTTGACCACGGCCGGTGCGGCGATCGTCACGGCGTCGGCATAGGACACCGGTCCTTGCTGCACAGCCTTGGTCTGCGGCGCCTGCTGCAGGTTGACATCGAGGCTCGGCAGGCCGACCCACTCCGGATAACGCTGGATAATCAGTAGAGCGACAAGCACGCCGGCCAACAGAGGCCAGCCGGAAAAACGCAGCGCCTTGAGCATTAAGCACGTCCTACGAAGGTTGCAGACGGAGTGAGACCGCCCATAATGTCGCGCATTATACGAGGCCGCGCGCGCCTCTGAACGGGATATTTAGGAGTCTTTTCATGGCCGTAGCCCTGAACACCCTGGTAGAAGAAGCGGATCGTTACCTGGCCGCCGCCAGGATTGCCGATTACTGCCCCAACGGTTTGCAGGTCGAAGGGGCCCCTCAGGTCACGCGCATTGTCAGCGGCGTGACCGCCAGCCAAGCGTTGCTCGATGCTGCGGTGGAGGCTGACGCTGACCTGGTGCTGGTGCATCACGGGTATTTCTGGAAAGGCGAGAATCCGTGCGTCACCGGCATGAAGCAGCGTCGCCTCAAAACCTTGCTCAAGCACGACATCAGTCTGTTGGCCTATCACTTGCCGCTGGATGTGCATACCGAGGTGGGCAATAACGTGCAATTGGCACGCCAGTTGGACATTACCGTCGAAGGGCCGCTGGACCCGGACAACCCCAAGGTAGTCGGCCTGGTGGGCTCCTTGTCCGAACCGATGACGCCTCGGGATTTCGCCCGTAAAGTGCAGGAAGTCATGGGCCGCGAGCCCTTGCTGATCGAAGGCGAGCAAATGATCCGCCGGGTCGGCTGGTGCACTGGCGGAGGCCAGGGTTATATCGATCAGGCCGTGCTGGCCGGGGTTGATCTGTACCTCAGCGGCGAAGCATCCGAGCAGACCTTCCACAGCGCCCGGGAAAACGGCATCAGCTTCATCGCCGCCGGGCACCATGCGACCGAGCGCTATGGTGTGCAGGCATTGGGCGATTACCTGGCGCGGCGCTTTGCTTTGGAGCATATCTTCATAGATTGCCCGAATCCGATCTGACCAACGCCGAAGCTGATGTGGGAGCAGACCTGTGGGAGCAAAGCTTGCTCGCGATAGCGGTGTGGTGTGTGCCGACGTCATCGCGAGCAAGCTTTGCTCCCACAGAGTCCACCGCAACGGCCGAACCCCCAGGCATATCCATATGCTGTTTCGATCTAGTTGGCGCCCTGATTAGAAGAGGTTGCTGTGCTAGGATTCCTCGCTCGAACACGGCCCGCTGGCCGTTCATAAGAAAGTTTTCGTGAGTAGCCATGGTCGACAAACTGACGCATCTGAAACAGCTGGAGGCGGAAAGCATCCACATCATCCGCGAGGTGGCCGCCGAGTTCGATAACCCGGTGATGCTGTACTCCATCGGTAAAGACTCTGCCGTGATGCTGCACCTGGCACGCAAGGCGTTCTTCCCCGGCAAGCTGCCGTTTCCGGTGATGCACGTCGACACCCGCTGGAAATTCCAGGAAATGTACAAGTTCCGCGACCGCATGGTTGAGGAACTGGGCCTGGACCTGATCACTCACGTGAACCCGGACGGCGTGGCGCAGGGCATCAATCCGTTCACCCACGGCAGTGCCAAGCACACCGACATCATGAAGACCCAAGGCCTCAAGCAGGCTTTGGACAAGTACGGTTTCGACGCTGCGTTCGGCGGTGCCCGTCGCGATGAAGAGAAGTCCCGCGCCAAGGAGCGCGTGTACTCGTTCCGCGACAGCAAGCATCGCTGGGATCCGAAGAACCAGCGCCCGGAGCTGTGGAACGTCTACAACGGCAAGGTCAACAAAGGCGAGTCGATCCGGGTATTCCCGCTGTCGAACTGGACCGAGCTGGACATCTGGCAGTACATCTACCTCGAAGGCATCCCGATCGTGCCGCTGTACTTCGCCGCCGAGCGTGAAGTGATCGAGAAGAACGGCACGCTGATCATGATTGACGACGAGCGCATCCTCGAGCACCTGTCCGATGAAGACAAAGCCCGTATCGTCAAAAAGAAAGTGCGTTTCCGTACCCTTGGCTGCTACCCGTTGACGGGCGCGGTGGAGTCCGAGGCCGAAAGCCTGACGGACATCATTCAGGAAATGCTCCTGACGCGAACTTCCGAGCGCCAGGGCCGGGTCATCGATCACGATGGCGCAGGCTCGATGGAAGATAAGAAACGTCAAGGTTATTTCTAAGGGGCTGTCATGTCGCATCAATCTGATTTGATCAGCGAGGACATCCTCGCTTACCTGGGCCAGCACGAGCGCAAAGAGCTGCTGCGTTTCTTGACCTGCGGTAACGTCGACGACGGCAAGAGCACCCTGATCGGGCGCCTGCTGCACGACTCCAAGATGATCTACGAAGATCACCTGGAAGCCATCACCCGCGACTCGAAGAAAGTCGGTACCACCGGTGACGATATCGATTTGGCGTTGCTGGTCGACGGCCTGCAGGCCGAGCGTGAGCAAGGCATCACCATTGATGTCGCGTACCGCTATTTCTCCACCGCCAAGCGCAAATTCATCATCGCCGACACCCCCGGCCATGAGCAGTACACCCGCAACATGGCCACCGGTGCTTCCACCTGTGACCTGGCGATCATTCTGGTGGATGCCCGCTACGGCGTGCAGACCCAGACCCGTCGCCACAGCTTCATCGCTTCGTTGCTGGGCATCAAGCATATCGTCGTGGCCATCAACAAGATGGACCTCAAGGACTTCGATCAAGGTGTGTTCGAGTCGATCAAGGCCGACTACCTGAAGTTCGCCGAAGGCTTGAAGATGAAACCCACCAGCATGCACTTCGTGCCGATGTCGGCCCTCAAGGGCGACAACGTGGTGAACAAGTCCGAGCGCTCGCCGTGGTACACCGGCCAGTCGCTGATGGAAATCCTCGAGACCGTGGAGGTGGCGGGCGACCGTAACTTCACCGACCTGCGTTTCCCGGTGCAATACGTCAACCGTCCGAACCTGAACTTCCGCGGTTTCGCCGGCACCCTGGCCAGCGGCATCGTGCACAAGGGCGACGAAGTGGTGGTGCTGCCATCGGGCAAGAGCAGCCGCGTCAAATCCATCGTCACCTTCGAGGGCGAGCTGGAACACGCGGGCCCTGGCCAGGCGGTGACGCTGACCATGGAAGACGAGATCGACATCTCCCGTGGCGACCTGCTGGTGCATGCCGACAGCGTGCCGCCGGTCACCGACAGCTTCGAAGCGATGCTGGTGTGGATGGCCGAAGAGCCGATGCTGCCGGGCAAGAAATACGACATCAAGCGCGCCACCAGTTACGTGCCGGGCTCGATTGCCAGCATCGTCAACAAGGTCGACGTGAACACCCTGGAAGAAGGCCCGGCCAGCGCGTTGCAGCTCAACGAAATCGGCAAGGTGAAGATCGCCCTGGATGCACCGATCGCCCTGGACGGTTACGAGAGCAATCGCACCACCGGCGCGTTCATCATCATTGATCGCCTGACCAATGGCACGGTCGGCGCCGGGATGATTGTCGCCCAGCCGCTGACCCACGGCAGCAGCACGCACCACGGCAAACTGGCCCATGTGTCGGTGGAAGAGCGCGCCCAGCGCTTCGGCCAGCAACCGGCCACGGTGCTGTTCAGCGGCCTGTCGGGCGCTGGCAAAAGCACGCTGGCCTATGCGGTGGAACGCAAGCTATTCGACATGGGCCGTGCGGTCTTCGTGCTCGATGGCCAGAACCTGCGTCATGACCTGAACAAAGGCTTGCCACAGGACCGTGCCGGGCGTACCGAAAACTGGCGCCGTGCGGCTCATGTCGCCCGTCAGTTCAACGAAGCCGGGCTGCTGACCCTCGCCGCGTTCGTCGCCCCGAATGCTGAAGGCCGTGAGCAGGCCAAGGACCTGATCGGCAAGGAGCGTCTGCTGACGGTCTATGTCCAGGCCTCGCCAGCGGTCTGTGCCCAGCGCGATCCGCAAGGGCTGTACGCTGCTGCTGGCGACAACATCCCGGGTGAGTCCTTCCCGTATGACGTGCCGCTGGACGCCGATTTGGTGATCGACACCCAGTCGCTGTCGCTGGATGAGAGCGTCAAGCAAGTGCTGGATCTGCTGCGCAAGCGTGGGGTGATCTAAGCGATGCAGCTGTAAGTTTTTAGCTGCAAGCGGCAAGCAAAAGCCCGCAGATGAGTGATCATCTGCGGGCTTTTTATTTGTCTGGAGCTCAACTCGGTCAACTGTGGGAGCGGGCTTGCTCGCGAAAGCGGTGTATCAGCTAACAAATATGCTGTCTGACACTCCGCCTTCGCGAGCAAGCCCGCTCCCACAGGGGGAGTTAGTGATGGCTTGGGTATTCGCGATGCATCTGCTCAAGCAACGCATCCTTGTCCTGCCACAGCTGGTTGATCCAGCCCTGGAACTCCAAGCGATAGGCGCCGTCCTGGTCGTAGTTCCTGCCAATGAACTGCGGCGGGATCTTCAGTTCCTGGAAATGCACCACCACTTCGTCAACTTTTCCGCACAGTAAATCCCAGTACCCCGGTCGGCCGCTTGGATAGTGGATGGTCACGTTGATGATCGACTCCAGCTGTTCGCCCATGGCATCGAGCACAAACGCAATGCCCCCGGCCTTGGGCTTGAGCAGGTAGCGAAACGGTGACTGTTGCTGGGCATGCTTGCCTTCGGTGAAGCGCGTGCCTTCGACGAAGTTGAAGATGCCCACGGGGTTGTTACGAAATTTCGCGCAGGTCTTGCGGGTGGTTTCCAGGTCCTTGCCTTTCTTTTCCGGGTACTTCTCCAGGTAGGCCTTGGAGTAGCGCTTCATGAACGGGAACCCCAGGGCCCACCAGGCCAGGCCGATCACCGGCACCCAGATCAGTTCCTGCTTGAGAAAGAACTTCAATGGACGGATGCGCCGGTTCAGTACGTACTGCAACACCATGATGTCGACCCAGCTCTGGTGGTTGCTGGTGATCAGGTATGAATGCTGGTAGTCCAGGCTTTCCAGGCCGCTGAGGTGCCAGCGGGTGCGGCGCAGCAGATTCATCCAGGCCTTGTTGTTGCTGATCCAGGCTTCATGAATGTGGCTCATCAGCCAGTCGGTGAAACGCTGGGCGGTGGGGAAGGGCAGCAACAGCTTGAAGATCGCCACGATGAACAGCGGGGTGCAGCAGGCGATGGTGTTCAACGCCAACAGCAGCGAGGCAATGACGCCGCGCACAGGAGCAGGCAGGAAATCGAGCATTTAAATATCCATGGGTCGGTTGGCGGCCTGGATCGCGGTCAGGGCGATGGTGTACACGATGTCGTCTACCTGAGCGCCGCGCGGCAAGTCGTTTACCGGTTTGCGCAGGCCTTGCAGCATGGGCCCGAGGCTGACGCAATCGGCGCTGCGTTGCACGGCCTTGTGGGTGGTGTTGCCGGTGTTCAGGTCCGGGAAAATGAACACCGTCGCCCGGCCGGCCACCTGGCTGTTGGGCGCCAGTTGTCGGGCCACGGTTTCGTTGGCGGCGGCGTCGTATTGCAGCGGACCGTCGATCAGCAGGCCATGCTGGGCTTCGTGGGCCAGCAGGGTGGCTTCGCGGACTTTTTCCACTTCTTCACCACTGGCCGACTCGCCGCTGGAATAGCTGAGCATGGCCACCCGTGGCGTGATGCCGAATGCGGCAGCCGAGTCGGCGCTTTGCAGGGCAATCTCCGCCAGTTCCGCGGCACTGGGATGCGGGTTCATCACACAGTCGCCATAGACCAGCACTTCTTCGGGAAACAGCATGAAAAATACCGAAGACACCAGCGAGCATCCCGGGGCGGTCTTGATCAATTGCAAGGCCGGGCGGATGGTGTTGGCGGTGGAGTGGATAACGCCGGACACCAGCCCGTCGACCTCATCGAGTGCAAGCATCATGGTGCCGATCACCACGGTGTCCTCCAGTTGCTGCTCGGCCATCGGCGCGTTCAGGCTTTTGCTCTTGCGCAGCCGCACCATCGGTTCGACGTAGCGCTCGCGAATCGAATCCGGGTCGAGAATCTCCAGTCCCGGCGGCAGTTCGATGCCCTGGGCACGAGCCACCGCCTCGACGTCCGCCGGTTTGGCCAGCAGCACGCAGCGTGCGATGCCTCGGGCCTGGCAAATGGCGGCGGCCTGAACGGTCAACGGTTCGCTGCCTTCAGGCAGCACAATGCGTTTGTCGGCGGCCTGGGCGCGCTGGATCAATTGGTAGCGGAACACCGCTGGCGACAGCCGCATCTCCCGTGGCGTACCGCAACGCTGGTGCAGCCATTTGGCATCCAGGTGGCTGGCGACAAAATCGGTGATGATCTCAGCACGTTCGCGGTCGTCGATTGGAATTTCCTTGTTCAAGCCATTGAGCAGGTTGGCGGTGTCGTAAGACCCGGTACTGACCGACAGCACCGGAAGCCCCGCCTGCAAGGCGCCTCGACACAGGTCCATGATGCGCGGGTCGGGCAGGGTGTCACTGGTCAGCAGCAGGCCGGCCAACGGTACGCCATTGAGCGCTGCCAGGCTCACGGCCAGGATGATATCGTCGCGATCACCGGGGGTCACCACCAGCACGCCGGGCTTGAGCAGCTCCACGGTGTTGCGCATGGTGCGCGCGCAAATAATGATGTTGCTCATGCGCCGGGTTTCATAATCGCCAGCATTGAGCACCTGCGCGCCCATCAGGTCGGCTACGTCGCGGGTGCGTGGGGCGTTGAGTTCGGGGCGGAACGGGATGCAGCCGAGCAGGCGGAAATCACCGCTGCGCAACAGCGGCGAGTGCTCCTTGAGCCGTGCGGAGAAGGCCTCCATGCTTTCCTCGGTACGGACTTTGTTCAGGATCACGCCGAGGACTTTCGGGTCTTTGGGCCCGCCGAACAGTTGCGCTTGCAGCTCGACGCGCCCGGAAAGCTCGGTCAGCACTTCGTTCTCCGGCGCCGACACCAGGATGACCTCGGCGTCCAGGCTCTTGGCCAGGTGCAGGTTGACCCGCGCGGCATAGCTGGCGTTGCGGGTCGGGACCATGCCCTCGACGACCAGCACGTCCTTGCCGATGGCGGCCTGTTGGTAGAGGGTGATGATTTCTTCCAGCAGCTCATCGAGCTGGCCGTCGCCCAGCATGCGTTCGACGTGTGCCAGGCCCAAGGGCTGTGGCGGCTTGAGGCCGTGGGTGCGGGCCACCAGTTCGGTGGAGCGTTCCGGTCCGGTATCGCCGGGGTGGGGCTGGGCGATGGGTTTGAAAAAACCGACTTTCAGCCCAGCCCGTTCGAGTGTACGCACCAGCCCGAGACTGATGGAGGTCAGACCCACACCAAAATCGGTGGGCGCGATAAAAAAAGTTTGCATGCGGTTTCCCTAGGGGGGGCATAAGGCGCGGCCTATGTCTGGCCGTCTACCATCAAATTCAGGCGCCAAGGTTATCGCTAACCGGGGCCTGTGCGCACCAGCCGCAGTCAAAGGGCTGGCCAATTTTTTCAGTACGTTGGACAGGGTCCAGCACCCAACTGCGTGATTGCCACGGTGGCTGGTGGCGCAGGTGCTGGGTATGGCCGCAGGACAGCTCGGCGACCCAGTGCCCGTCCTCGTCCTGATGAAAACCTGTGACCGTCGGTCTGTTCGAGCAGGGCCGTTTGTCCGGGTTCCGTTCGCTTTCGGGCAAATCCTTGTTTAGACTTGTCCGTTCTTCATTCTTATGCAAAAGGTCTCGCCCCATGCTGATCGCCGCCAATAAGGCTGTCTCCATCGACTATACCCTGACCAACGACGCTGGTGAGGTCATCGACAGCTCTGCCGGCGGCGCTCCGCTGGTCTACCTGCATGGCGCAGGCAACATCATCCAGGGTCTGGAAAAAGCCCTGGAAGGTAAGACTTCCGGTGACGAGCTGAACGTTACCGTTGAGCCGGAAGATGCTTATGGCGAATACTCCGCCGAGCTGGTCAGCACCCTGAGCCGCAGCATGTTCGAGGGCGTGGATGAGCTGGAAGTAGGCATGCAGTTCCACGCTTCGGCGCCCGATGGCCAGATGCAGATCGTCACCATCCGCGACTTGGAAGGCGATGACGTCACCGTTGACGGCAACCACCCGTTGGCCGGTCAGCGCTTGAATTTCCAGGTCAAGATTGTCGACATTCGTGAAGCCAGCCAGGAAGAAATCGCTCATGGTCACGTCCATGGCGAAGGTGGTCATCACCACTGATTTCTGCGCTACGCTCAAGTGAACTGGAAAGGCGCCTTACGGCGCCTTTTTAGTCGGTTGCTGGTAGCATCGTCCTTGGCTGTTCGAAAAGATCCGCAAACCTGGAGTTCGTCATGAGTGCTTTTCACGACCTTAAACTTAAAGCCCTGGATGGTCAGGAGCTTGATCTGGCGCCGTTCAAGGGGCAAGTCGTGCTGGTGGTCAATGTCGCCTCCAAATGTGGCCTGACACCTCAGTACGCTGCGTTGGAAAACCTCTATCAGCAATACAAGGCCAAGGGCTTCTGTGTGCTGGGCCTGCCCTGCAACCAGTTCGCCGGACAGGAACCGGGGACGGAACAGGACATCCAGGAATTTTGCAGCCTCAACTATGGCGTGACGTTCCCGTTGTCCAGCAAGCTGGAAGTGAACGGGCATGACCGTCATCAGTTGTACCGTCTGCTGGCGGGCGAGGGGGCCGAGTTTCCGGGGGACATCACCTGGAACTTCGAGAAGTTCCTGCTGGGCAAGGACGGTCGGGTGCTGGCGCGTTTCTCGCCGCGCACGACGCCGGATGATCCGGCCGTGATCCAGGCTATCGAAAAAGCGTTGGCTTGATTCCCGGGAACGTGCAGATGTAGGAACTGCCGAAGGCTCGGGCCGCGTTCGGACGATCTTGCTCTTTCATTTGAGACTCAAGTGTCAGGGGAAAGATCGCAGCCCCGTTGCACTCGACAGCGCCTACACACCTCCCTTTTGATCCACAATCATTCAAATCAATAGTGCTGGCCATTGCTCTCCACGGTTCATATTATCGCTGTCATATTCGACCTTCGACCCTGTTTCCGTGGAGTGTCCCATGCCTGTAAAAGCCTTGTTCAAACCCTTCCATCTCGGTGCGCTGGAGCTGCCGACCCGGGTAGTGATGGCGCCGATGACTCGCTCCTTTTCCCCAGGCGGTGTGCCGAACGCCAAGGTCGTGGAGTATTACCGCCGTCGTGCGGCGGCCGGCGTTGGTCTGATCATCACCGAAGGCACGACCGTCGGGCACAAGGCCGCCAACGGTTATCCGAACGTGCCGCATTTTTACGGCGAGGCCGCGCTGGCCGGCTGGAAGCAAGTGGTTGATGCAGTGCATGCCGAAGGCGGCAAGATCGTTCCGCAGCTCTGGCATGTCGGTAACGTGCGGCGCTTGGGCACCGAGCCGGACGCCAGCGTGCCGGGCTATGGCCCGTCGGAAAAACTCAAGGACGGCCAGGTCGTGGTTCACGGCATGACCCAAGCGGATATCGACGAAGTCATCGCAGCGTTCGCCCAGGCGGCGAAAGACGCCCAGAGCATCGGCATGGACGGCGTGGAGATCCACGGTGCCCACGGCTACCTGGTGGACCAGTTCTTCTGGGAGGGCAGCAACCAGCGCACCGACGGTTACGGTGGAAATCTGGCCAACCGTTCGCGCTTCGCCATCGAATTGATCCGCGCTGTGCGTGCAGCGGTAGGCGAAGGGTTCCCGATCATCTTCCGTTTCTCCCAATGGAAACAGCAGGATTACACCGCGCGCCTGATGCAGACGCCAGAAGCCCTGGGCGAATTCCTCAAGCCGTTGGCCGAAGTCGGCGTGGATATTTTCCACTGCTCGACACGTCGCTTCTGGGAGCCTGAATTCGAAGGCTCCGAACTGAACCTGGCGGGCTGGACCCGCAAGCTGACCGGCAAGCCCACCATCACCGTCGGCAGCGTTGGCCTGGATGGCGAGTTCCTGCAATTTATGGTCAACACCGACAAAGTCGCGCAGCCGGCCAGCCTGGAGAAATTGCTGGAGCGGCTGAACAATGATGAGTTCGACCTGGTGGCGGTGGGGCGAGCGCTGCTGGTAGATCCGGATTGGGCGCAAAAAGTGCGTGAAGGGCGGGAACAGGAGATCTTGCCGTTCAGCCGTGAAGCGTTGATGACGCTGGTTTAAGCGGCGCTTTAATAGGGCCTCATCGCGGGCAAGTCTGGCACCCACAGCTATCAGTCGCTCACAAATAGTGTGCTTACTGAAGATAAATGTGGGAGCAAGGCTTGCCCGCGATGCTTTTCAGCGCGGCGACACCACCTGGGGCAACGATGACTCGATCTGACAAACCCCACGCAATTGCGTCTCGAACTGCTCGATCACCGATGGCCAGCCCTGGCGACTGGCATGCTGGCGCGCATTGAGCCGCACGCAACGCAAGGTTTCACGCTCCTCCAGTAGCCATCGGGCCGCTTCGCAGAACGCTTCTTCGTCCCCTGGCATGGCCAGCACGCCGTTGTGACCATGGCGGATGTGTTGCGCCGCAGCGGCCTGATCATAGGCCACCACACCCAACCCGGACGCCAGCGCCTCCAACACGACATTGCCGAAGGTCTCGGTCAGGCTCGGAAAGACGAATACATCCCCGGACGCATAGTGGCAGGCCAGCGCTTCGCCACGTTGTGAACCACAGAAGATCGCGTCAGGCAGTTCCTGCTCCAGGGTGAGTCGCTGCGGGCCATCACCGACCACCACCAGTTTCATCCGCCGCTCCGGGAAAGCGCTGCACAGCGTGTCGAAACTGCGCTTGAGCAACCCCAGGTTTTTCTCCGGTGCCAAGCGCCCGACATGGATCACGGCGATGTCATCATCGCCCAAGCCCCAGGCTTCACGCAGGGCTGTCGAGCGCTTCATTGGCTGGAACAACTGGCTGTCCACACCGCGAGACAACAGCGCCACGCGCTCGAAATGCCGGCGTTCCAGTTCCATCCGCTGACTCAGGCTCGGCACCAGGGTCAGGCTGGAGCGGTTGTGGAACCAGCGCAGGTAATGGGTGAGGGCGCGACTCAGCAACCCGAGGCCATACTGTTGGGTGTATTGCTGGAAATTGGTGTGGAAGCCACTGACCACCGAGATGCCCAGGCGCCGCGCCGCCCGCAATGCCGATAAACCCAGCGGTCCTTCCGTGGCGATATACAGCACGTCCGGGCGATGACGTTTCCAACGCCGCAGCAGCTTGTGCATCGAAGCCTGGCCCCACTGCAAACCCGGATACCCCGGTAACGGCCAGCCGCGGCACAGCAACAACTGCTCGTCACTGGCCTGGCGTTGGTCGTCAACCTGACGGGGCCGTATCAATTCCACCTGATGCCCGCGGGCGCGCAAACCGTCGCACAGGCGGCCCAGGGTATTGGCCACGCCATTGATTTCCGGCGGGAAGGTTTCGGTGATGAGGGTGATATGCAGATGTGTGGTCATGACCCCAGTGTCGGCCGGGGTCATTTCGCCATTGTGACGCTCGGATGATGGATTTGTGACCGGTCAGCCCTGGCGGGCCAAAGCGGTCTCGGCGCCTTGCTCGCGCACCCAGAACAAGGTCGCCCCGGCCACCGCCGCTGGCATCATCAGGATGTTGACCACCGGGATCAGCAGCACCAGGTAAACGCTGCCACCAAAGCCCAGGCTCTGCCAGCGTTTTTCCCGCAGCCAGGCGAGCATTTCGTTCCAGCCCAGCTTGTGGTTGTCCGCCGGGTAGTCGATGTACTGGATCGCCATCATCCACACCCCGAACAGCAGCCACAACGGCGCGGCCACGATGTTGATCACCGGAATGAAGGACAGCACCAGCAGGCCCAGGGCGCGGGGCAGGAAGTAGCCGAGCTTGCGTGCCTCCCGGGCCAAGGTGCGCGGGATCATGGCGACCAGTTCAGCCCAACTGAAGGCCGGGAAATCGTCGGTGCCACGGATCACCACTTCGACTTTCTCCGCGAGAAACCCGTTGAACGGCGCGGCGATGACATTGGCGAGCATGGTGAAGGTGAAAAACACCATCAGCACCACCAGCACCACGAACAGCGGCCACAGAACATAGTTGAGGAAGCTCAGCCAATCCGGTAACGATGGCATCAGCGTGTCGACCCACAGACTGAATTGATGGCCGGCCAGGTAAATCAATCCGACGAACAGCACCAGATTGATCGCCAACGGCAACAGCACAAACAATCGCAGACCCGGGCTTAATACCAGATTGAGGCCTTCTCGCAAATATTGCGGGCCGGACAGGACGGGGGCGGGCATAGGAGGCTCCGAGCGAAGATGAACGCGCCGACCATACCGGCTTTGCCGGGCTCGGGAAAGCATCGACATGGCGTGTAACAACGTTTGCCGAGTTTATTGAACTGACCGGTCTGGATAGAGCTCACCTATGAGCTGGATTGTTAAACCGTATTTCCTTAATCTTCGCTCCCTCGATACGCTGCACCCATTCTTTTTCAGGACTGTCGAACCCAAGCCTTCCCCAAGTGCGTCAACAGTCCCTTTTTATTCGCGCCGCTCACCCGGCGTTCCGGCCCGCAAGGTCCGGTCAACAGGAGCAGGTCATGTCTGAAGTGCGTCATTCGCGAGTGATTATTCTCGGTTCCGGCCCTGCCGGTTACAGCGCTGCGGTTTATGCCGCCCGTGCCAACCTCAAGCCATTGCTGATTACCGGCATGCAGGCCGGCGGTCAATTGACCACCACCACCGAAGTCGACAACTGGCCGGGCGACGTCCATGGTCTGACCGGCCCGGTGTTGATGGAGCGCATGAAAGAGCACGCCGAGCGCTTCGAGACCGAGATCGTTTTCGACCACATCAATGCTGTGGACTTCGCCGCCAAGCCGTACACCCTGACCGGCGACAGTGGGACCTACACCTGCGATGCCCTGATCATTGCAACCGGCGCCAGCGCGCGTTACCTGGGCCTGCCATCGGAAGAAGCCTTCATGGGCAAAGGCGTTTCCGCCTGCGCCACCTGCGACGGTTTCTTCTATCGCAACAAGCCCGTGGCCGTGGTCGGTGGCGGTAACACCGCCGTCGAGGAAGCCTTGTACCTGGCCAACATTGCCAGCACCGTCACCCTGATCCACCGTCGCGAAACCTTCCGCGCCGAGAAGATCCTGATCGACAAGCTCAATGCCCGCGTGGCCGAAGGCAAGATCATCCTCAAGCTCAACGCCACCTTGGACGAAGTGCTGGGCGATAACATGGGCGTGACCGGTGCCCGTCTGAAGAACAACGACGGCAGCTTTGACGAAATCAAAGTCGACGGCGTATTCATCGCCATCGGCCACACCCCGAACACTTCGTTGTTCGACGGCCAGCTGGAACTCAAGGACGGTTACCTGGTGGTCAAGGGCGGCCGCGACGGCAACGCCACCGCCACCAGCGTGGAAGGTATCTTCGCGGCCGGCGACGTGGCAGACCACGTCTACCGTCAGGCGATTACCTCGGCGGGTGCCGGTTGCATGGCAGCCCTGGACACCGAGCGTTACCTGGACGGTCTGCAGAACGCTTCGTTCTGATTCAACAGGCACAAAAAAACCGGCTTCGGCCGGTTTTTTTGTACTTAGGCTCCACGCAAACCCTGTGGGAGCGGGCTTGCTCGCGAAGGCGGCGCGTCAGTCAACACTGTGCTGGCTGACCCACCGCATTCGCGAGCAAGCCCGCTCCCACAGGGTTTTGTGTGGTCAGGAGAATCTGTATTTCAAGGCAGCTTCGCCAGGCAAGCTTCCAGAATATCCAGCCCTTCTTCCAACACCGTCGCCTCAGTCGTCAGTGGCGCCAGCAGTCGAATGATGTGCCGTGATTTACCGCTGGGCATCAGCAACAAGCCAGACTCCCGCGCCAGGGCCAGCAATTGGGTCAGTTGCGCCGATGCCGGGCTGCCGTCGGCATGGGCCAATTCGATGCCGCGCATCGCGCCAACGCCGGTCAGGCGGCCCAGGTAAGGTGACAGCCCGCGGCTGCGCCATGACTCATAGCGGCTGACAATTGCCTCTTCCTGTTGTGTGCCCCAAGCCTGCAGGTTCGCATCGGTCATTGCCTCCAGGGTGGCCAAGGCGGCGGCGCAGGCGATGGGGTTGCCGGAATAAGTGCCGCCCAAGCCACCTTTGGGCAGATTGTCCAGCAGCGCCTTGCGCCCCACCACGGCTCCCAGGGGGACGCCGCCGGCAATGCTTTTACCCAGCAGGATCAGGTCTGGCTCGATGCCCAGTCGCGAGAACGCAAAGCGCTGGCCGGTGCGGCCGAAGCCGGACTGGATTTCATCGATGATCAGCACGATACCCTTCTCGTCGCAGAACCGCCGCAGGGCCTGGGCAAAGGCAATATCCATCGTCAGGAAACCGGCTTCGCCCTGCACCGGTTCGACGATGAAACACGCCACGTCATTCACGTCGATCTCGACGCTGAACAACCGCTCCATGGCCTTCAGCGCCTCTTCGCAGGTGACGCCGTTGTCCTTGCTGGGGTAGGGCAGGTGATAGACCGGTCCGGGCAGTACGCCGACTTTCTGCTTGTAGGGAGCCACCTTGCCGTTGAGGTTGAGGGTGGCCAGGGTTCTGCCGTGGAAACCGCCATCAAAGGCGATGACGGCCGTGCGCCCCGTGGCGCCGCGCACGATCTTCAAGGCGTTTTCCGCGGCTTCGGCGCCGCTGTTGGTGAGCATGCCGCTGACCGGGTAATCCACTGGGACAAACGCCGTCAGACGCTCCATCAGGTCGATATAGGGCGCGTGTGGGACAGCGTTGAAGGCGTAGTGCGTCAGCCGGGTTGCCTGTTCGCGGATAGCTTCGACGACACGGGGATGGCAGTGCCCGAGGTTCAACACGCCGATGCCGCCCACGAAATCGATGTAGCGTTTGCCGTCGGTGTCCCAGACCTCGGCATTTTTGCCGTGGCTGAGGCTGACGGGGTGCACGATGGAAATCGATTGGCTGATGGTTTCACTGCTCATGGATGACGGCTCGGAAGAAGGAAAGATTTCCCTTTATCTAAGCCGCGAGCATAGGCGCCCGGCAAACGAAATAAAGTTGCCGGGTCAATCTTAAAAGTCGGGATGTGGGAATGTGTTGGTCAGCCAGGAGGAGCGCGGCCCTTGTGGTGAGGGGATTTATCCCCGCTGGGCTGCGCAGCAGCCCTAAGACCTGCTGCCTCGGTGTGTCAGACTGATGGGGTAACTGCTTTGGGGCTGCTACGCAGCCCAGCGGGGATAAATCCCCTCGCCACAAAAGCGGATCCCAGGCAAGGTCGGTCAGCGCCGCCGCAACGGCTGTGTCTCGAACTTCACACCCGTCAAGCCATGGGCCATCAGCGCCCGGATATTGCCGTGGTCGCTGCCCTCAGGCGTGGCCAGTACTGAGCGGTAATGTTCGCCGAACGCCAGCAGCGCTTCTTCATCGCTCAAGCCTTCGAGCAGGGCCAGGCCCAGGGTCTTGCAAGAGCCTTCGTTCTGCCCGGCGGCGTTGTCGACGTCACCGTTTTTGAAAGCCTGAGGCTGATAGTCGTAGCCATTGGCGATAAAGGCCAGGGTGTCGGCAAAAATGTGTTCGCCGCTCTTGAGGCTGGCGCGCAGGGTGTTCAGGTCAGGCATCGGGTTTTCCTTTGGCGAACGCCGCTTGCTGTTCGGCGCTGGCTTCTTTCTGGTATTGGGCTTTCCACTCGGCATAGGGCATGCCGTAAACCACTTCGCGGGCGTCATCGAGGCTGACCTCGATCTGGCGTTCATCGGCAGCAGCCTTGTACCACTTGGACAGGCAGTTGCGGCAGAAGCCGGCGAGGTTCATCAGGTCGATGTTCTGCACATCCTTGCGGCTGTCCAGGTGGGCAACCAGCCGACGGAAAGCGGCGGCTTCAAGTTCGAGGCGTTGTTGGTCGTTCATGGTGGTCTCTGCGAGGCAGCTTCGAGGGGCAAGCTTCAAGCTGCAAGAGTGGGTTTGCGGTGGTCAGGCTTGAAGCTTACAGCTTGAGGCTTGTAGCTGCTACGAAGCGGCCCGGCTTGCTGCTAAAGTAATCGACACCGATTCGGCAAATCGCAAGGCGTGGGGCTTGTCGACTTCGACTTCGGCATACAGCACCGATTCGTTGGCCATGACCAGGTCAAGCAGTTCCTGGGTCAGACGTTCGAGCAGGGCGAAACGGTTACCTTCCACGTGGGCGATGATCGCCTTGGTGATGGTGCGGTAGTTCAGGGCGTGGTCGATGTCGTTGTCGCGCACCGCATCCTGGGCCGCGTAGAGGATGGTCAGGTTGATCAGCACATCCTGTTTGTTGAGGATTTCGTCCTCGTTGATGCCAATGAACGTGCGCAAGCGCAAGTCCTTGACCTTGATGCGCGCCATGGCGGGTTGAAGTTGTGGCATTTACTTGCTCCGTCGAATCAATTGCAGGAACTCCTGGCGGGTGGTGCTGGATTCGCGAAAGACGCCGAGCATCACCGAGGTGTTCATGGTCGAGTTCTGTTTTTCGACACCGCGCATCATCATGCACATGTGCTGGGCCTCAATCACCACTGCAACGCCGGCGGCCTGGGTGACCTGCTGCACCGCGTCGGCAATTTGCCGGGTGAGGTTTTCCTGGATTTGCAGGCGCCGGGCGAACATGTCCACCAGCCGGGCGATCTTTGACAGCCCCAGGACCTTGCCCGTAGGAATATAAGCCACATGAGCCTTGCCGATGAAGGGCAGCAGGTGATGTTCGCACAGGGAATAGAGTTCGATGTCGGCGACGATCACCATTTCATCGCTGTCGGAGGCAAACAGCGCGCCGTTGACGATTTGTTCGATGCTTTGTTCATAGCCGTGACAAAGGTACTGCATGGCCTTGGCTGCGCGCACCGGAGTATCCAGCAGGCCTTCGCGTTCCGGGTCTTCGCCCAGGCCGATGAGGATCTCGCGATAGTGCTGGGGCGATAACGCCATGGTGCATCCTCGAAGCAAGGCTATTTGACGTGCCGGCCGCCGTTGACGGTCAGGGTCGTGCCGGTGACGTAGGGGTTGTCCAGCAGATAACGCAGGCTCTGATAGATCACTTCGCTGCCGGGCTCGATGCCCAGTGCCGACTTGGCCAAGGCCTTGGCCCGGTAGGCCGCGTCGTCTTCGGGATTGAACAGTAGCAGGGCCGGGGCAATTGCGTTGACCTTGATGTGCGGCGCGTACTTTGCTGCGAACGACAGGGTCAGGCTTTCGAGCCCGGCCTTGGTGGCGCAATAGGCGATATGCCGGCTGCTGCCCTTGCGCGTGACGTCATCGCTGATGTGCACGATATCCGCCGGCGTTGAGCGTTGCAGCAGCTCGGCACACTGCAGATTGATCAGGTAGGGCCCGAGCATGTGCACGGCGAACATGGCATTGAATGCGGCCGCTTCGTTGCCGGGCGTCTCGGCCAGCCATGCCGAGGCGTTGTGGACAATGGCGCGCAATCGGTCCGTGTGCTGCTTGAGCTGCTCAATGAAGGCCAAAATCCCGGTTTCATTGGAAAAGTCAGCGAACAGCATGGTCGCCCCCAGATCCCGCAACGCCTGCACGCCCGGGCGCTCGGTGCGGTAGGTGGCGATCACTGGATGACCGTCTTCGAGCAGTCGACGGGCGCAGTGCAAACCGACGCGCTGGGCTGCGCCGGTGATCAGGATCGGAGCGGTGGCGCTGGGCATAGGAAGGCTCGGTTCACGGCAATCGCAAAACTATAACAGCCAAGCAGGGCAGCGACGACTCTGTGGGAGCGGGCTTGCTCGCGAAAACGGTGTGTCAGTCAAACCGATGTCGACTGACAGGCCACCTTCGCGAGCACGGGAATCATTGCTGATGCCGAACGCTGCGATCGGCGAAGACTACGCAGCGTCACTGATTCTGTGTAGACGGCTTGGCCGGCAGTGCTTGCTGCGCTGCACCGTTCAACCAACCCGCCAGCAGGTGAGTCGACATCGGGATAAACAGATAGACCATCAGCGGCGTCAGAATGAGCGTGCTGATCAACACGCGGCTTATCGTCCCCAGCTCACTGAGCAACGGTCCCAGCAGGAAGTTGAACAGCAGCGACACTGGAAAGAATGCGAGCCAGATGGCCACGGCCTGTTTCCAGCGCGGTGGACGTTGACCACTGGCGCCGAACCAACCATCGATCCCCCGCACCCTGTGTTCCGAAGGATGGGCAAACAGATCGCTGCCTCGTCCCAGCCAGGCCGTGCGCGAGGCTGAGTGCTCCCAGGCATGCAGGGTCTGCTCGTCGGCAAAACGGAAAATAATCTGGAATTCATCGTCCTGGGGCGGTGGCGCGAGTACGCCGGAACCCAGGTAGCCGGGAAAGTCGGTGGCCAATTGTTCGCCTTCGCGCAACCAGGCGATCAGATCCTGATAGCGCCCATTGGCGACACGACGGGCAACCATCAAGGTGACGGGTGAGGTAGACATTATGTATCTCCGTAAAACAGGTGCGTTACTCCGGGTAGGAGATTCGCGGGAACGCCCCAGGGTGGTGGGGCGCGTCCGTTCGCCAAAAAGCACGCAAGGTTTATTCCTTCTTGAGTGAAAAGCAACAAAATCGCGCATCAGCTGTGTTTGTTCTTGTCATCCTATGACTCAGAGGGAGTACACTGGGATCCAATTTGCCAGCCGGAACTGTCTGCCAAAATGAGCGTAATCACAGAGGATAACTTCGTTTTCCAGGCCGCCACTGCCTTGAAGCAGGAGGAATTGTTCCCCATCCGCGAAGTCGCGCGGTTGACCGGCGTGAACCCTGTGACCTTGCGCGCATGGGAGCGTCGCTACGGTCTGATCCAGCCCACACGCACCGAAAGCGGGCATCGCTTGTACTCCTTGGGCGATATCGAAAAGGTGCGCAGCATCCTCGCCTGGATCGAACGCGGGGTCGCCGTGAGCAAAGTGGGAAAGATTCTGACCAAGACCGAATCGGTGCGACCGGTTTCCGCGCTTATTTCCTCGGATCTGGTGAGAGCCGATTATGCCCAGTGGCAACAACAGGTGGCTGGCGCGGTTGGCAACTTTGACGATATAGAGCTGGACCGTCTCTATGGGCAGATATTTTCCACCTACGCCGTGCCGATTGTATTTCAGGACATTCTGATGCCGGTCTGGCGACAGTTGCAGCAACGCCAACACGAGTTCGGACAAACCAGCGAGTGGGTGTTTTTCGATGGGTTCTTGCGCTCACGCATCATTCAGCGACTCTTGCTCAAGCGCGAAGCCCACTCACGGCGGGTGTTGGTTGTGGGCCTTGTCGGTCAATGTCGAGAGCTGGAGTTGCTGGTCACGGCGCTGTTCGTCTCCAGGGCGGAAGTCGGCGTCAGGGTGTTGACCATTGGCCTGCCATTCGACGAACTGGCCCTGGTGTGCCAGAAGATCCAGCCGTTGGCGTTGGTGCTGGTTTCCAATCATGCACCGCTTGCCGAGTTACCCAAGCGCCTGAACAAGTTGGCGATGGGCCTGGACTGCCCGCTGATGCTGGCCGGCGACGCGTCCGATCTGCTCCAGGACAGCCTGGCGGGGTCGTCGATCGGTTGCCTGGGCAGTGAAGGGACGTTGATGTACCAGAGGTTGCGACAGCTCTTGGCGGGTAATCTGGATACCTGATGAGCGGCTGGTGAGGTCGCGCTAGATATGCATGGCCGGATGGGTCAGGCGGTGTTGCTGAAGGATGTATTGGCGCAGGCGTTCGGTCTCATCCTCGTCAGTCTGGCCCAGATGGTAGGCGTACAGACCCTGATCGTTTTCCCGTTCCAGAGTGCCGCGCAGGGAAATCCTTTCATAACCTGACGGGCTGAACCACAAGGCAAATTGCTTGGGTGGCTTGGTGCGACTGCGGTTTTCCAACAGGATACCTTTGCAGGACACCTCATGGACCCAGAACGGACCCGGCTGGCCTCTGGCATTCTCCAGTGCCACCGGTTCATCAAGTGTCAGGCGCCATGGACGAATCTTCGGTCCGTCTTCGTAGATGCTGGGCACGCCCAAGCGCAGGTGCATCGCGTGGAATTCGTCTTCCACCAGATGCAACGGAAACGTCATTTGCTGGTTTTCGAAGTTGGCGTGCAACGTGACCTGCTCGTTAGCTGCCAGGCGCGTCAGCAAATCACGGATCTGCGACCCGCCGTTTACCAGCAAGCTCGACGTTACATCCCGCTCGTTCAACTGCGGGTTGTGCTGCATGGTCCGGATGAAATCCAATTCATCCTGCGTCAGTAGGGCGTCGCGCTGCATGGTGTGCTCGAAAGGAATATGTACATTTTCACTGGTGATTGTAGTGACTGACCGCTAATTCGCCGTTTTGTTTGCGCCGTTCGTCGCTTCGAGTCGGGCGATGGTGGCTCTCGCTTCAGCCAGTTCCTTTTCCAAATGGCTGACGCGCTGCTGAGCCTTGACCTGCGCCGTCACGTCTTTTTGCACACCGATGAAATAAGTGCGTCCGTCAGCCTCGTTTTTTACGGTGGACAATGACAACTCATTCCAGAAAAGTGTGCCGTCCTTGCGATAATTGCGAAGCTCTCCCCGGTAGGAACCATTGTGCTTCAGGGCCGCGCGGATCTGGTCCAGGGCCGGCTGGTCGCGATCCCCCGCCTGCAGGAAACGGCAGTCCTGATAAAGGATTTCGTCGCTGCTGTAGCCGGTCAGCCGTTCGAAAGCCGGGTTTACGTAGATCAGGATATTGTCTTCGTCGCCTTCTTTTTCAGCGATGACGATGCCGTCGTTCGAAGCGTTGATGACCAGTTGCATCAGTTGAGCGTTAATCATGGGGCGACATCCCTTGAACATCCCTGTGTGCGCTGCATTTTAGAAGAACCTGGCGCGATGTCCACTGGCCATTATTGGTTGTTGAGAGTCAATCGCAACCTTGCGTCTGAGCCTGTTACTATCGCGGCTCTTTTTATTCAGGTTCAGGATCAGATTGATGAAAGTCGCCATCCTTTCGGGTTCCGTCTACGGGACCGCCGAAGAAGTCGCCCGGCACGCCGCCAAACTGCTCGGTGACGCGGGTTTCGAAACCTTGCACAACCCGCGCGCAAGCCTGGCGGACATTCAGGCATTTGGCCCGACGGCCTTGCTGGCGGTGACTTCCACGACGGGCATGGGAGAGTTGCCGGACAACTTGATGCCATTATATTCGACGATGCGCGACCAATTGCCAGCTTCTTTTCGTGACCTTCCTGGCGCCGTGATAGGCCTGGGCGATGCCAGCTACGGCGATACCTTCTGCGGCGGTGGCGAACAGATGCGCGAGTTGTTCGCCGAGCTGGGCGTGCGTGAGGTACTGCCCATGTTGCGGCTGGATGCCAGCGAAAGCGTCACCCCGGAAACCGATGCCGAACCCTGGCTGGAGGCGTTGATCGACGCGCTGCGTGGTTGATGCGATGGTGGGTACGGGCCACCGCGTCGATGACTCGCTCGGCCAGTAAGCTGGCTGCCAATGCAACTACCGACCCCGCTGGAGCTGACTAGACTTGGTTAGCTTGTTCATGACTGTTTCGGAACAAGTACCTATAACTAGAAAGCAGAGGTCAGAGCCGTGAGCGTAGCGCCCGTCCCATCGACACTCAGCATCAGAGATCAGGTCAGTGCCGCCGAATGGCAAACCCGCGTCGATCTGGCGGCCTGCTACCGGCTTGTCGCCTTGCATGGCTGGGATGATCTGATCTTCACGCATATCTCCGCCAAGGTCCCTGGTACCGATGATTTTCTGATCAACCCGTTCGGGTTGATGTTCCATGAGGTCACCGCCTCGAGCCTGGTCAAGGTCGATCAGGCCGGCAACAAGCTGATGGACAGCCCCTACGAGATCAATCCCGCCGGCTATACCATCCACAGTGCGGTGCATGAGGTGCGGCACGATGTGGTTTGTGTGCTGCATACCCACACCGCAGCCGGCGTCGCCGTGTCTGCACAGAAGCAGGGTGTGTTGCCCATCAGCCAGCAATCGTTGTTTGTATTGTCGAGTCTGGCGTATCACGCCTATGAAGGCGTGGCCCTCAATCACGAAGAGAAGGCCCGCCTGCAGGCGGATCTGGGCGACAACAATTTCCTGATGCTGCACAACCACGGTCTGCTGACCTGCGGCGACACCATTGCCGACACCTTCCTGATGATGTTTACCTTCCAGCGAGCCTGCGACATTCAGGTCCTGGCCCAAAATGGCGGGGCTGAACTGATCCCCATCGAGCCGCAGATACTGGCCGGCGCCCGAGCGATGATTGCCGGGGTGACCAAAAGCGCCCAAGGCATGGGAGGCGCGCTGGCGTGGCCGGCGTTGCTGCGCAAACTCGATCAACAAGATTCGGGTTATAGAAGCTGATGCCTCTGGTCCAGATTCCCCTGCGTATCTGGCGCCAGCGCGGCCAGACAATGATGTTCCGTGGCCACGCTATCCGGTATTGGGTGGCGGGGCACGGCGAGCCGCTGCTACTTATCCATGGTTTCCCCACCGCCAGTTGGGATTGGCATTATCTGTGGCAACCATTGGCGCAGCGATATCGGGTGATCGCCTGCGACATGCTCGGTTTTGGCGACTCGGCCAAGCCGACGGATCATGTCTACAGCCTGTTGGAGCAGGCTGACCTGCAGCAGGCCTTGCTGGCACATTTGAATGTGAAGCAAGCCGTACACGTACTGGCCCATGATTATGGTGACAGCGTGGCCCAGGAACTGCTTGCCCGGCACTACGAAGCGCGCATCGAACTCGCCAGTTGTGTCTTTCTCAACGGCGGCCTGTTCCCCGAAACCCATCGCCCGGTGCTGATGCAAAAACTGTTGCTCAGCCCCTTGGGCTGGCTATTGGGCCGGGCTTTTTCCCGAGAAGGCCTGGTCAAGAGCTTTCGCCAGATATTCGGCCCCAGCACCGGCCCGACCGAAAGCGAGCTGGACGATTACTGGAGCCTGGTCCAAACCCATCACGGACCGCGGATCATGCACAAACTCATCGCCTATATCCCCGAGCGGCGGGTGCAGCGTGACCGCTGGGTGCAAGCCATGCAGCGCGGCGAGGTGGCGATGCGGGTGATCGACGGGGCGGTCGATCCTATTTCCGGTGAGCACATGGTGGCGCGCTACGAGGCGCTGATCCCCAACCCTGACACCGTGCTGCTGCCCGATATCGGCCATTACCCACACACCGAAGCCCCTGTGCAGGTACTCAAGCATTACCTGGCGTTTCGCGAAAACAGGGCCACGCCGCTCAGGCAGGTGGTCTGCTCATAGGCCCTGAAGGTTGGAGCACTGTCGCGAGCAGGTTCGCCTCCTGATGAGGGCCGCGGTTTCCACAGCAGAGCCGCCTCTCATCATCCCCTCACCTTATTGCCCACCATTCACTCCCAACCCTGTTGATTGTGAGCGGTCGCCCTGTGCCCGACACTCGGGGCATTGTCCTATTGCCTGCTGGAGTTCTGCCCATGAATGAATCTGTACGCTTCGAAGATCAAGTCGTGATCGTCACGGGTGCCGGTGGTGGTCTGGGGCGAGCCCATGCCCTGTTGTTCGCCAGGCAAGGGGCCAAAGTGCTGGTCAACGACCTCGGCGGCTCTGCCCAGGGAGAAGGGGCCAACGCCTCGGCGGCGGATCGGGTGGTCGCTGAAATTCGCCAGGCCGGCGGGATTGCCGAGGCGAACCACGACTCCGTCACCGATGGTGACAAGCTTGTTCAAAATGCGCTCGACGTGTTTGGCCGGGTCGATGTCGTGGTCAACAACGCCGGGATCCTGCGGGACAAGACCTTCCACAAAATGGAGGACGCCGACTGGGACCTGGTCTACCGCGTGCATGTCGAGGGTGCCTACAAAGTCACCCGCGCCGCTTGGCCACACCTGCGTGAGCAGAATTACGGACGGGTGATTTTTACCGCCTCCACGTCCGGCATCTACGGCAACTTTGGCCAATCCAACTACGGCATGGCCAAGCTCGGCCTTTATGGCCTGACGCGCACCCTGGCCATCGAAGGTCGCAAGAACAATATTCTGGTCAATGCCATCGCCCCCACCGGCGGTACCCGCATGACCGAAGGCCTGATCCCGCCACAGGTGTTTGAACAGCTCAAGCCGGAACTCGTCAGCCCATTGGTGGTGTACCTGGCCAGCGAGGCCTGCCAGGAAACCTCCGGGCTGTTCGAAGTGGGCGGCGGCTGGATGGGCAAGGTGCGTTGGGAGCGCAGCCTGGGGGCCGGCTTCGATCCAAGCAAAGGTTTCTCGCCCGAAGACGTCGCGGCCCACTGGCAGCAGATCTGTGATTTCGAGGGCGCGGTACACCCCAATGACAATCTTGAAGCGTTGAAGGAAATGATGGCGAATTTGCAGCGCTACACCGTTTGACCTTGCGGCCTCGACCCGTTGCCGTCACACGCGGCAACGGTGGTCAGGGGACGTATTTCTTCACCAGCGCCGCCAGATTTGCGGCCGTCTCGATGTCCATCACACCGTCGTATTTCGCTGGACGAAAGTGCAACTGAAAGGCTCGCACCAAACGCTGAAAACCCACACTTGTGGCGGCTGCCGACGTGTCATACCCATATTTGCGGAACAACCCGAGCAGTTGCTCGCGTGTCGGCAGGCCGTTGCATTGGTAGGCGCGGGTGTAAGCCTTCTGCGTGGGTTCATCGAACCAGGCGCCGATGCCCTTCAGATACAGCGCGTGCCAGGGGAACATCGGGCCGGGATCGCTTTTTCTGCCAGCCGCAATATCCGAATGTCCCACCACATTGACCGGGCTGATGTCCGGATAGCGCTTGAGGATGTTCAACGCCAGGTATTCGATCGCCTCGACTTGCTCCGGCGGATAAGGCGGGAAGGTCAATTGCCCTTGGTTATCGGTGGCCAGGTTGACGATTTCAACACCGATCGAGGTGTCGTTCAGATTCGTGCGACCAGCCCAACTGCTGACTCCCGCGTGCCAGGCACGTTGGTTCTCGTCCACCAGGTTGAAAACCTGCGGTTCCTGGAAACCGGTTTTCAAGTAACTCGGGTCGTTGAAGTCCGGGATGAGGTAGTGGGCGCTGACAGAGGGGCCGGTCAGTGCGTTGATGGAGGATGAAAAGTTCGCGGCGGTGTAATGAAACACTAGAAAACGAATTCTGTCGTTGAAGCCTTTCACCGAGCGATAGCGGTTGTAGTTGATAAGTGTCATGAAAACTCACTGAAGTTTAAAGTCGAAGCGGAATGCGGTGACTGACTTTCAGCCTAACAGTGAATTTTTAATGGGGGCGTAGCGGGTTTCTTGGTTTGTTGTAGGAACAGGTCTTAGAAGGTTTAGGAGTCTACTGCTGGTAAGAATAAGGCACAAAAATAATCTTGTAGTATTTAAAAAGTGCCGCTGAAACTTCGGCGGCCAAGCTGCTTGGGTACGATATGGATCAGGTGTATCTCTTCGCTAACATGAATTTAGGCGCTTTCCAGTTTGGACCTTTGATACATAGCCCTTTTTCACCGCTTGCCAGCACGCCTGCGTCGAAAAGTTTGATGTAGGTTTTTTCAAGTTCTCCATGCTGGATAAGCTCACGATTGTGGCGTCTGATCAGTATGTCTAAATGTGGGTGCGCTCTCAGTAACGCAAATACCGTGACGAGCTCTTCCAATGGCTCGTTCTTGACTATTTGCTCAACAGTGTTCATTGCGACATCTCCTTCAGAAGCTGCTGGTAATCTCTTTCGTCCTGTAGGTTTGCTTTTGCTAAGGCATCCGACGTATAAAAAACTCGCGATCTGGGATCTGATAATCTTCGAGCGTTGCGGTATGGCTATTAATTCATTCGGGTGTAGGAATTGGCTATGAATCGAGAAGATGTTTGGTGCGTTAGTGAACTATCAGGGGGACGGTTAAGTAGAAGCCGCGGCAAGGCAGCGGCTAGCAAAGTCGGTTTGCGAGGTCAGGTATATTTTTTTTCGAGCACGAATGTTGGGGGTTTCCAGTTTGGACCTTTGATGGCAACTGGGCCTTCACCGTTTGCCAATACGCCTTCCTCAAAAAGTCTTGCGTAGGTCCTTAGTAACTCTCCATTTGCGACTGCCTCAAATCTATAGCGACCGATCATTCGGTCGAGCGATGGGTAAGCCAAGCTGATACCGAAAGCAGAAACAATATCTGTGATCGACTCGTTTTTTACAATTTGCTCGATGCTACTCATTAATATTCTCCTTTCAAAAGGCGCTTGTATATCTGATGCATTTGTTTTTTTCCTGCCTCAAGCGCTTCCGGGGAATACAGCAATGATTCGCTGCTGCTCAGTTTATAGTCTTCCAATGTAGCAGTATGGGCGTTGTTCCATTCGGGGGAACCGTTGCTCGGAATGAAATTGTCAGCGAGCCCTTGAGCTCTAAACCTTTCCAGTTCTCGTGTCTCGTGGGTGTAAAAGCGTTTGTCAACATCAGTTGTTATCAACGCTCCTTTCATAATTCTCTCAAGCCGCTCAATCATGACATCATTCGCATCTGACTGATCCAGCCGCGCGATATGCAGCTTCACGGCGTCTATCCCTTCCTGAGTAATCGTCGCTGTCCGCCAATCCAGCTCAAGAATCGGTCCACCTGCCTGCTCCGGATTAAATTCGCGTCCACTGTGTTCACCCTTGGTAGTCGCTCCCTCATAAGGACTGTTGAAGACGGTATAGATCGGTGGAAGACCCGATTCAACGGGGAACACTGTGACAAACCCACCAAAACTGTAGAGATCAAACTCCGGGTGCGTATCGATTCGCCCGTCTACCGCCACCGGGGTAGGGCCGTTGTAGGCGGTCACGTGTGGCATGGCCGCCGGCAGTGATGTGGACGTGCTACCCGGTTTCACTATGGGCGTCCAGATCATGCTGGAGGACGCGGCGTCGGGGCTGTAGGACCTGTAGAAATTACCGACGGGATCAGGCGTGGCGAATAGCACCGGTGCTTTGGAGTGCGCCGAGGTACTGTTGCCGCCTGTCACGACAAATTCCGTTCTGTTACCCGCAGTCCTGGAGCCGATGACGACCGGTAGGTTGACCTCACCCTGCGCAGCCGCGATGGCGTACAGATCGTCGGAATTACTCGGTGCAAGTTCGGACAGCGGGACGCTCAAGGCATAGAGATCACCGTTGCCCAGTTCCGATGGATAAAGCAGGGCCGCAAATCCTGCCAGAGCCGGTGCTGCTACCGCGATGGTCGATTCGATGGCCATCGCGATCGCGGTTCGTAATGCAGCCTGGATTGCCGAGGTTGTTGCCGGATTTGTGATCAGGCTACTGCCAGCGAGGGTGAACACTGGACCGGCTGCGACTGCGGCGCCCAGTACGGGGAATGCTCCGCCAGCCAGGGCGTGGCGCAACGCTTGTTCCTGAGCTACGCGTTGGGTCTCCGTCTCGGCTGCCTTGCGTGCCTTCTCAACAGCCACACGTTTGGCTTCGGCTTGGGCTTTTGCCTGAGCGGCAGCTGCTTTCGCCTTGACGTTGGCAATGGCTTTGTTGTGCGTGGCTAAGCGAGCGTCCAATAGTTTTATCTGCTCAGCAAGAAACTTCGCTTGGAAAGCTGCGGCGTAAGAAATATTCCATTTGGCTATTGCGTTGTAATAGCGTCTTTGCCCTCCGCGACGACCAAGAAGCTCAAAACCCTTATAGGACGGATCGCGAGTTTTGTGGGTGAGTGGATCATGCCCATAATAAAGATTGGCCGTTTCTGTTTGTTTTTGAAAATCTGTTCTTGCTTTAAAAAGCTGTAGTTTCAGTGTTCGTAAATCAACTTCGAGAGCATCGGTTTCACGGGGGACCACCGCACGAACGGCTGCTCGTGTTTTTGCGAGTTCAGAATCGGTTATGTGCTTGATGTTTTTTATATTATCTTTGAATAATGCTTCGGTGGAGTCATTGCTTTCAATCAGCCAGTCAATGGCATAATCAACTGCGTCGTATGCACGATCGGAGTGGTCGGGGCCTGACACGCCCCTTGCACTGAATCCGTATCCAGGAGACGACGAAGGAGTACGAGGTATACCTCTATTCACAAGGATGTTTTTTTCTTGTTGCATATCGATTTCCTTTTCGATAAGTGCATTTCAAATGTCCCTGTCGGCATTCACTGTTTGCCGCCGTTCATGTTCATTTGTCTCATCGCCATCAAGACGTGAAGAAGACTATAAGTTTGATTGCATAAACTGGGCAGGTGAGAGATTCCGACCATGTTGTAGGAAACGAGAAGTTTCACGCAGGAAATAAACCCACATAAAAAAGGCCGCTGCAAAAAGCGGCGGCCTGAAAATGACGTTGCAAAGGAGCAAAAAACCAACGTCAGTGAACACGGGGGGTGATGGACCGATGCGCCAATCCATCCGAATGACGGTGCGCCGGTCGCGAGGGATGCGATGGCGGCTTGTACCTGCAGGCCCGTTGTCCTGAAAGCCCGGCCAGCATAGGGATTGGGCATCAGGGGAAACAGCCCGGATCCGGACATGCACCGTTGCAGGGCATGCAACAGTTGAAAAGATCCGATGAGTATGCGCGGCGCTGATAACCCATCATCCAGTGCGTCCATGCGCGGCGCAAAGCCGCGTATGTCATGGGCTGTAATCCTTTCGGGGTACAGCGCGAATACCTCCTTGGTGCGCTTATCGCCCATGTCGTGCGGCAGTAGGGTGAAGGCTCTGTCACTCACCGGGGAAGACGCATGACAACAATAACAATGCGCGCCATCTTCAAGCCGCAGGCGCTGGCCGTCGCGGTGGCCTTGGGCTGCTCTGCCCAGGCCCAGGCCGTTTCATTCAACATTGGCGAGATCGAGGGGCAGTTCGACTCCTCGTTGTCCGTGGGCGCGAGCTGGGGCATGCGCGATGCCGACAGGGACTTGGTCGGCAGCGTCAACGGCGGTACCGGGCAGTCCTCCACCGGTGACGATGGGCGGCTGAACTTCAGGAAGGGCGAGACCTTTTCCAAGATATTCAAAGGCCTGCACGATCTCGAGCTCAAGTATGGTGATACGGGCGTGTTCGTGCGCGGCAAGTACTGGTATGACTTCGAACTCAAGGACGAAAGCCGCCCGTTCAAGGACATCAGCGACAGCAACCGCAAGGAAGGCTCCCAGTCGTCAGGGGCGCAGTTGCTCGATGCGTTTGTCTATCACAATTACTCCATCGCCGATTTGCCGGGTACGGTGCGTGCGGGCAAGCAGGTGGTCAGTTGGGGTGAAAGTACCTTCATCGGTAACTCCATCAACAGCATCAACCCGGTGGACGTCTCCGCGTTTCGCCGTCCGGGTGCCGAGATCAAGGAAGGCCTGATCCCGGTGAACATGTTGTTCGCCTCCCAGGGCTTGACCGACAAACTCACCATCGAAGGTTTCTACCAGTTGGAGTGGGACCAGACCGTGGTGGATAACTGCGGCACGTTCTTCGGCAACGACGTGGTGGCCGATGGCTGCACCAGCGGCTACACCGTGGGCAGTCCGGCGATTGCGCCGTTCGTGCCCTTGACCCAGGCATTTGGCCAGGACATCCAGGTATCCAGCGAAGGGGTGATCATTCCCCGTGGTGGCGACCGCGACGCCCGCGACTCCGGCCAGTGGGGCACGGCACTGCGCTGGCTGGGCGATGACACCGAGTACGGCCTGTACTTCATGAACTACCACAGC
Organism: Pseudomonas halotolerans; assembly: GCF_039581215.1. Taxonomy (NCBI): domain Bacteria; kingdom Pseudomonadati; phylum Pseudomonadota; class Gammaproteobacteria; order Pseudomonadales; family Pseudomonadaceae; genus Pseudomonas; species Pseudomonas halotolerans. The sequence continues at coordinate 140,608 of NZ_JBCNTJ010000013.1, forward strand.
CGCACGCCGACCGTGGGCACCACCACCGCCGGCCTCTCTACGTTGTCGGCACTGCCGGGAATGGTCGCGATTGCAGAAGGGCTTGCTCCTGGCAGCGGTGCGGGGCTGGCGCAAAGCGTGATGCTGGGCCGCGGTGGGTACTACCTTGAATACCCGGAAGACATCCGCCTGTACGGCGCCAGTTTCTCCACGACGTTGCCCACCGGCACCGCCTGGACCGGGGAAATCAGCTACCGTCCCAACGCGCCGGTGCAGATCAATACCAACGACCTGACCCTGGCCCTTGTCAATCCGATTGCCGGTGGCGCGGCATCGCCCATCGCGACCTCGCCCGGTGCTGATAACACCGGTTACCGGCGCAAGGAAATAACCCAGATCCAGAGCACCCTGACGCACTTCGTCGATCAGGTCATGGGTGCCGATCGCCTGACCCTGGTGGGCGAGGCGGCGGTGGTGCATGTCGGCGGGCTGGAGTCCAAGGACACGCTGCGTTATGGCCGTGACTCGGTTTACGGCCAGTACGGGTTCGGCGGTGACACCGACGGTTTCGTCACCTCGACGTCCTGGGGCTATCGTGCCCGGGCGATTCTTGACTACTCCAACGTCGTGGCCGGTATCAACTTCAAACCCAACGTCTCCTGGTCCCATGACGTGGCCGGCTACGGCCCCAACGGCTTGTTCAACGAGGGCGCCAAGGCCATCAGCCTGGGTGTCGATGCCGACTACCGCAACACCTATACCGCCAGCCTGAGTTACACCGACTTTTTCGGCGGCGACTACAACGTCCTCGAAGACCGCGACTTCCTCGCGTTGAGCTTTGGCGTGAACTTCTGATCCGGCTGACAAGGAAAAACCAATGCGCAAGATGATTCTGCAATGCGGTGCCCTGGCCCTGAGCCTGCTGGCCGCGAACGTGATGGCGGCGGTTTCGCCAGATGAAGCGAACAAATTGGGCACCAGCCTCACACCGCTGGGCGCGGAAAAGGCAGGCAACGCTGATGGCTCGATTCCGGCCTGGACCGGTGGCATCGCCAAAGACGCCGGGGCGGTGGACAGTAAAGGCTTTTTGGCCGACCCCTTTGCCGGTGAAAAACCGCTGTTCACCATCACCGCCCAGACCGTGGACAAGTACAAGGACAAGCTTTCCGAAGGTCAGATCGCGATGTTCAAGCGTTATCCGCAAACCTATAAAATTCCGGTCTATCCGACCCATCGCAGCGTCTCACTACCGCCCGAGATCTACGAGTCGGCCAAGCGCAGCGCCCTCAACGTCACCACCATCAATGACGGCAACGGCCTGGCCAATTTCACCGGCAACCGTTATTACGCGTTCCCGATTCCCAAGAGCGGCGTAGAAGTGCTGTGGAACCACATCACCCGTTATCACGGCGGCAACGTGCGGCGCATCATCACCCAGGCCACCCCGCAAACCAACGGCAGCTTCACGCCGATCCGCTTCGAAGAAGAGATCGCCGTGCCGTTCCTGATCAAAGACGCCGATCCGGAAAAAGCCAGCAACGTGCTGACCTATTTCAAACAGTCGGTCACCGCGCCGGCGCGTTTGGCCGGTAACGTGCTGCTGGTGCATGAAACCCTTGACCAGGTGAAGGAGCCGCGCCTGGCCTGGATCTACAATGCCGGCCAGCGCCGTGTGCGTCGTGCCCCGCAAGTGGCCTACGACGGCCCGGGTACCGCCGCCGACGGGTTGCGTACCTCCGATAACTTCGACTTGTTCTCCGGTGCGCCGGACCGCTACGACTGGAAGTTGGTGGGGAAGAAGGAAATGTACATTCCCTACAACAGCTACAAACTCGACTCCCCCAGCCTCAAGTACGACGACGTGATCAAGGCTGGCCACATCAATCAGGATCTGACCCGCTATGAACTGCATCGGGTTTGGGAAGTGGTGGGTACGGTCAAGCCAAACGAACGTCACATCTACGCCAAGCGCCACATGTACTTCGACGAGGATAGCTGGCAGGCGGCGCTGGTGGATCACTACGACGGTCGCGGTCAACTGTGGCGGGTGGCCGAAGGTCATGCCCAGTTCTACTACGCCAACCAGAATCCGGGCTACACCCTTGAGGCGCTCTACGACATCATCGCTGGCCGCTACATTGCACTGGGGATGAAGAACGAAGAGAAGCGCAGCTACGAGTACGGCTTCGAAGCCCGGGCCGCCGACTACACGCCGGCGGCGCTGCGCTCGTCCGGGGTTCGCTAACCCTTCGGACGAGACACCGCAACCCACTGAGGTATAGGAGCCATGTAGAAGCTGTGTAGGAGCTGTCGAGTGCAACGAGGCTGCGATCTTTCCCTTGGCGCTTGAATCCCAAGCGAAAGACCAAAAGATCGCAGGCTCCGCCAGCTCCTACGGCCAGCGGGACCGAGTCTGATTTGAACCGGCATGACGACCGGCAGCCCCTCTGCCGGTCGTTTTTTTATGGGCGCCAATCAGCGTGCTGAATACTTCTCCAAAGGTCGGCGACACAGGACTAGGGTGGAGAGATAACAATAAACAGGATCTTCTCCCATGACCGCCATGACCCCGTGTCCGGACCGTCCAGGATTGCTGCCCCGCCTGTCCTCGACGCATGTACCACGGCGGTCCCTGAGCGAGCCGCTGCTGACGTCCGAAGCGCGGGTAAAGCTGCTCTGCGCACCGGCGGGCAGCGGCAAGAGTGCGTTGTTCGCCGAGTGCTTCCTGCAAGCCCCCACCGATTGTCGGCTGCATTGGTTGCCACTGGGGGGCGCGGCGTTGAGCGCGGTGCAAATGTGCGAGCGCCTGGCACAGACCCTCGGGCTGCCGGTGCTGGATGAGGCGGGGCTGCTGGCCCACCTGGCCCGTTTGCAAACGCCCACTTGGGTATTCCTTGACGACTATTGCCGGGTGCCGAATCCCGAGCTGGACCAGTTGCTCGACCGTCTGTTGAACACCAGCAGTCCGGCGTTGCACCTGTGGCTCAATGGCCGGCGGCGTCCTCACTGCAACTGGCCGCGGCTGTTGCTCGATGACGAGCTGTACGAGTTTGACCCGCAGGCGTTGTTCTTCAGCCCTGACGATATCCAGCCACTGCTTCGTCATCTGCCTGCTCCACAGGCTGCCCGCACGGCCCGCGAGGTGATTCAGCGTAATGGTGGCTGGTGCGCCGGGGTGCGTATCAGCCTGCTTGAGCGCTGCGAATGGGCGCGCAGTCATGCATCGCCAGGACGCCCGGGAACCTTGCTCGACTACCTGGAGTACGAACTGTTCAGCACGCTGACCCCGGACCTGGCCCAGGCCTGGCGTGTGCTGGCGCATCTGCCGCGGTTCAATGCCCGGCTGTGCGAGCACCTGTTTGGCGACACGGTGGGCGCGCAATGCCTGCCGTTGTTGCTGGACCTGGGTTGTTTCATCGAGCCGTGGGAGCAGACCTCGGATTGGTTGCAGATTTTCCCGGCCCTGGCCCGTTTGGTACGTGAAGAACCTTGGCCCCAGGGCCGTTCCTGGCATCGACGGGCCTGCCAGTGGTTTGCTGCTGAGCAGGACTGGCAAATGGCGTTCGAACAAGCCATGTTGGCCGAGGAGTTCGAGACCGCCGTCAGTTTCTTGCAGCATTTGAGTTTCGAGCACGTTTTGCAGCGCCATAACGTAGTGCTGTTGCTGGGCTTGCACGACCGGCAAGGCGAGGCGCTGACCCTCGGTACGCCGCAATCGGTGGGGTTGGTCACCGCCGCACTCTTGTTCGCCGGACGCTTCGATCAGGCGTCGATCTGCATCGAGCAACTGGCCAGATTCCTGCCGCAGCCTTCGGCCTGTCGGCAGCGACAGGTGCTGGCAAGGTGGCTGGTCTTGCGCGGCTGGTTGCTGCACCTCTCGGGCGATGGCGAACCGGCGCGCGAGCATTTCCTCGAGGCCCAGGCCAGCCTGGACCCCGAGGCCTGGGCCCAACGGGTGCTATGCCTGGGTGGGCTGACGCAGCAGGCGCTGCTGGCCGGCGAATTGGCCTCGGCGCAATGGATCAACCGCCAGGCGTTATGCCTGGCGCGTGCGCAAGGCTCGCTGGTCTTCGAGGGCTTGCTGGAGCTGGACCATGCCCAAATCCTGGAGCAACGCGGCGCGCCGCATCGGGCCGACCATTTGCTGGCCGCCGTCCAGGCACTGCTGGATAAACCGGGTCAGGACTTTTCTCCGTTGTTGGGACGGATTGCCCTGCGGCGCGGGCGCCTGGCGCTGCGCATGGGGTTTGAGGAGCGGGCTGCCGAGCACTTTCAAACAGGCCTGGAAACGGGCCTGCACAGCCAGGACAAACAGGTGCTCTATGGCTTTCTCGGCAAGGCCTGCCTGGCGGCCAACCAAGGCGACTATGGCGAGGCCTTCATGCATCTGCGCGATGCCGAGCGGATCATGCAGCAGCGGCACATCCCCGACACCGTTTACCGGGGCGTGTTGTTGCAGACCAGCTGCCAGTTCTGGTTGCAACAGGGACGGGCGGAACTGGCCCATGAAGCCCTGACCCGCGTCTTGCGGCATTTTCGTGGACCGCAGGCTAAGCACGCGCCTCCCGCGACCCTGGAGTTGATTGCGCGACTTGAGTACTCGCTGGTGCTGGCCGAGGTCTACTTGCACCGGGCGCAGGCGCCACAAGTGCACCTGCAAGCCATGATCGCCCAGGCCCAGCACGGCGAAATGCACAGTCTGGAAACCGAACTGCACCTGGTGCTGACGGAGGTCGTCTGGTTATCCGGCGATCGTGTCCAGGCCCGGTCATTGCTGCAAGAGGGGCTCAAGCGAGTCACCTGTTGGCGGGCCCAGCAAGCGTTGTGCGAGCTGCGCTTGCGCCAGCCCGAGCTGTTGCGCTGGGGCCAATCGGCAGAACAGGTCGAGTCGGCCGCCACCGCCGAGGAGACGTTGCTCAGTCATCGCGAGCTGGAGGTCCTGGAGCTGATTGCCCAGGGATATTCAAACCAACAGATTGCCGAACAGTTGTTCATCTCGTTGCACACGGTGAAAACCCATGCGCGTCGCATCCACAGCAAGTTGGGTGTACAGCGACGTACCCAGGCAGTGGCAAAAGCCAAGGTCATGGGGGTGATGGGTTAGAGGCAATGATTCGAAACTTCACGCACGCTTACACTTGCTTTTTTACAGTCGGGCGCGGGCCTGTGTATAACGGCCTGGCTGAAGTTCAAGTCTTAAGTTGCCGCTTCAGTTGACCCGATGCCGTGTTGTTGCATCAGGCGTACAACCCGTAACGGCTCGCACAGGAAGTTCGAGCCCATGAAATGACAAGGATGTCTTATGAATACCCCGTTGTTTTCTTCTCACTCCGAAAGACTTCTGGCCCTGAAGAATACGCGCGCAGATTTTGCCGTGCAGGTGCTATTGGCTCATTACCTGGAGCCATTGGACGTCAACCCATTCACTGCCTATGTGAATACGTTGATGGACTTCCCCAAGCTCGAAACAGTAACTTCTAGAACGTTATTCGAGGAAACGCTGGCCTGCGTTGAAAAGCAAAGCCTGCCAACGTATACGCAAGGAATCAGTAATGTGTTCAGCCGGCGTTATTCCTTTGCTGCCGAAGACCGGATAAAAACGCTGGACTTGATAGCCTTTGAAAAAATCGTCATAGACATCGTTGCAAGTTTGACGGAAAAACCTGCAATCGATTTATCCCCGCGTTCCCTCAGGCCATTGACCGCCGAGGATGTGCAGGGTGCCTTGAAAGTTCACGCGCCCAACCTCTATCCGGAGGGCGTGTACGTGACCAGTTTTATTGATGATGGCCTCGGCAGGCGCATGGTGTTGTCTTCCGAGAGGCTGGTTGAGTATCTACTCGGCCACTTCAAGAACGATGTGATTCCCTACCATTCGCAGGGCAGCCACCAAGGTATTTATACCGTCGGTTTCAGCGGGGAAGAGCGCTACCTCCATCCGCAACTGATCACCCCGCATCTCAATGATCTAGTGATCAGGATTGTCCCGGATTTCCTGGGCTGATCCTGGACCCGCCTCATACCCCATCCGCCAACTCACGGCCCGGGTCGCCGCCAACAGTCGTTGCGCCGCCGGGCCGTTTTCGTCGGCGTGGAACAGCGAGGTCGGGCCGACGATGGTCATCACTGCCTTGACCTCGCCGACTGCATTGAAGACCGGGGCGGACAAGGCATCCACGCCGGGCAGCAGCAAACCATGCACATGGTGCAGGCCACGGCTGCGAATCTGCTGACACAGGGCGGCATAGGCCTGGTCGTCGGCCAGGGCATGGGCCGTGGAGGCGCTCACTTCCTGCTCGCGCAGGCCGATCGTCTCGCGCGCTGGTAGATAAGCGCTGAACACCAGTCCCGTGGACGAGCTGAGCAGCGGTAGCACCGAGCCCAGTTGTGTCACCACGGTCACGGCCCGCACGGCGGGCTCGATCCGTACGACGGTGGCGCCATGATTGCCCCACACCGCCAGGAAACAGGTTTCGTTCAAGTCATCGCGCAGTTCGGCCAAGGGCAGGGCCGCCACTTGCAACACGTCCATGCCGTTCAACGCCGCCAGGCCCACGCGCAAGGCTTCGCGCCCGAGGCCGTAGTGGTTGGTGGAGGTGTTCTGTTCAGCGAAACCACTGGCGATCAAGGCCTGCAGGTATCGATGAACCTTGCTCGCCGGCATTTGCACGTGTTCGGCCAGGCGCGAGAGCGATGTGGAGGGCGACAGCTCGGCCAGGGCCTTGAGGATGTCGGTGCCGACTTCGGCCGAGCGGACTTTCTGTTTACCGTTGCTGAGCGGGGTTTCCATGGCGGCGCTGAGTCCAGAGGCGAATGGGCGTCTTTATAGCTTGACGGTCGCTGCCGAGCAAATTACGTTATGCGTAATTGAATTACGATAAAAATAACCTGTGCGCCTGACGTTTCTTCGTGGAACGACGAGGTCGTACCCAGTCCTGTGTTCAGGAGGCTCCATGACCCTCGATTCCACAGTGTCGGACCTGGCTTATCAGTCAGGCTTTGGCAATGAATTTGCCAGCGAGGCGCTGCCCGGCGCCTTGCCCGTTGGCCAGAATTCCCCGCAAAAAGCCCCTTACGGTCTCTATGCCGAATTATTCTCCGGCACGGCCTTCACCATGGTTCGCAGCGAAGCGCGGCGGACCTGGATGTATCGCATCCGGCCGTCGGCCAATCATCCGGCCTTCGTCAAGCTTGAACATCAGATAGCAGGCGGTCCTCTGGGTGAGGTCACGCCCAATCGCCTGCGCTGGAACCCGTTGGATATTCCCGTTGAACCGACCGATTTCATCGATGGGCTGGTGCGCATGGCGGCCAATGCCGGCTCGGACAAACCGGCCGGCATCAGCCTCTACCATTACCGCGCCAACCGTTCCATGGAGCGGGTGTTTTTCAATGCCGACGGGGAATGGTTGATCGTGCCGCAACTGGGACGGCTGCGCATCGCCACCGAACTGGGCCTGCTGGAACTGGCACCGCTGGAAATCGCCGTCATCCCCCGGGGCCTGAAATTTCGCGTCGAGCTGCTTGATCCAAACGCCCGCGGCTATATCGCCGAAAACCATGGTGCGCCGTTGCGCCTGCCGGACCTTGGGCCGATCGGCAGTAACGGCCTGGCCAACCCACGGGATTTTCTGGCGCCGGTTGCTCATTACGAAAACCTCGCCCGACCGACTGCGCTGGTGCAGAAATTCCTCGGTGAGTTGTGGGGTTGCGAGCTGGATCATTCGCCCTTTGATGTGGTGGCTTGGCATGGCAACAACGTGCCATACAAATATGACCTGCGCCGTTTCAACACTATCGGCACGGTCAGTTTCGACCATCCGGACCCCTCGATTTTCACCGTGCTGACGTCACCCACCAGCGTCCATGGGCTGGCCAATCTCGACTTCGTGATCTTCCCGCCGCGCTGGATGGTCGCTGAAAACACCTTCCGTCCGCCGTGGTTTCACCGCAACCTGATGAACGAGTTCATGGGGTTGATCCAGGGCGCCTACGATGCAAAGGCCGAAGGTTTCCTGCCGGGTGGTGCGTCCTTGCACAGTTGCATGAGTGCCCATGGCCCGGACGGCGAAACCTGCACCAGGGCGATCAATGCCGCGCTTGAACCGGTGAAAATCGACAACACCATGGCCTTCATGTTCGAGACCAGCCAAGTGCTGCGCCCGAGCCGTTTCGCCCTGGATTGCCCACAATTGCAAACTGACTACGACGCCTGCTGGGCCTCGCTGCCGGTCACCTTCGACCCGACCCGGAGATAACCCATGACTCACGTTCCCCCTGCCCGTAGCTGGGTTGCCTGCGCCAACGGCCATGCCGATTTCCCTCTGCAAAACCTGCCGCTGGGTGTTTTCAGCGTTCAAGGCGACAGCCCTCGTAGCGGCGTGGCCATCGGCGAGCGGATTTTCGATTTGCAGGCCGCGCTGCAGGCGGGCCTGTTTGACGGCGCCGCGCGCGCCGCTGTGGAAGCCATGAGTGGCGGCCAGTTGAATGAATTTTTTGAGCTCGGGCGCGATGCTCGGGTGGCCTTGCGTGAACGGCTGCTGGACCTGCTGCGCGAAGACAGCCCGTTGCAGGGCAAGATCGAAGCCCAGGGCTCGAAGCTGCTGGTTCTCGCCGCTGACTGCCAGATGCACCTGCCGGCAAAAATCAACGACTACACCGACTTCTACGTAGGCATCGAACACGCGCAAAACGTCGGCAAGTTGTTCCGTCCCGACAATCCGCTGTTGCCCAACTACAAGTACGTGCCCATTGGTTATCACGGGCGTGCCTCGACCATTCGCCCGTCCGGCACCGACGTGCGCCGGCCCAAGGGCCAGACGCTGCCCGCCGGCCAGAGCGAGCCGACCTTTGGCCCGTGCGCGCGGCTGGACTATGAACTGGAACTGGGCATCTGGATCGGCAAGGGCAATGCACTGGGCGAAGCCATTGCCATCGGCGATGCCGCCGAGCACATTGGCGGCTTCTGCCTGCTCAACGATTGGTCGGCCCGGGATATCCAGGCCTGGGAATATCAGCCGCTGGGGCCCTTTCTGTCCAAAAGTTTCCTGACCAGTATCTCGCCATGGGTGGTGACGGCCGAAGCCCTCGAACCCTTCCGCCGCCCGCAACCGGCGCGTCCGGCAGGCGATCCACAGCCATTGCCGTACCTGCTGGACAAGCGTGACCAGGCCGGTGGGGCCTTTGACATCGAGCTGGAAGTCCTGCTGCTGACCGAAGCCATGCGCGAGCAGAACCTGCCGGCCCATCGCCTGACGTTGAGCAACACCCAGTACATGTACTGGACCGTCGCGCAGATGGTCGCCCACCACAGCGTCAATGGTTGCCAGTTGCAGGCCGGTGACCTGTTCGGTTCGGGCACCTTGTCGGGGCCTGAAAGTGGTCAGTTCGGCAGCCTGCTGGAGATTACCGAGGGCGGTAAAAAGCCAATCGAGCTGGCTTCTGGCGAAGTGCGCAAATTCCTGGAAGACGGTGACGAAATCATCCTGCGGGCCCGTTGCAGTCGCGAGGGCTTTGCCTCCATCGGCTTCGGCGAATGCCGGGGCAAGATCCTGCCGGCGCGGTGAGGGAACTGGGCATGGAACTCTACACTTACTACCGTTCCACTTCGTCCTATCGAGTGCGCATCGCCCTGGCGCTCAAGGGCCTGGATTACCAGGCTCTGCCGATCAACCTGATCGCTCCGCCGGGAGGCGAGCATCGTCAACCGGCCTACCTGGCGATCAACCCTCAGGGCCGGGTGCCGGCGCTGCGTACCGACGAAGGCGTGTTGCTGGTGCAGTCACCCGCCATCATCGAATACCTGGAGGAACGTTATCCACAGGTGCCGCTGCTCAGCGCAGACTTGGCGCTTCGTGCTCGGGAGCGGGGTGTCGCGGCGCTGATCGGTTGCGACATTCACCCGTTGCACAACGTCAGCGTGCTCAACCAACTGCGACAGTGGGGTCACGATGAAACGCAGGTGGCGCAGTGGATTGGGCATTGGATCGGCCAGGGACTGGCAGCGGTGGAGCAGTTGATCGGGGATGATGGCTACTGCTTTGGTACGACACCTGGGGTCGCGGACGTGTACCTGATCCCGCAGTTGTACGCGGCCGAACGGTTCAATGCCTCCCTGGAGGCGTATCCACGGATCCGTCGCGTTGCGGCGTTGGCGGCCGCGCATCCAGCGTTTCAACAGGCGCATCCGGCAAATCAGCCCGATACACCTTGATTCCCCTGTGGGAGCGAGCCTGCTCGCGATGGCGGTGGATCAGATACGACGATGGTGAAGCGGCTTGCCTCATCGCGAGCAGGCTCGCTCCCACAGGGTGTGTGGTAACCATCACCACACCCGCTCAATGCACAATGGAATTGGGCGGCAGATGCCCCAGCCGTTCCGTCAGCCGGATTCGTTGGATTGGATCGTCACTGAGCATCAGTGCATGTTCCAGGTCGAAACGTTCAGCGTTGGGACAGTCAAGCCGCTGGTACAGGCTGGCGCGGGCCAGGTAATCGGCGGCGCTGGCGTTGCCCAGTTCAAGTACCCGTTCGGCGTCGATCAGCGCCGCAATGTAGTCGTCGTTCGTCAGATGCAATTGGCGAAGATTGCGCGACAGGCGCTGGAGCATCTGCATGGGCTCGGCACTGACCAGGTGCTCGGCTTTGAGGGGCATGTTGGCGCCGTATTGGCGTTGCAGCAATTCCCGACAGTCGTTGGGATACAGCCGACGCCCGCCACACGGGTCGAGCAGATGATCGGCACCGGGTACCCGCAACAGGAAGTGACCGGGGAAATTGACACCGACCATCGGAATTTCCAGGCCACGAGCCAGCTCCAGGGCGATCAGGCCGAGGGCCAGAGGCTGTCCACGTTTACGCGTCAGCACCTTGTCGAGCAACGCGGCCCGTGGGCGCAGAGGGGTGAAATCGTCCTGAGCGAAACCAAGGTCATTGAGGCGGCGCAGCAAGGGTTGGCCCAGTTCGCTGACGGGCAGCATTGGCAGGCCATGGCTGACACGCTGTTGCAGATCCTTGAAATCCTTGAGCAAGGCCGCTACGTCCACTTCGCGATCATGTTCGGCAGCAATCCACAACGCCGCTTCGAACAGCGCCGGTGGGGAGCGGTGCAGGCAATCAAAAAAGGCTTGGCGCGGTTTCATCACAGTCTCCGGACTATGCCTCGTTTTTAGCTCTGCTGCGGGCTTTCGTCCAGTCTCGTCCGGCGAAGGCGTCAGGTTATGCCCAAAAGACTGGCCACCGGGACGACTTATTCCGGCGCGCTCCAGCAAATTTTGAGCGCACGCCTATACTGGCGGAACAAACAAAAGTGATTCGGGAGCCTGTCGATGTTTGCTCTCATGCAAAGCTCCCGCCTTGAATCGCTGCACCTGAGCGTAGACCCGGCCACCGGGTTGAAGGCGGTGATTGCCATTCATTGCAGCCGTCCCGGGCCTGCTTTGGGTGGATGTCGTTATCTGTCCTACCCCGACGATGAAAGTGCCGTGGTGGACGCCGTGCGCCTGGCCCAGGGCATGAGCTACAAAGCCGCCTTGGCCGGCTTGCCGGTGGGCGGCGGCGTGGCAGTGATCATGCGCCCGGCCCATGTCGAAAGCCGCGCTGCGCTGTTTGAGGCATTTGGACGCTGCATCGAGCAACTGGATGGGCGCTATATCACCGCCATCGACAGCGGCACCTCGGTGGCGGACATGGACTGCATCGCCCAACAGACCCGTCATGTGACCAGCACCACGGCTTCGGGAGACCCTGCGCCCCACGCGGCGATGGGGGTATTTGCCGGTATCCGTGCCACGGCCATGGCCCGTCTGGGCAGCGATAACCTGGAAAGTCTGCGGGTGGCGATCCAAGGGCTGGGCAATGTCGGTTTCGCCCTGGCCGAACAGTTGCACGCCGCAGGGGCCGAACTGTTGGTCAGCGACATTGACCCCGGCAAGGTTCAACTGGCGATGGAGCAACTGGGCGCCCATCCGATTGCCAACGACGCGTTGCTCAGTACCCCCTGCGACATCCTCGCGCCCTGCGGTCTGGGCGGGGTGCTCAATAGCCAGAGCGTGGCGCAGCTGCGCTGCTCGGCGGTTGCCGGGTCGGCCCATAACCAGTTGAGCAACCTGCAAGTGGCCGATCAATTGGAACGGCGCGGGATCCTCTATGCGCCGGATTATGTGATCAACTCGGGTGGCCTGATCTATGTCGCCTTGAAGCATCGAGGTGAGGATTTGCCGACCATTACCGCGCACCTGTCGAAAATCGGCGCCCGGCTTACGGAAGTCTTTGCCCACGCCCAGGCAGAAAAACGCTCACCGGCCAGGGTGGCCGATGAATTGGCAGAGCGTTTGTTGTACCGATAAAAAAAACATCGCAGCCTTCGGCAGCGCCTCCAGGTGTATTCCCTGCAGGCGCTGCCGAAGGCTGCGATCTTTCAAGGCTTATTCAGCAGGGGCATTGAGCAGTTCGGACAAGGCGTCCGGCTGACTCTTGAACGCCTTGGCGAACACATCGCGATTCTTCGCCATGTAGATACCGGCTTCTTCCACCTGTTGCTCGCTCAGCGAGGGAACGGCTTTTTGCAACACTTCGGCCAGCAATTCGGCGAGTTCCAGCATTTTGTCATGACGGTCAGCTTCGGCTTTATCCATGAACAAGCGCTCCAGATCTCGGCTGCTGCGGTATACCACTTCGACGGCCATTCACCACCTCACATGCCTTCACATTGGTTATCTTTGTGACTACTGTATTTATATACAGCCAAAAGGATAAGCGAATCCCTTCCCTTTGGATAGTGGCTTTTTAATGTAGACCGGTTTCCGTATTTGTCGCGAGGCAGCGCTGGTGTGGGAGCGAGCCTGCGCGCAACAGGACCAGCCTCAGAAAAAGTGTCCGGTTGCGGCCCATTGCCATCTCACCCTCAGCCGCTGGCCTTTTTTCTGCATGCAGAACAACCGTCACGTCCAACCCGCATCATCCGGTCGAGTCGACCTAAGGAAAACTACATCGTGAAAATCAACTGGGCCGAGAACCTGCGCCAGAACGTACATCAGTTGGCCGAATCCCTGGGCAATCTGTTCGTCGAGACGTTCCATTACCTGGCACTGTTTGCCATCGGAGCGGTGACCGCGTGGGCGGCGGTGATGGAGTTTTTGCAGATGCTCGAGCAGGGGCACATCAAGATCGATGACATCCTGCTGCTGTTCATCTATCTGGAATTGGGAGCGATGGTCGGGATCTACTTCAAGACCAACCACATGCCGGTGCGGTTTCTGATCTACGTGGCGATCACGGCGTTGACGCGCTTGTTGATTTCCAACGTTTCCCACCACAGTCCGCCCGACCTGGGCATCATTTACCTGTGCGGCGGCATCTTGCTGCTGGCGTTCGCGATCCTGGTGGTGCGTTACGCCTCGTCGCAGTTCCCTTCGGTGAAAATCGAGCACCCGCACCGTAAGGTTGGCGCGGGTTCCAGCGAGCATGCCGAAGTGGAGAAGGGCGAGATCTAGAGGCGCGCCGGGGCGGATGTCGCGCCCTGCGTCTGCGGTGGTGGCAGCTTGACGTTGTCACCGCCGGTCATGGCTTCGAGGATCGCCACGGCGCTATGGCCCTGCTCGATGGCGATGCCGAACTGAATGCTCTGGACCAGGCGCCGCAGGCGTTCCGGGTCATTGCGTTGCTGGGCGCTGATCATACGTTTGGCGACGATGCGTCCGGCCTTGGAGAGGGTCAGCATGATGCTGCCGTCCAGGCCCTGGATGCTCAGATTGATTTGATACTGCGGCGCAAAAGCGTCGGTAATGAGCTGAAAAGGGTTGTCCATGATGCGTCACCGCCTGATTGAACGTGCAGTTGTTGACCGGCCGTGATCGGGATTAGTTCGCGATACCGGACCACCGGCCATTCCATGATCGTGCTTCATCCAGGGCCATGCAGGTGTTGGATCAGACGATCGCAGCCTGCAGCAGCTCCTACCCAGAGGTAGCAAGGGGCATGCCGGAAAAACTGTCGGACAATGATCACGGCGCATAGGCGCTGAAGGCCCTGGCCTGCGGCCCGGGGGGCTGCCCGTTTCTGTGCAGGAATGGGCGAATGGTCGCTGACGGTGCAGGCTGAACGCGGATTTTTCGCGGGGTAAGCAAGGCGAGGCAACTCCCGACATTAACAGTGCTTTTGTCCGTTGTCCGGCTTTATTTGCATATGAATATTTATCTTTTCGAAGGGGTTGAATTGTTCTGTCGCCAGCCCGACTCTGTATTCAAGGGGTCGTCGCGCTACCGTCGATTGGCCCCTGGCGAGCTAGCCGAAATAAGGGATGAACTATGCAAATCCAAGTCAACAGCGATAACCATATTCAAAGCAGCATCCGACTGGAGGAGTGGGTACGTACTACCATCGAAAGCACGCTCGAACGTTATGAGGAAGACCTGACACGGGTCGAGGTTCATTTGCGGGACGAGAACGGCGACAAGCCCGGTCCCCATGACTTGCGTTGTCAGCTGGAAGCGCGGCCAAAGGGCCTGCAACCGGTATCGGTGACACACAAGGCCGATACACTGGAACTGGCCATCGAAGGGGCGGCCACCAAGCTGGAACATGCCCTGGAGCATCTGTTCGGCAAACTTCGCGTCAAACGCGCCACCGTGGAGACACCGACCGAGTCGGTGGCCTTGGCCGATGCGATGCTGGAAGAAGAATTCCTGGAGAACGAACGGGCTGCCCTCAACGGCTGAGCCTAATTCTTTTTACTGACCTACCGAAAACGGGCCTGCTATTGCAGGCCCGTTTTGTTTTTATACGTAACTTGGGCATGCGATCAAAGGAGGCGCAAGCCTGCTCGCGATGGCGATAGCCGGGGGGCACTTTGTTCGCTAGCGCAAAAACGCCTGTCGATATTCGCCGGGCGTCGCGCTCAAAGCCTGGCGGAAGCGATTCGTAAAGTGGCTGGCGCTGGCAAATCCACAGGCCAGCGCCACCTCGCCCAACGGTTGCGAAGTGCTGCGTAGCAAGTGCCGCGCATGTGCCAGGCGTCGAGCCAGCACGTATTGGTGGGGCGGCAAGCCGAAGCTTTCGCGGAACATCCGGGCGAAGTGGTATTCGGACAGCGCACACAGGGCTGCCAGTTGTCCGAGGCTGATGGCATCGGCCAGGTGGCTGTCGATGTAGTCCACCAACATTCGCCGCTGGTGAGCGGCCAGCCCGCCCTTGAGGCGAAGCCCCTGGCGCTGGCCGACCTGGCTCAATAGCAGATGGTTGAGCAAGTCATGGGCCAGGCTGGTGGTCAGCAAGCGTTCACCGGGCTCATCCCAGTTCAGGGCGATCAACTGGCGAAAGCGCTGTGCCTGTTGCGGGTCGTCGAGAAAGGTGGCTTCGCGCAGTTGCACTTGCCGGGGCTCGCGATCCAGTAAGGTGACGCAACCGAGGGCAAATTGTTCAGGGCTGAAGTACAAGTGGGCGAGGCGAATGTCGCCATTGATGACCCAGGCCGATTGATGCCCGGCCGGCAGGACGCAGAGTTTGCCGGGTGCCCCGGTGGTGTCGGGTCGTTCGCGGCGAAACGTGCCGGTACCACCGGCGATGTAGCACGACAGCGTGTGGTGCGTCGGCGCTTCATAGTCTTGGGCGTCGTGATGGTTGCTCCACAAAGCGGCCGCCATGCCGTCTCCAAGCTCGGCGCTGTGCTCGAGGCGAGCATTGGGCGAGCTGTTGAGGGCTTGAAAGACTTGCAGGGTTTGCAGTGTGGGCATGATCGCTTCTCTCCAACGCCTTGCATCCTACTCCGTCGATCGGCCCATGCCAGCCTGCAAGCCGACAAAACCGCAAGTTTACGCAAGCGCCCGGTGGTTGGTGGCGCAACACTGGCGGTCATTGTCAGGAGTTGCCGTCATGAACCTCTCGTTGTATCTGCTTACCGTGCTCATCTGGGGCACTACCTGGATCGCGCTGAAATTGCAGTTGGGCGTTGTCGCCATCCCCGTGTCGATTGTCTATCGCTTCGGCCTGGCGGCGCTGATCCTGTTTGTGATGCTCTTGCTCAGCCGGCGCCTGCAAGTGATGAACCGGCGTGGCCATCTGATTTGCGTCGCCCAGGGCCTGTGCCTGTTCTGCATCAACTTCATGTGTTTCCTCACTGCCAGCCAATGGATTCCCAGCGGGTTGGTCGCGGTGGTGTTCTCTACGGCCACGCTCTGGAATGCCCTCAATGCCCGGGTGTTTTTCGGTCAGCGGATTGCGCGTAACGTGCTGCTGGGCGGCGCCTTGGGGTTGCTGGGGCTGGCGCTGCTGTTCTGGCCGGAGCTGGCGGGTCATAGCGCGAGCCCGCAAACGTTGTTCGGGTTGGCGTTGGCGCTGCTGGGCACCTTGTGTTTCTCGGCGGGCAACATGCTCTCGAGTTTGCAGCAGAAGGCCGGTCTCAAACCGTTGACTACCAACGCCTGGGGCATGGCTTATGGTGCGGCGATGCTGGCGGCGTGGTGTCTCCTCAAAGGCATCCCGTTCGATATGGAATGGAACGCGCGCTATGTCGGCTCGCTGTTGTACCTGGTGATCCCAGGTTCGGTGATCGGCTTCACCGCCTACCTGACGCTGGTGGGGCGCATGGGCCCGGAGCGGGCGGCGTATTGCACGGTGCTGTTTCCGGTGGTGGCGTTGAACGTCTCGGCGTTGGTCGAGGGTTACCAATGGACCGCACCAGCACTGGTCGGGCTGGTACTGGTGATGCTGGGGAACGTGCTGGTGTTCCGCAAGCCGAAGCCTGTGGCTACGAATGTCGCCTTGGGCGCACGCTGAGATATAACGTCTAGAGATAAACCCGTGGCGAGGGAGCTTGCTCCCGCTGGATTGCGCAGCAGCCCCAAGATGTACCAGCCACCGCAGTGCATCAGACAAACCGTAAGGGGCTGCTGCGCAGCCCAGCGGGAGCAAGCTCCCTCGCCACGGTGTGTTCCCCTGGGGGCTTTTGCGGAGAATTTATTTCCAGACTTGTGGGTTGACCAGGTTCTTCGGTCGCTCGCCCAGCAAAGCGCTGCGCAAGTTATCCACCGCAAGATTGGCCATGGCTTCACGGGTTTCGTGGGTCGCCGAGCCGATGTGGGGCAGGGTGACGGCGTTTTTCAGCTGGAACAGCGGCGACTCGGCCAAGGGTTCTTTCTCGTATACATCCAGCCCGGCGCCGCGGATGCGGTTGTTCTGCAAGGCTTCGATCAGCGCCGGCTCATCCACCACCGGGCCGCGGGAAATATTGACCAGAATGGCACTCGGTTTCATCAGGGCCAGTTCACGCTGGCCGATCAGGTGGCGGGTTTTCTCGCTTAATGGCACCACGAGGCAAACAAAGTCCGCTTCGGCCAGCAACTGATCCAGCTCGCGAAATTGTGCACCCAACTGATTTTCCAGTTCGGTCTTGCGGCTGTTGCCGCTGTAGAGAATCGGCATGTTGAACCCCAGCCGGCCACGCCGGGCAATGGCGGCGCCGATGTTGCCCATGCCGACGATGCCCAGGGTCTTGCCGTGCACGTCAGTGCCGAACAGCTGCGGGCCGACCGTCGCCTGCCATTGGCCGGCCTTGGTCCAGGCGTCCAGTTCAGCGACGCGCCGGGCGCTGCTCATCAACAAGGCGAAGGCCAGGTCGGCGGTGCTTTCGGTGAGCACGTCAGGGGTGTTGGTGAGCATGATTCCACGCTCATTGAAGTAGGCCAGGTCATAGTTGTCGTAACCCACGGACACACTGGACACCACTTGCAGATTCGCGGCGTGCTGCAGTTGTTCGCGGCCGAGCTTGCGCCCGACACCGATCAGGCCATGCACGTGGGGCAAGGCTTCATTGAACTGCGCATTGATGTCGCCGTTCGACGGATTTGGCACGATTACGTCGAAATCCTGTTGCAGACGTTCGACCATCTCGGGTGAGACACGGCTGAAGGCAAGTACGGTTTTTTTCATCGCAGAAGGCTCATCAGGCAAGGAATAGCAAGCACGCTAACATTCTCGATGAGGGTTAGGCGAGAGGGAACGTGGCAGACGCGAGCCAAAGCTGTGGGAGCGGGCTTGCTCGCGAAGGCTTCGGCACGTCCAACATCAATGCAAGCTGAACCACCGCTTTCGCGAGCAAGCCCGCTCCCACAATTGCTCCGTGGTAGGCGTTGATTTTGTCTTCGCTGAAAATTCTCTGCGGGAGCGACGGGCTTACGCCGCCCGGAGCGAAATAAACGCGTAATTGACCGGTGTTTCAGTGGCGACCAGGGCCCCGCTGGCCATGACCTGGCAGGCCACGTCATCACCGGACAAATGGAATTGCCATTCGCTAACGGCCGGCTCCAGCGGCTGCAAACGCACTTGATCGATGGCCGTGGCGAATGCGCTCATGTCCGGCAGGTACGCGGTAAACCCATCACCCTTCAACGCTGTGGTGCGAATGCCCAGCGACGCACAGACTCGATCCTTGATCCGGATTTCCTCGCGATCGGCCTGACGTGAGCGTTCGATCAACCGCGCCAGTTCCCTGTCGACGAGTTCACCGCCGAGTATCAGCTGCGGTCCGGTCTCCCACGACTCCGGCGGGCATTCCTTTACGGCAATGTTGAGCGGGATGTGCGGGTTGATTTCCATCGGATAGATGCGGCACACCAAGGGGCGGCGTTCGTAGATGCGGCACAGGTTTTCTTCGTCAAGATTGCGGCAGCGACCAGCGTTATAGGCGGCGAAGGTGATCGCCACGAGGGCTTCGGCGGTGCCGCTGTGGACCCGCGCTGAACGGCGTTCAGCGTGCTCGCGTTGGGCCGCCGGCAGGCCCAGGCCATTGGCCAGGAAGGCTTCCACCAGAACAATCACCTGGCCGCCGTCGTCAGCCCACATCCGAGCCTCATCGAGGGTCAGGGGGACATGGTGATCGGTGCAGCATTTGCCGCAGCCTACGCAGGAAAACGTTGTGTTCATTGAGCGCCCGGTCAAAAGCTGGAAAGCGGCGACAGAAAAACGCCGCGATTAGCCGTTGCAAAGCAAGTTATGCGCCATCACCGGGCGGTGTCGGCGGGCGGATCGCGTCCCACTCGGTCACGTAGGCGGTTTTGGATTTCTTGCGGTAGAGGCACAGTTCGGTGCCGGTCGCACCTTTCATGTGTTTCTGCGGGTATTGACCTTGCAGCAACAGCGCGGTGTAGCCCACCCGGTCATCGAACTGTGCAGCCGTGCCCACAGGCTCGGCGTTCTTCAGGCCGCTGGCCTTGATGCAACTGGCAAGCACGGCTTTGTCATGGATGGCCCAGGCTTCTGGGCTGGAGGCGTGGGCTTGGGCGGCGAGGGCCGTGAAGCCCAAAAACATGAGTGCGTGGATTTTCATCAGCAAGATCCTTGTTCTGGGAAGCCAGGACGGGAGTATGCCTGAGGTTGGGTTGGGGGTTTGGTGCGTTATCGCGGGCAAGGCCTGCCCGCGACGGGCTGCGTCGGATCTCAGTGACCTTGCTCGGCGACGGCCTTGGCGGCCGTGATCAGGCACTTGGTCAGCTCCGGTGATGAGAACTTGGTCAGCACTCCATTGGCGCCGGATAGCCGAGCCTTTTCGCTGTTCATGGCGCTGTCCAGCGAGGTGTGCAGCAACACGTAGAGGTGGGCGAAGTCCGGCGTTTCCCGCAGGGTTCGGGTGAGGGCATAGCCGTCCATCTCCGACATTTCGATGTCGGATACGATCAGGTTGATCTGTTGCGCCGTGCCTTGCAGCTCTAGCAGGCATTCGATGGCTTCCTTGGCGCTGCGGGCGGTGTGGCATTGCAGGCCCAGATTGCGCAAGGTGTGTACCGATTGTTGTAACGCCACCTGACTGTCATCGACCACCAGGATCCGCGCGTTGCCCAGGACTTCGGCGTCTTCCATGCTCAGTTCGGTGGGCGCCGTTTCAATTTGCGCCGGGGCGATACCGTGGATGACTTTTTCGATGTCCAGCACCTGCACCAGCGTGCCATCTACCGAAGTCACGCCTGTGATGAAGGCGCGTACGCCGCCTGAGCCGAACGGCGGTGGTTTGATGTCGGTGGTCAGGCAATGCACGATCTTGCTCACTGCCTGCACATGCAAACCCTGTTTGGATCGGCTCACGTCGGTGACGATCAGGCAACCGCCATCCGGATCTTCCAGGGGGCGTTCGCCGATGGCGCGGCTCAGGTCGATCACCGACAGTGAGGCCCCGCGCAGGGTGGCGATGCCTTTGACGTGCGGGTGCGACTCCGGCAGTTTGGTCAGCGGCGGGCAGGGAATGATTTCGCTGACTTTAAGCAGGTTGATTGCCATCAGCTTGCCGCTGCGCAAGGTAAACAGCAGAAGCGAAAGTGAATCTGCGCGGGCTTTGTTGGAAGACATAAAAACCTTCTGTGGAAAAAGGTGGGGCGAGCGTGAAGAACGCCAAAACAGCTTTTGATATTGGGTTATCGACCTGTTGGGGGCTGGCTTTAGGGCGAAAGCTGTCGACAGCTGGGATCGTTGTAACAAGCACCCTGTCGCAGAGAGTTATGTGGCGAGGGCGCCTGCTCCCGCTGGAGTGCGAAGCGCTCCCCAGCCGCCGGCGCGATGGGCAATTTAGCGGCCCCTGCGCGTCCGAGCGGGAGCAAGCTCCCTCGCCACGGGGTTGATCACTTGAGCCCCAACCGCTTGGCCATCCGCCCCAGGTTCGCCCGATCCAGGCCCAATTCCCGGGCGGCGCTGGCCCAGTTGTGCTGATGCCGTTGCAGGCTGGCGATGATCATCTGGCGCTGAAAATCGTCCATGGCTTCGCGCAGGTCACCCGTGACGCCCTCCAGGGTCGGGGCAGGGCTGGCGGATGAAGGTGCCGGGTTTTCTTCCGGGCTGCGGGGCAAATCCAGATCTTCGGCGCTGAGGCTGAGGATCTTTGGCCGCACCGGACACCGGCCCAAGGCCTTCAAGGCACTGCGCCCGATCAGGTGCTCCAGTTCACGCACGTTCCCCGGCCAGTCATACGCCAGCAATGCGGCTTGGGCGTCGCTGGTCAGGCGCAGGCTGCCCAGGCCCATGCGCGAACGGTTCTGCTCCAGGAAAAAACCGCTGAGCAGCAGCACATCGCGCCCGCGATCCCGTAGTGCCGGCACCAGCAACGGGTACACGCTCAGGCGATGATAGAAGTCGGCCCGATATCGCCCGTTGCGCACTTCTTCGGCCAGATCGCGATTGGTGGCCGCGATCAGGCGTACATCTACCCGATGCTCCTTGTCCGAGCCCAGGCGTTGCAACTGGCCGCTCTGCAACACTCGCAGCAGCTTGGCCTGCACGGTCAAGGACAACTCGCCCACTTCATCGAGGAACAACGTGCCGCCATCGGCCAGTTCGAATTTGCCGCTTCGGTCGTTCGTGGCGCCCGTGAAGGCGCCGCGTACATGGCCGAACAGTTCGCTTTCCACCAGGGTATCCGGCAGGGCGGCGCAGTTGAGGCTGATAAGCGGCTGCTCGGCGCGCTTGGAAGCAGCGTGTATGGCTTGGGCGACCAGCTCCTTGCCGACCCCGGTTTCGCCGGTAATCAGCACCGTCAGGTCGCTGCCCCCCACCAGATTGATCTCTTCTACTAATCGCTTGTGAGCCTTGCTCTGGCCGACCATGTCGCGGTGTTGCTGGCCGCTGGCCTGGCGGTAGACCTCGGCGCGGCGATGTTCGTCTTCGGCTTTCAAGGCCAGGCGATCGATGCGTTCGGCGGCGCTGACCGTGGCGGCGGCCAGGCTGGCAAAGGCCTGCAACGCGCTCAGGTCAATGGGCTCAAAGCGTTCCGGGTTCAGCGCGTCGAGGGTCAGCAGCCCCCACGGCTGCTCGTCGACGAACAGGGGGCAGCCCATGCAGTCGTGGACTTCCAGATGCTCATCAAGCCCCTCGACCAACCCGTCGTACGGGTCGGGCAGGTCACTGTCGGCGGCGAAGCGGGTCGGCTGCGGGTTGGCCAGCAGTGCTTGGAAACGGGGGTGTTCGCTGACCCGGAAGCGTCTGCCCAGAGTATCGGTACTCAAGCCATCCACCGCCAGCGGCACCAGGCAGTCTGCGTCCAGGCGTAACAGCGCGGCGGCATCGCAAGGCAGCAGGGCTCGCAGCGCGCCAAGCAGGCGACGATAGCGCTCGCCTTCAGGCAACTCACGCGAGAGGTCGGCCACCAGTGGGAGCAGGGCGGTCAGCAGAGCGGTTGCGGTCATAATGACTCCATGTTGTCTTTAAGACTATAAGGCGTGCCATGTCTTTATGACTACGTAATTCTTAAATCATTGAAAAACAATAATAAATTTTATGGCATGAAACCTGATAGGCATGGGTATCAGTTTTTCGTAATACGCCAGGAGTCACCTTATGCTCAGCCGAGAAGAACGCGCCATCATCCGCTCCACCGTGCCCTTGCTCGAAAGCGGTGGTGAAGCGCTCATTACTCATTTCTATCGCATGATGCTGTCTGAATACCCGCAAGTGCGCCCGTTGTTCAACCAGGCTCACCAGGCCAGCGGTGATCAGCCCCGCGCCCTGGCCAACGGCGTATTGATGTACGCCCGGCACATTGACCAGCTCGATCAGTTGGGCGATCTCGTGGCCAAAATCGTCAACAAGCACGTCGCCCTGCAAATCCTGCCCGAACATTACCCCATTGTGGGGGCCTGCCTGTTGCGGGCGATCGCCGAGGTGCTGGGTGAAGAGATCGCCACGCCGCAAGTGATTGCCGCATGGGGCGCTGCCTATAACCAGTTGGCCGATATCCTGATCGGTGCCGAAACCGGCCTGTACGAGCAGAAAGCCGCAGCGCCGGGCGGCTGGCGGGGGGAGCGTGAATTCATCCTGGCAGACAGGGTGCAGGAGAGTTCGGAAATCACTTCGTTCTACTTTGAGCCGGCGGACAAGGGCGCGATCCTGGTGGCCGAACCAGGCCAGTACATCGGCATGAAACTGGTGTTGGAGGGCGAGGAAGTGCGCCGCAATTATTCGCTGTCGGCCCTGGCGGACAACGGTCAGTATCGCATCAGCGTCAAGCGCGAGCCGGGCGGGCGCGTTTCCAACTACCTGCACCATGATTTCCCGATCGGCAGCAGCATCCAGTTGTTTCCACCGTCAGGGGACTTCTTCCTGACCCAGAGCGACAAACCGCTGGTGCTGATCAGCGGCGGCGTCGGCATCACTCCGACCCTGGCGATGTTGCAGGCGGCACTGCAAACCGAGCGGCCGGTGCATTTTATCCACTGCGCCCGCAACGGCGGCGCACATGCCTTTCGCGACTGGATCGATGACCTGGCTCAGCGGCATTCACAGCTCAAGCGCTTCTATTGCTACGACGAAGACGATGGCGTGAGCCCGGCGGCTGACAAGGTCGGGTTGTTGAGCCAGGAGCAACTGGCGCAGTGGTTGCCGGCGCAGCGTGACCTGGATGCTTACTTTCTGGGGCCCAAAGGCTTCATGGCCGCCGTCAAGCGCCACCTCAAGGCACTGGGCGTGCCGGACGGGCAAAGCCGCTACGAATTCTTCGGCCCGGCGGCGGCACTGGAATAACGGTAGGGCGAGCCGGGGACCGGTTCGTCTGCATCGCGAGCAGGCTCGCTCCCACAAGGGGATTTGCAGTGACATGATTTTCGTGGCCGCCGCGAAGAAAACTGTGGGAGCGGGCTTGCTCGCGAAGACGGCAGTGCATTCAACATCAATGAAACTGACCCACCGCTTTCGCGAGCAAGCCCGCTCCCACAGGGATTGCACAGGGCTGGTGACCATCGCTGGCCCCTGTGCGAACGAGGACGGCGGCATGCTCAATCCCCGCCCCGACTGACTCTCTCAAGCAAAATTAATCCGTACTTAACCTCCCTCCTGTTTATTCCCTTCAATGTGGGCGGCAGCCGCTCGTTCTCTGTCAGGGTCTGCGTGTAGACTTTGGCCATCCGATAGCGCGCCGAGGCTCTCCAGGCTGCGCGTCGATCCAATGCATACAAAGGGAAACGCAATGAATGAGCAAATGCTGCGCTTAGGCCGTGAACGGCGCTATCTGGTGCTGTTGGGGCTGATCTGTCTGGCGCTGATCGGGGGTGCGCTGTATATGCAGGTGGCGCTCGGAGAGGCGCCGTGCCCGCTGTGCATCCTGCAGCGCTATGCATTGTTGCTGATCGCCATTTTCGCTTTCATTGGCGCGGCCATGCGTACCCGTCGCAGCCTGACGATTTTCGAAGGCCTGGTGGTGCTCAGTGCCCTGGCCGGTGCGGCGGTAGCGGGGCATCACGTGTACACCCAGTTCTTCCCGGCGGTCAGCTGTGGCGTCGACGTGCTGCAACCGATTGTCGATGACCTCCCGCTGGCGAAGATCTTTCCGTTGGGTTTCCAGGTCGATGGCTTTTGCTCCACCCCGTATCCGCCGATCCTGGGTTTGTCCCTGGCACAATGGGCGCTGGTGGCGTTCGTCCTCACGGTGATCCTGGTGCCGTTGCTGGTATCGCGCAATCGCAAACCATTGCACTAGAACGCTTCAATCAAACGCCCCGGTTTGCTGTATGAAGCCGGGGCGTTTTGCGTTTCAGTCTTAAGGCGTTCCAGCCTTGATTCGAGACAACAATGGGCTGCGACAGCGTGCGACACGTTGTCACACAGTTGCTGTCATCTGGCCACTCGCTACGCGAATAAACGCCTCGTCCTGCAATAAAAAATCTGCCGTTGCGAACTCTATCCGGCTGCGTGCCTGCGCGTGGAGCAGGCATTTCTAACAATCGGCTGCCTTGCCGCTCAAGCCCCGAATAACGGGGCGTCTACGGCCATGAAAACCCTCTTTAATCAGCGCAAGCTGTCTAAAACGGGCGTAGTAGGCCTACGTTTTCTGGGGTTCTTGTTGAGAATGAATTTCGATAAGATGCGGGCTGGTTTCGAATTCTGCGGAAGATTGTTGCTCAGTTTGATGAAAATTATTTCAGGATAAGACATGGTCTCCGGCGCCTCAGCTCACTACAATCGCCCGCACCGAATTTCCGACCCGGCTCAGGCTTGAGCTCGTGAGGTGGTCGAAGGGCCCAAAGCCCCATGCGACCCCAGGTGTCGGTGCCTTCCAACTACCCGCACCAAATGGAATTGGGCTGTAACAAGGCCTTTGACCTACGAATTCGAATAAGAACTCACTGCTGGCCCGGGATGTGTCGAACAGCGTCTGACGCTGCGACGGTCAGCCCTTATTCAATCCAAGAAAAATGCCAACCCTTGGCAGGGTGAAGTGTTGGCGATCAAAACCCAACTGCATTGCGCAAGCTGCTTTAGAGGTCGTGAGATGAGTAAAAACAGGTACCCCCGATTACTAGGCTTGTTGCCTTTGCTCGGCACGTTGTTGCTGGGAGGCTGCAACATGACCTTGCTCGATCCCAAGGGTCAGGTCGGCCTGGATGAACGTAATCTGATCATCACCGCTACGCTGTTGATGTTGCTGGTCGTCGTGCCGGTTATCGTCATGACCTTCCTGTTCGCCTGGAAATACCGCGCGTCCAACACCAGTGCCACGTACACACCCAAGTGGTCGCATTCGACCAAGATCGAAGTGGCGGTGTGGACGATCCCGGTACTGATCATCATTGCCCTGGGTTACATCACCTACAAGTCCACCCATGCCCTTGACCCGTATCGTCCGCTGGATTCCGACGTCAAGCCGATCACCATTGAAGTGGTCTCCATGGATTGGAAGTGGCTGTTCATCTATCCGGAACAAGGCATCGCCACCGTCAACAAGATCGTGTTCCCGGCCCACACGCCGATCAATTTCAAAGTCACCTCCGACACTGTGATGAACTCGTTCTTCATCCCGGGCCTGGGTGGCCAGATCTACGCGATGGCGGGCATGCAGACCAAGCTGCACCTGATCGCCAACCAGAACGCCGAACTCGACGGTATCTCCGCCAACTACAGCGGCGCGGGCTTCACCGGCATGAAGTTCAAAGCAATCGCCACGACCCAGGAAGAGTTCGACGCCTGGGTCAACGATGTGAAGAAGGCACCTAAACAGCTTGAAAAAGCTGAATACGAAGCCCTTTCCAAGCCAAGCCAGAACAACCCAGTCGAGCTCTACTCCTCGGTCACGCCGAACCTGTTCCAGACCATCATCGACAAATATGAGGGCATGAAACCGGGCAAGCTGATCCACGAGAAGAAAGAGAAAGAAGTGGCCCACAACACGCAAGGGTTGGATTCGAGTTCGCATTCAGCTGCCGGGGCAGAGGAGTAAACGATGTTTGGTAAATTAAGTTGGGAAGCGATTCCGTTCCACGAGCCGATTGTCATGGTGACCCTCGCCATCATCGCGCTCGGTGGTCTGGCATTGTTCGCCGGGATCACTTACTTCAAGAAGTGGACCTACCTGTGGACCGAGTGGCTGACGTCGGTCGACCACAAGAAAATCGGCGTGATGTACATCATCGTTGCCATGGTCATGCTGCTGCGTGGTTTTGCCGACGCCATCATGATGCGTACCCAGTTGGCCATGGCCACCGAGGGTTCGCCTGGCTACCTGCCGCCTGAACACTATGACCAGATCTTCACCGCCCACGGCGTGATCATGATCATCTTCATGGCGATGCCATTCTTCACCGGCCTGATGAACCTTGCAGTGCCGCTGCAGATCGGCGCGCGTGACGTCGCCTATCCGTTCCTGAACTCCCTGAGCTTCTGGCTGCTGGTGTCCGGCGTGGTGCTGATCAACCTGTCCCTGGGCGTTGGCGAATTCGCCAAGACCGGTTGGGTTGCCTATCCGCCTCTGTCGGGTCTGCAATACAGTCCGGGCGTGGGGATGGATTACTACATCTGGGCGCTACAGCTATCGGGGCTTGGGACAACGCTAACGGGGGTCAACTTCCTGGCAACCGTGCTGAAGATGCGTACCCCGGGCATGAAGCTGATGGACATGCCGATCTTCACCTGGACCTGCACCTGGGCCAACGTCCTGATCGTCGCTTCGTTCCCGATCCTGACCGCGACCCTGGCTTTGCTGACGCTTGACCGTTACATGGATTTCCACATTTTCACCAATGAACTGGGTGGAAATCCGATGATGTACGTCAACCTGTTCTGGGCCTGGGGTCACCCCGAGGTGTACATCCTGATTCTGCCGGCGTTCGGGATTTTCTCCGAAGTCATCTCAACGTTCTCCGGCAAGAAGCTGTTCGGCCACCACTCGATGATCTACGCCAGCGGCGCGATCTCGGTGCTGGGCTTCATGGTCTGGCTGCACCACTTCTTCACCATGGGTTCGGGTGCCAGCGTCAACGCCTTCTTCGGTCTGGCGACGATGCTGATTTCGATCCCGACGGGTGTGAAGCTGTTCAACTGGCTGTTCACCATCTACCAGGGCCGTCTGCGTTTCACCAGCCATGTGCTGTGGACCCTGGGTTTCATGGTGACCTTTGCCATCGGCGGCATGACCGGCGTACTGCTGGCCATCCCGGGTGCGGACTTCGTGCTGCACAACAGCCTGTTCGTGATCGCGCATTTCCATAACGTGATCATCGGCGGCGCTGTCTTCGGCTACATCGCCGGCTTCGCCTTCTATTTCCCGAAAGCGTTCGGCTTCAAGCTGCACGAGGGCTGGGGCAAGGCTGCATTCTGGTTCTGGATCTCGGGCTTCTTCGTCGCGTTCATGCCGCTCTATGCACTGGGCTTCATGGGCATGACCCGTCGTCTGAACGCCACCACCAACCCTGAGTGGGTGCCGTACCTGTACGTCGCCATGTTCGGTGCGGTGATGATTGCCGTGGGTATCGCCTGCCAACTGATTCAGTTGTACGTCAGCGTGCGTGACCGCAAAAAGCCAGAGAACATGTGCGAGCACGGCGACCCGTGGAATGCCCATACCCTGGAATGGTCGACCTCCTCGCCACCACCGTTCTACAACTTTGCCGTGCTGCCGAAAGCGGACGTTATCGACCCGTTCACCGAAGCCAAGGAAAACGGGACCGCGTACCAGACTCCGACCAAGTACGCACCGATCCACATGCCCAACAACACCGCGACCGGTGTGGTCATGGGGGCGCTGTTGACGGTGTTCGGTTTCGCGATGATCTGGCACATCTGGTGGCTGGCCATCGCCAGTCTGGTCGGCACCGTGGTGTATTTCACCATTCATGCTGCCCGTGACGATCAGGGCTACATGGTGCCGGTGGATGTCATCGAACGCATCGAAGCCGAGCAGCACAAACGTCTGGTCGCGGCCGGGAAAGTCCCAGCCTCCGCCACCCGTGTTGAAACCTCGTTGGAACAGGCTTAAACCATGTCGAATTTAGTGACCACTGCTGGACACGCCCATGGTCATGACCATGGGCACGATGACCATCACCACGACTCGGGCGAGATGACCGTATTCGGTTTCTGGCTCTACCTGATGACCGACTGCATTCTGTTTGCGTCGATCTTCGCGGTGTACGCGGTGCTGGTTAACAACGTCGCCGGTGGCCCGTCGGGCCACGACATTTTCGAGCTGCCGTACGTGCTGGGTGAAACCGCACTGCTGCTGTTCAGCTCGATCACCTACGGCTTCGCCATGCTGGCGTTGTTCAAGGGCAAGAAAACCCAGGTATTGGGCTGGCTGGCCATGACTTTCCTGCTGGGCGCCGGCTTTATCGCCATGGAGATCAACGAGTTCCACATCCTGATCGCCGAAGGCTACGGCCCTAGCCGCAGTGGCTTCCTGTCCGGGTTCTTCACCCTGGTCGGCACCCACGGTCTGCACGTGACCAGCGGTCTGATCTGGATGGCGATCATGATGTACCAGGTCCACAAAAACGGCCTGACCGCCACCAACAAGACGCGCCTGAGCTGCCTGAGCCTGTTCTGGCACTTCCTGGACGTGGTGTGGATCTGCGTATTCACCGTTGTTTATCTGATGGGGACCCTGTAAATGGCTAACGCACATTCCCACGATGGCCACGACGCCGGCCACGGCAGCGTCAAGTCCTACGCCATCGGCTTCATTCTGTCGGTGATCCTGACGGTTATCCCGTTCGGCCTGGTGATGTACCCGTCATTGCCCAAGAGCCTGACCTTGTGGATCATCCTGATCTTCGCCGTGGTCCAGGTATTGGTGCACTTGGTGTACTTCCTGCACCTGGACCGCTCTGCAGCCCAGCGTAACAACGTGGTCGCATTTGTCTTTGCCGCGATTGTGATTGTTCTGCTGGTCGGCCTGTCGTTGTGGATCATGTTCAGCATTCACACCAACATGATGGCGAAGTGAGGTAGACCCGATGTCGCTCAAGCACTTTATCCAAATCACCAAACCGGGGATCATTTTCGGTAACGTGCTTTCAGTGGCAGGCGGGTTCTTCCTGGCCTCGAAAGGGCATGTCGATCTGGCCATTTTCCTGGCCGCGATGATCGGCACTTCCCTGGTGGTGGCATCCGGTTGTGTATTCAACAACTGCATCGACCGCGACATCGACATCAAGATGGAGCGCACCAAGAACCGCGCCCTGGTCCAGGGCCTGATCCCGGTGCAACTGGCCCTGGCGTTCGCCTCGGTACTGGGTGTGGCCGGTGTGGCGCTGCTGTATTGGGTAGCCAATCCGTTGGCCGCACTGTTCGCGGTGATCGGTTTTGTCATCTATGTCGGTTTCTACAGCCTGTACCTCAAGCGCAAGTCGGTTCACGGCACGCTGGTGGGCAGTCTGTCGGGGGCGATGCCGCCAGTGATCGGCTACGTGGCGGTCAGCAACAGCTTCGACATGGCGGCGCTGACGCTGCTGGTGATGTTCAGCCTGTGGCAGATGCCGCATTCCTACGCCATCGCGATCTTCCGCTTCAACGACTACCTGGCCGCTTCGATTCCGGTGCTGCCGGTCAAGCGTGGCATCCAGGTGGCCAAGAAGCACATCCTGCTCTACATCCTGGCCTTCCTCGTGGCGACCTTGATGCTGACCTTCAGCGGTTACGCCGGCATGAGCTACCTCGCCGTCGCCGCCGCCATGGGCATGTACTGGTTGTACATGGCCTGGACCGGCTACAAGGCGGTGGATGACACGGTCTGGGCACGCAAGCTGTTCGTGTTCTCGATCTTCACCATCACCGCCCTGAGCGTCATGATGTCCCTGGACTTCAAAGTGCCGAGTGAGCTGCTGCTGACTTACGCGCCTTAAGCTTCAGACGCTGCACAAAAAGCCCCGCCTTCGAGAGAAGCGCGGGGCTTTTTCATGGGGGTTGCCCGGGCTGTCGATGTTCCTGTGGGAGCGGGCTTGCTCGCGAATGCGGTGGGTCAGTTGACGGTGATGGCGGCTGACACAACGCCTTCGCGAGCAAGCCCGCTCCCACAGGTATTGGCGGCGGGCTGACCACCGCCGAACAAGAAGGCTTATTGCTGGGCGATGCTATAGCCGTCGAACGCTTTCTGCTGTTGCAGGGCGGTGACGATGCTTTTGCGGGTGACCGGTTGTTCGGTGCCGTCGTTGTCCAGGAAGATGTCATTTTCCAGCTCGGCCTGGTCGCCTTCGCCAACGAAACTGAAGCCCAGGAATTCGAAGGCCTCGCGGTCGACGTTCGGCTTGGAGCGTGGGGTGCGCAAGGGTAGGGTGACGCTGATGCCGTCCTTGCTGATGACAAACACTTCGGCCTCTTTCTTGGGCCGCGAAGCCTTGCCTTTGCTGCCGCTCGGATTGCTGATGGCCTGGTGGGTCTGGTTCAGCACTTTCAGGGCCAGGCCATACACCAGTTCCTGGAAGGTCGGGTCATCCTTGTAGCTGGACAGGATACGGCTGATGGGGAAGCGGCTGCTCAGGTCTTCCAGTGCTGCGAAATCGGCGGCTTCGGCGTCCTTGAGCTGCTTGAGCTGGCCCATCAGTTCGTAGGCCTTGTCATCGTCGAACGCGTCATGGGCCTGGCGGATGGCGTTGCGCAGCTCACGGATCTGGTCGCTTTCGCGGTTCGACTGGAACGCATCGAGAACCATCTCACTGATGCTTTTGGCCTGAGGCAGATGCTGTGAAAGATTGATGGAGTTTTCGTATTCCGCTTTGGACGACAGGGTGACTACGGATTCAGCGGTATTGGAATCGGACATTGAAATTTCACTACTTCTGTTAGCTGGATGAGGCGAGAAAGGCGTTGAGCTTTTTTCCGGTCGCCTAATCTATTGGACCCGGGCGGCGTTGTCACGGTTGAACCGGTGGCAGGTCAGCATTTGTTGTTCAGGTACGCCTCATTGGCAGATCACATTCTTGCCGGCCACCTTGGAGCGATACAGCGCCTGGTCCGCCCGGTCCAGCAGCATCGTGTGCGGCTCATCCTCACGCCGCTGCACCACGCCAAAGCTCATGGTGACCTGGAAATCGCCCACCGGCAGCAGGTCGGACAGACTCCGGCGAATGGTCTCAGCCATCAGGCAGGCGTCGGCCAGGGAGGTATTGGGCAAAATCATGATGAACTCATCACCCCCCCAGCGTGCGAGCAAGTCGCCGTCGCGTTCGCAGCGTTTTACAGCTTGGACCACTTGTACCAACGCTGCGTCGCCGAAAGCATGGCCGTAACGATCATTGATGTCCTTGAAGTCATCCACGTCCATGGCGATCAGTGACAACGGCTCGCGAAAGCGCTGGGCGCGCTCGCAGGCCAGCGGCAGGGCCTGTTCGAGGCGATAGCGGTTGGCGACCCGTGTCAGGGCGTCGGTTTCGGCAAGCCTGCGGTTTTCGTCGAGCTGGATCTGCAACTGGCGGTTGACCCGGGACAGTTCAAGTGTGCGCTCCTGGATGACGGCTTCCAGCGATTTGTTGCGCTGCTCCAGTTGTTCGAACAGACGTTTCTTGTCGTCAATGCTGCGATGGGCGCCGATCATGCGCGCCACGGTGCCGTCGGGGTTACGGGCGATCACATAGCCACGGTCCTCGATCCACATCCAGGAACCGTTGCGCATGCGACAGCGGTATTCGGCCTGGTAGTGATGGGCGCGTTGTTGCAGGTGGTCGTCGAACAGAGCCATCACCCGCGGATAGTCATCGGGATGGATCACGCTTTCCCACGTCAGCACGGTGTTATCGAGTGAGTGAGGGGGATACCCCAGCATTGTGTACCAGCCAGGGTTGCGGTAGACGAACCCGGTGTTGGCGTTCCAATCCCAGATGCCATCGCTGACCAGCTCAAGGATGGTGTGGAGCACACCTTCGTCCAGGCCGGACAGGTCGAGGCGCAGCATATCGATGTTCGAGGCGTCGCCCATCGTCGTTTCCTCAATCAGCCTTGATATCAAAGTGCTCGTCCAAGGATGAAGAGTAGCCGATAGGGCGCGAGGGGTACTAGCGGAGGCGATACCTTGAGCGTAGGAGCTGTCGAGCGAAGCGAGGCTGCGATCTTTTGATCTTTCGCTTGGGAGTCAAGCGTCAGGGGAAAGATCGCAGCCTCGTTGCACTCGTCAGCGCCTACGTTGTCACTCGGCTGGGGTTTGGGGGTTGCCCCATTTCTCCAAGGCAAACTCGACGAAGCTGCGCAACTTCGGCAAACGGTAGCGATCCTGGGCGTACATCAGGTTCATTGGGCGATGGGGCAGTTGATAGTCCTGCAGCAGCGCTACCAGTTGGCCGTCCTTCAGATCCTGCTCCACCAGCGCGTCGGGCAGCATCACCACGCCCATGCCGGCCAGGGCGGCGCGGTGCAGGCCCGAGGAGCTATTGATCAGCATCGGTCCGCTTACCGGCACCTTTATTTCCCCGTCCGGGCCGTTGATGGGCCAATGATCCTGGGCGAACCGCCACTCGTCGCCCGCCGGATAAGCGAATGACAGGCAGTCATGCTGTTGCAGGTCGACGGGTTTTTCCGGTGTGCCTCGCCGGGCCAGGTAAGCCGGGGAGGCGCAGATGGTCAGGGTGTAGTCCATCAAGGGGCGGGCGATGCATTTCGGGTCTGGATGACCCAGGCGGATGGCGACGTCGAAGCCGTGCTCAAGCAGGTCCAGGCGCTGGTTGGTCAGCACCACATCGAGCTTGACCTGCGGGTGACGCTGGCTGAACTCGGCCAGGGCCGGCGCGAGACGTTCGGTGCCGATGGTCAGCGGCGCGGTGATGCGCAAGAGCCCGGTGGGCTCGCCCTGGGTCTGTTCGGCCAGGCGTTCGGAGTCGGCCACCAGCCCCAGCACTTCTGAGCAGCGCTGATAGTAGACCGAGCCGAACTCCGTCAGGCGCTGACGACGGGTCGTACGGTTGATCAGGCGCACGCCGAGACGTTGCTCCAATGCACGAAGATGATTGCCCACCATGGTCGTAGACATTTCGCACGCTTGGGCCGCCGCCGTCAGGCTGCCAGTTTCTACCACCTTTACGTAAACGGTCATCGCCTGGAACAGGTCCATTATCAAGCTCAGCTTTTAAATGATTGAAGTAAAGCAGCATTTATCCATCAGGAGTGGCTAACCATACTGGAAAAAACCACCTGATGGAGCTTGAAGCCATGACCGCCCCCTGCCTGATGACCACTTACCAACCCCTGGCGCTGAATTTTACCCATGGGTTGGGGACGCGCCTGTGGGATCAGGACGGTCGCGAGTATCTGGATGCGGTGGCGGGCGTGGCCGTGACCAATGTCGGCCATTCCCACCCTCGGCTGGTGGCGGCTATCAGCGAGCAGGCCGGCCTGCTGCTGCACACCTCCAACCTGTACGGCATCGACTGGCAGCAGCGACTGGCGGAAAAACTCACTCGGCTCTCAGCAATGGAACGGGTGTTTTTTAATAACTCCGGTGCCGAGGCCAACGAAACCGCCCTGAAACTGGCGCGCCTTTATGGCTGGCATAAAGGTATCGAGCAGCCCTTGGTGGTGGTCATGGAGAATGCGTTTCACGGACGCACCTTGGGCACCTTGTCCGCCAGTGATGGCCCGGCGGTGCGCTTGGGCTTCAATCGGTTGCCGGGGGACTTCATCAAGGTGCCGTTCGGTGATCTGGCGGCGCTGGACACTGTCCAGCAGGTTCACGGCGAGCGCATCGTTGCGGTACTGGTGGAGCCGATCCAGGGCGAGAGCGGTGTGCAACTCGCACCGCCGGGCTATCTCAAGGCCTTGCGTCAACTGTGCACCCGGCGTGCCTGGTTGCTGATGCTCGACGAGATCCAGACCGGCATCGGCCGGACCGGCCAATGGTTTGCGTTCCAGCACGCAGGCATCGTGCCGGACGTCATGACCCTGGCCAAGGGCTTGGGCAATGGCGTGCCCATCGGCGCTTGCGTGGCCCGGGGCAAAGCCGCCGAGCTGTTTACACCCGGCAGTCATGGCAGCACCTTCGGGGGGAACCCGCTGGCCTGTCGGGTGGGCTGCACGGTGCTGGACATCATCCAGGAGCAAGGTTTGCTGGACAACGCCAGGCATCGGGGCGAACAGTTGCTCAATCGGTTGACGGCTGAACTGGCGGACAACCCGAACGTGCTGGCGATTCGTGGTCAGGGGTTGATGATCGGCGTCGAACTCAAGCAGCCGGTCCGCGACCTGACCCTTTGCGCCGCACGCGACCACGCTCTGCTGATCAATGTCACCCGGGGCAAGACCATCCGCTTGCTGCCGCCGTTGACGCTCGATGGACGGGAAGTGGAAATGATCGTCAGGGGCGTGAGCCGCTGCCTGGCGCAGGTGTAAGCCAGGCGAGACGCAGCGCACGGAATTTTTGCCAATTGCTGCGTTCCAACGCCAGCCAGAGTCGATAGCCTAAGCTCAGGTACTTCAGAACCAAAATACCAGGAGCATCTTCATGTTCACCTCGCGTCGCTTGATTGTTGTCGCAACCGCTGTGGCCCTGCTGTCCGGCTGCGCGTCGCCTAATCCTTATGACAACCAGGGGCAAGCCTCTACAGAGTCCTCCGGCATGAGCAAGACTGCCAAGTACGGCGGCCTCGGTGCCCTGGCCGGCGCGTTGGCCGGTGCGGCCATCGGTCACGATAACCGTGGCAAGGGTGCATTGATCGGCGCTG
Source organism: Pseudomonas halotolerans (assembly GCF_039581215.1). NCBI lineage: Bacteria > Pseudomonadati > Pseudomonadota > Gammaproteobacteria > Pseudomonadales > Pseudomonadaceae > Pseudomonas > Pseudomonas halotolerans. Next base: position 175,467 of record NZ_JBCNTJ010000013.1, read on the forward strand.
CGGTCGTGGGGGCTTCCGCAGCCGGTTACGGTTACTACGCCGACCAGCAGGAAAAGAAACTGCGTGCCAGCATGGCCAATACCGGCGTTGAAGTGCAGCGCCAGGGCGACCAGATCAAACTGATCATGCCGGGCAACATCACCTTCGCCACCGACTCGGCGAACATCGCGTCCAGCTTCTACCAGCCGCTGAACAACCTGGCCAACTCCCTCAGGGAGTTCAACCAGAACCAGATCGAAATCGTCGGTTACACCGACAGCACCGGCAGCCGCCAGCACAACATGGATCTGTCTCAGCGTCGTGCACAGAGCGTGGCGACCTACCTGACCTCTCAAGGTGTCAGTGGCGCCAACCTGACGGCCCGCGGCGCCGGCCCGGACAATCCGGTGGCGAGCAATGCCGACGTCAATGGCCGTGCGCAGAACCGTCGTGTCGAGGTCAACCTCAAGGCGATTCCGGGCCAGCAATACCAGGCACCGGCGCAGCAAGGGCAGACTTACCAGCAGTACCCATAACCGCTGGGCTGCAAATGAACGGGGGCCCCTAAAAACAGGGGCCCCCTTTTTTGCGGCTAGCGTTTGGACCTTTGTGGCGAGGGAGCTTGCTCCCGCTGGGCTGCGTAGCAGCCCCCAAAATCTTTCGACTCAATCCCCAGACACACCGTGTGTGGCTGGTTTTGGGCCTGCTGCGCAGTCCAGCGGGAGCAAGCTCCCTCGCCACAACAGTGTTCACTTTAGTGGGTTAGTTAGCTTCTTTCACCGCACTCAGAAACGCACACGTACGCTCCTGCTGCGGGTTTTCGAAGATCTGCGCCGGGGTGCCCTGTTCGTGGATCTGCCCTTTGTAGAAGAAGCACACCCGATCGGCGAATTCCCGGGCGAAGCCCATCTGGTGGGTCACCATCAACATGGTCAGGTTGTGCTCGGCCCCCAGCTTGCGGATCACATTCAGCACTTCGCCGCACAACTCCGGGTCTAGCGCCGAGGTCACTTCGTCAAACAGCATCACCTTGGGTCGCATCGCCAGCGCTCGGGCAATTGCCACTCGTTGCTGCTGGCCGCCAGACAACTGCGACGGGTAATGGTCGAGCTTGCTGCCCAGTCCCACCAGTTCCAGTAAATCGGCGGCGCGCTCGCGGGCTTCCTTGGGATGCATGCCCAGCACCTGCACAGGGGCTTCAATCACGTTTTGCAGCGCGGTCATGTGGGGAAACAGGTTGAAGCTTTGGAACACCATGCCGATCTTGCCGCGCACGCGACGGATGTGCCGGTCGTTGGCCGGCACCAGCACGCCGTTGCGGTTGGGCATGTGGGTCAGGGAGTCATCTTCGATGCGGATCTGGCCTTGGTCGATGCCTTCCAGGGTCATCAATACCCGCAACAATGTCGACTTGCCCGAACCGCTGGGGCCGATGATCGCGACTTTCTCACCAGGCGCGACATCCAGGTTCAGGTGATCGAGTACCGTAAAGCTGCCATAGCTTTTGGTCACGTCCTGGAAACTCACGATCGGCCGGGACGGTGTCTGATCTTGCATGGCCGGGGCCTCCTGCTGCGACGCCAGCGTGCTGCGGCGGGACAAATCGGTGGGCGAGGACAGGGGTAAAGTCATTAGCGTAGCTCCATGCGCGTTTCAAGGCGCCGTACCAGCCAGGCCAAGGCGAGGCTCAGGGCGAGAAAGAACAGGCCGACCATGGTGATCGGCTCCAGGTAACGGAAATGCTCGGAGCCGATGTTCTTGGCCTGCTGCATGATTTCCACCACGGTGATCGCCGACAGCACCGGCGTGTCCTTGAGCATCGCCACCAGGTAATTGCCCAGCGGCGGCACGATCGGCCGCAGCGCCTGGGGCAGGATGATGTTGCGGTAAGCGTTGTACGGAGCGATGTTCAGCGCCGTCACCGCTTCCCACTGCGCCCTCGGCACCGCGTCGAGGCCGCTGCGATAGACCTCGGCGATGTAGCAGGCGTAGTGCAGACCGATACCCAGGATCCCCACTTGCATGGCCGTCAGGCTCAAGCCGTAGTTAGGCAGCACGTAGTAAAGGAAATACACCTGGATCAGCAGCGGCGTACTACGAATGAACTCGATCACGGCGGTGGCCGGCCATGACAGCCAGACTTTTCGGCTGCGCCGACCAATGGCCAGGAACAGTCCCAGTACAATCGCGATCAGAAAGCCGATCAGGGTGATGCCCACCGTGTTGAGCGAGGCGCGCAGCAAGTCCGGCAGGATCTGTGCGGCGTAGGACCAGTCGAACAGGGTCATGACAGACCTCCCCGCATCCGGCCCCGGCTCAGTCGTCGTTCGACATGGCGCATGCCCAGGTTAATGGCCTGGGCGAGGATGAAATACATCACCAGCGCCAGGCTGAAGATCTCCAGGGTCTGAAAGGTTGCCTGATCCAGCTGCCGCGCGCGAAAACTCAGGTCGGACAAGGTGATCAACGACACCAGCGACGTGTTCTTCAGCAATTCGATCAGCAGGTTGGTGCCCGGTGGAATCGCCGCCAGCAGGGCCTGGGGCAGGATGATCCGTTTGAAGCGCTTGAAGCCGCTGAAATTCAGCGCCGTGCAGGCTTCGTACTGCCCCTTGGCCACCGAGCTGATGGCGCCGCGCATGACTTCGGCACCATACGCGCCGATGTGCAGACCCAGGCCGACAATCGCCACGGCGTAGGGGCTCAACTCAATGTTGAACGGTGGCAGTGGCAGCACGAAAAACAACCAGAACAACTGCACCAGCAGCGACGTGCCCCGAAACACTTCGATATAAGTGATGGAAAACCAGCGCAGCGCTCGCCACGGTGACAGTCGTCCCAGGGCCGCCAGGACTGCGGCGACAATGGCCAGCAGCGAGCCGAAAAAGGTCACCTGAAGCGTGACCCAGGCCCCTTGAATCAATAACGGAAGTAATTCGCCCATGGTTCAACCCGATATCCGATGAAGCAGGGAACAGGCATCACGCAGCGCGCGTCATGCCTGTTTCGGCTATGGCTGAGCGCAGAGCTCGGCCGCGGTTTTGCTGGTCACGTTGGACTTGTCGAAACCGAACGGCGCAACGGCCTTGAGGTGTTCTTCAGAGCCTAGCCATTTCTTCAGCTCGGCATTGACCGCATCGCGCAGGTCTTTGTCTTCGGGGCGGAAGGCCAGGGCGCCGTAGCCGATGTGCGACGGGTCGTCCTTGAACTCGGTCATCGCTTCAACCTTGTCACCGCCCTTGCTGGCCAGGCCCTTCATGGTCAGTTGCGTGCCGACGGCGGCGTCCGCGCGACCGGCGCGCACCGCTTGCAACTGCGCGGTGGTGTCGGGGACCTGAAGTATCTGTTCATCCTTGACCCCGGAATCCCGGGCGTAGGCCAGGTTCACCGTACCGGCCATGATTGCCAGCTTCACGTCCGGTTGCTTGGCGATGTCTTCATAGCTGTGAAGTTGCTTGGGATTGCCCTTGGCCACGAGCAGGGCATCGGGCAATTGGTATTGCGGATCGGTGAACAACACCTGCTTGCAGCGCGCCGGGGTGATGTACATGCCGGCGGCAATCACGTCGAAACGGCCAGCGCGCAGCCCGGGAATCAGCGAGCCCCATTCGGTGAGCACGCCATTGACCTGCTGGATGCCCATCTTGGCGAAGATGATCTTGGCGATTTCCGGTGATTCACCGGTCACGGTGCCGTCGGTTTCGGTGAAGGCGAACGGGGTTTCGTTGGCGTAGCCGATCCGGATGCTGCTGTTGCTTTTGACGGTATCGAGGGTGGCGGCGTGAACGCTGCCGGCCAGGCCAAGCACGGCACAGGTCATTAAGAGCCGACGCAGGGGCGCGCAGGTGACGGGAAGGAAATTGCTCATCGATAAAATCTCCTGTTTCTTGTGGATCCGTCGTTGGACGGCTCTGTGGTAGGAGGCAGTGTTACAAGAGCAAAGCGTACAGCGGCTGATCCGGCCTTGGCCTGGAATCGGGAATGGCGCCGGTACAGGTCGATCCGGCTTTTTTGTCGGGGCAGTGAACCCGCCTGGATGACGACCTTGGACCGAGCATACAAAAGCCCCGGCACCGATTGTATTGCACTAGGACAATTGCTTTGCCGCGATAGCCGCGGGATGCTGTGCGCACCAGAACACACGCGGGTTGCAGCGTCATGGATAAGTGGAAATCAGCCTTGGACGTTGCCCGTAGCGGTGAGTCCAAATACAAGATTCTGGTCCAGGCCATTGCCGACGATATCGAACAGGGGGCCCTGGCCAATGACCAGCGCTTGCCGCCGCAACGGCAAGTGGCCGACGCCATGGGCATCAGTGTTCAGACCGTCACCAATGCCTACAAGGAGCTGGAGCGCCAGGGGCTGGTGCGCTGTGAAGTGGGGCGCGGCAGCTTCGTTTCGCGACGCATGAGTGATCGGGTCGCGACCTACATTCTCGACAGCCCCGAGCGCGCGCTGGTGGATTTTTCCATCACGCGAATCATGCACACCCGCGAGCACGACCAGTTCTGGCGCGACACCTGCCTTGAGCTGAGCACCGAAGAAGACCAGCCGTGGATTCATGCTTTTCGTCCGATCGCAGGTTTTGAATCCCATCGCGAAGCGGCCGCCCAATGGATTGGCCGCCAGAGGTTGAAGGTTGATCGCAACGACATATTGATCACCAACGGCGCGGCCCATGGGATTTTCCTCGCCCTCGCGTCCCTGGCGGGGCCCGATGATGTGGTGCTCTGCGAAGGAGTGACCGACCACGGGGTGATCGGCAATTCCCAGGTGCTGGGTTTCACCCTCAAGGGCCTGGAGATGGATCGCTATGGCATCGACCCTGAACACTTCGAGGACATGTGCAGCAACGAGCGCATCACCGCGCTGGTGTGCACGCCGAACCTGAACAACCCCACCACCAGCCTGATGCCCGACACCCGCCGCCGGGAAATCGCCGAGATAGCCCGGCGCTTTGGGGTGCACATCATCGAAGACGACGTATACGGTCCGCTGCTGGACGAGCGCCGTGCGCCGCCCATCAGCCACTACCTGCCGGAGCTGTCGTTTTATTGCACCAGCATGACCAAGTCGGTGCTCACGGGGCTGCGCATCGGTTACCTGGTGGTGCCCAAGCGCCTGGCGCTGCGCACCGAGAGCATCCTGCGGGTCAACAGTTGGATGGCCACGCCGATGGTCTCGGAGATTGCCGCGCGCTGGATCCGCGACGGGCGCGCAGAGTCGCTGGTGCATTTGCAGCGCCGGCTATTGGCGGGGCGTCAGGCGATGGTGACCGAGTACATGGGCGAGCACGTGCTGGGTCAGCATCCCCACGCCTTGAACGCCTGGATCGGCATCCCGCCCCATTGGGAGGTGGACAGCCTGGTGCGGGCGCTACGGCACAAGCACATCGCTGTGACCTCTCCCGACCCGTTCACCGTGCGCGGCACCCCAAAACCCCGGGCGGTGCGGGTATGCGTAGGCGCCGAATGCAGCGACAAAGAAATGCGCCATGCGCTGATCGGCATGCGGGACATCTTCAACCAATACCCGCAGATCCATGATTTCTGAAACGCCGAATTGGTGAACGACACAGCCCTTCTGTGGGAGCGGGCTTGCTCGCGAAGGCGGCGGCATATCCAGCATTGATGTAACGGGTAGACCGCTTTCGCGAGCAAGCCCGCTCCCACAAGGGAATTGCGGTGGGCTCGGAATCTGTGTTCACCCCAGTCAAATGGTGGGGGGCTTGGAGGGTATTCAGCTAATCGAACTAAATTGCCCTAGTACATTCATCACCACAATCCAGCCCTCTTAGACTGCGCCCAACACATCAGCTCGGGACGCGGTCATGGCAGTGTTGCAGCTACAGGATGTCTATCTCGCTCGCCAGCGCATCGAATCGCGGGTGCGGCGTACGCCCATGGAGCATTCCCCCAGCCTGTCACGGCTGATGGGCGTGGCGGTGTACCTCAAGCTCGAATCCCTGCAAATCACCGGCAGCTTCAAGCTGCGCGGCGCGACTAATGCCGTGGCCCAGCTCAGCCCTGAGCAAAAGGCCCTGGGGGTGGTCACCGCATCGACCGGCAATCACGGCCGTGCGCTGGCTCATGCTGCTTCGCAGCAAGGGGTCAAGGCGATTGTCTGTCTGTCGAACCTGGTGCTGGCCAATAAGGTGCAAGCGATCCGCGACCTGGGGGCCGAGGTGTGCATCGTCGGCCGGTCCCAGGACGATGCCCAGCGCGAAGCCGAACGCATCGCCAGAGAACAGGGTGCGACCTTCCTGCCGCCTTTCGACCATCCGGCGATCATCGCCGGTCAGGGCACCCTCGGCCTGGAGATTCTCGAACAACAGCCGGACGTGGCCCAGGTGCTGGTGCCGTTGTCCGGTGGCGGCCTGTTCGCCGGCGTGGCCCTGGCGCTCAAAAGTGCGAATCCGGCGATTCAGGTGCATGGCATCAGCATGGCCCGAGGCGCCGCGATGGATGCCAGCCTCGCCGCCGGGCATCCGGTGGCGGTCGAGGAGTTGCCCACGCTGGCGGACTCCCTCGGCGGCGGCATCGGCCTGGACAACCGCTACACCTTCGACATGACCCGACAACTGAGCGACGCCGTGCATTTGCTTTCGGAAGCGTCCATCGCCAACGCCTTGCGCCACGCCTATCACGAGGAGCGCCTGGTGCTTGAAGGGGCTGCCGTAGTCGGCATTGCCGCTTTGCTCGACGGCCTGATCGAACCGCGCGGCCCCATTGTGCTGGTGATCAGCGGGCGCAATGTTGACACCGAACAACATGCCCGCGTGCTCGCCGGGGCCCATCAATAATCCTCATCCGCAACGGAGCTTGTCATGAGCGAAGTCACCCTATTGAGCGAAGCGGATCTGCGCAGTTGCGTAGCCCTCGACTTGCCCAGCATCGACGCCATCGAACAGGCCTTTGTGCTGCTGGCGACGGCGGCTGTGGCGATGCCGCCGATCCTGCGGCTGGACATCCCCGAACATAACGGTGAGGTGGACGTGAAGACCGCTTACCTGCCGGGCCTGGAGCGGTTTGCGATCAAGGTCAGCCCGGGTTTCTTCGATAATCCGAAACTCGGCCTGCCCAGCCTCAACGGCATGATGATGTTGCTGTCGGCGCGCACCGGTTTGCTGGAGGCCCTGTTACTCGACAACGGCTACCTCACCGCCGTGCGCACGGCGGCGGCCGGGGCGGTGGCGGCGCGCTGCCTGTCTCGTGAGGCAAGCCGCCGCGTGGCGCTGATCGGGGCCGGAGAACAGGCGGCGTTGCAGCTTCAGGCGCTGCGGCTGGTGCGGCCCATCGAAGAGGTGCGGGTCTGGGCTCGCGATGCACAAAAGGCCCAGGCCTTCAGTACCGAACTGGCACGTGACACGGGGCTTCCGGTGACCCCGTGCGCAACGGTCGACGCCGCGCTGCAAGGCGTGGACATTGCCATCACCTGCACCCCCAGTCGTGAACCGCTGATCGAAGCCCGGCACCTGCATCCGGGCCTGCATATCACCGCGATGGGCTCGGACGCGGAACACAAGAACGAGATTTCCCCGCAAGCCTTGGCGGCCGTCGACTGCTACGTCGCCGATCGCCTGAGCCAGACCCGCGTGCTTGGCGAATTGCATCACGCCCTGACGGCCGGAGTCGTCGGCGATGAGGCAGCGTTGCTGGAGCTGGGCCAGGTGCTGGCGGGGCAGCGAGCCGGGCGGACCGATGAGGCGCAAGTCACCTTGTGCGACCTCACCGGCACCGGCGCCCAGGACACCGCCATCGCCAACCTGGCTTTCGAGCGGGCGCGGGCGGCGGGCAAGGGGTTCCCATTCGGTCGTTGACCGATCTTTTATTCGTGCGTCATTGCTCAGAGGGCAGGTGGATGTCAGAGATAGTCGTCAATCTTCCGTTCCAGCGGGAGGAATACGCCCAGCGCCTGGCGAAGGTCCGCGTGGCCATGCAGGTCCAGGGCCTGGAGCTGTTGCTGGTTACCGATCCGTCGAATATGGCTTGGCTCACCGGCTACGACGGTTGGTCGTTCTACGTGCACCAGTGCGTGCTGTTGGCACTGGACGGCGAGCCCGTGTGGTTCGGTCGCGGCCAGGATGCCAACGGTGCCAAACGCACGGTGTTCATGCAGGCCGATAATATCGTCGGCTACCCGGACATCTACGTGCAGTCGCGCGAGCGTCATCCCATGGATTACCTGTCCCGGGAAGTGATCACTGCCCGTGGCTGGGGCGCGCTGACCATTGGCGTGGAGATGGACAACTATTACTTCAGCGCCGCCGCGTACCTGTCGCTGCAAAAGCATTTACCTCAGGCCAAATTGGTGGATGCGGTGGGCCTGGTGAACTGGCAGCGGGCGGTCAAGTCCCCCCAGGAAATCGCCTACATGCGCATCGCCGCGCGCATCGTCGAGAACATGCACGGTCGGATTCTGGAGCGGATCGAACCGGGTATGCGCAAGAACGAACTGGTGGCCGAGATCTACAGCAGTGGCATTCTCGGCGCCGATGGCCATGGCGGCGATTACCCGGCCATCGTGCCCTTGCTGCCCACCGGTGCCGACGCCAGCGCGCCGCACCTGACCTGGGACGATTCGCCGTTCGAGAAGGGCGCCGGGACTTTTTTCGAGATCGCCGGTTGCTACAAGCGTTACCACTGCCCGCTGTCGCGCACCATCTACCTGGGCAAGCCACCGCAACATTTTCTCGACGGCGAAAAAGCCGTGGTCGAGGGCATCGCCGCTGGCCTGGACGCGGCGAAGCCGGGCAACACCACGGGCGACATCGCCGTGGCGTTTTTCAAAGTGCTGGAGAAGTTCGGCATCCACAAGGACAGCCGGTGCGGCTACCCGATCGGCATCAGTTACCCGCCGGATTGGGGCGAACGCACCATGAGCCTGCGCCCCGGCGACACCAGCGTGTTGCAACCGGGCATGACGTTCCACTTCATGCCAGGTTTGTGGATGGACGATTGGGGCCTGGAAATCACCGAAAGCATTCTGATCACCGAGACCGGCGTCGAGACGCTGTGCAACGTGCCTCGTCAATTGTTCGTGAAGGATTGAGCCATGACTGATTTGCCCGCCAATCCCATCAGCGCCACGGTCGATTTCACCCGCGAGGGTGTGCAGCACGGCTTTCTCAAGCTGCCGTATTCGCGAGACGATTCGGCCTGGGGCGCGGTGATGATTCCCATCACCGTGATCCAGCGCGGCAGTGGCCCGACGGCGCTGCTCAGTGGTGGCAACCATGGCGATGAGTACGAAGGCCCGGTGGCCCTGAGCAAGCTGGCGCAGCGGTTGACCGCGCAAGAGGTGAGCGGAAGGGTGATTATCGTGCCGTTCATGAACACCCCGGCGTTCCATGCCGCACGCCGTACCTCGCCCATCGACAAGGGCAACCTCAATCGCAGTTTTCCCGGCAAGCCGGACGGCACCGTTACCGAGAAAATCGCTGACTATTTCAACCGGACGTTGCTGCCTTTGGCTGACATCGTCCTGGACATCCACTCCGGTGGCCGGACCCTGGACTTCCTGCCGTTCGCCGCCTGTCACGTGTTGCCGGACAAGCAGCAACAGGCCCGCTGCGAGGCAGGGATGCTGGCGTTCAATGCGCCGTATTGCATGCGCATGCTGGAACTGGACGCCGGGGCGATGTACGACACCGCCGCCGAATCCCAGGGCAAGGTGTTTGTCACCACCGAACTGGGCGGCGGTGGCTCATCGACGGCTCGTAGCGTGGCGATTGCCGAGCGCGGCGTGCGCAACCTGCTGATCCACGCCGGCATCCTGCGCGGCGAAATCGAGCTACAGCCCTCGTTGATGCTCGACATGCCCGATGCCAGTTGCTTCATCGCCAGCGAACACGACGGCCTGCTGGAAATGTGTCGCGACCTGGGAGAACACGTGACCCTGGGCGAGGTGGTGGCGCGCATCTACGACGCCACCCGCAGCGGCGTCGCCCCCATTGAATACCGCGCCGCCCGCAGCGGTCTGCTGGCGGCCCGGCACTTTCCAGGGCTGGTGCGATGCGGCGATACGTTGGCGGTGATTGCGGATGTGTTGGTGTAGGCCTGACTGCACTCCGCACCTGTGGCGAGGGGATTTATCCCCGCTGGGTTGCGCAGCGACCCTAAAACCTGACACCTCGGTATGTCAGGTAAATTGAGTCTGCAGGTTGTGGGGCTGCTCCGCAGCCCAGCGGGGATAAATCCCCTCGCCACAGTAATCGGTGTGATGTCTGAACTGCCTGGAGAGCCCCGGCCCATGCACAAGCTCGATCGCTATGACCTCAAGATCCTGCAGATCCTCGCCGAGGACGGGCGGATCACCAAGTCGAGTCTGGCCGAGGCGATCAACCTTTCGGTGACGCCGGCCTGGGAGCGGGTGCGCAAGCTGGAAATGGCCGGGCTGATCACCGGCTATCGGGCGCAGATCGACTGGGGCGCGGTGTTCAAACGTCAACAGGTGCTGGTGGAAATCACCCTGGCCCGACACACCGCCCAGGACATGCGTCGCTTCGAGCAGCGCATGACCGCCACCCCGCAAGTCGCGTTCTGTTACGCCACCGGTGGCGGGGTGGATTACCTGGCGATGATCCAGTCTCCAGACATCGATCACTACCAGCGCTTTGTCGATCAACTGCTGCTCGAAGACCTCGGTATCGAGCGCTATTTCACCTACATCGTCACCAAAGTCATCAAGACCGGCGGCGCCTTGCCGGCGGAGCTGGCACCGTCAACCTGAGCACCGCAGAAATCACTTTTGCAGCCCCTTGTTTCAGAAAAAACTAAGCAATGACCCACGGCAAACACCCGATTATCCAAGTGCCGCTGCCCTAGCATGGTTTCACGCACACGGTCTGGAGTGAACGTCATGACTTATCAACATCCGCTGCTGTTCAAAGCGCTTTGCTACATCGATGGACAGTGGGTCCACAGCGACAGCGGCCACAGCGTTGCCGTGCACAATCCCGCCACCCGCACGGTGATCGGCCATGTGCCGATGCTGGATCAGCCGCAGATTGTCGCGGCGGCGGATGCGGCCCACCAGGCATTCCCTGCGTGGCGTGAACAGAGCCTGGATGCCCGGGGCAAGATTCTACGACGCTGGGCGGCGTTGATCGTCGAACACAGCGAAGACCTGGCGCGCATCCTCAGCCTCGAGCAGGGCAAATCGTTGGCCGAGTCCCGCGGCGAAATCGCCTATGCCGCCAGTTTCATCCCGTGGTTCGCTGAAGAAGCCCGGCGCCTGTACGGGCAGAATATCCCCAGCCATATTCCCAATGCTCACCTGGGTACGATCAAAGAACCGGTGGGCGTCTGCGCGCTGCTGACACCGTGGAATTTCCCGTCGGCGATGATCACCCGCAAGGCGACCGCCGCCCTCGCTGCCGGTTGCACCGTGGTCATCAAGCCGGCCCACGAAACGCCATACTCGGCTTTGGCCTTGGCCCAGCTGGCCGAGGAAGCGGGGTTCCCCGCCGGGGTCTTCAACGTGGTGTTGGGTGAGCCGCAGATGACCATGGAAACCCTGGTCAAGGATCGCCGTGTCCGCTCAGTGAGTTTCACCGGCTCGACCCGGGTCGGCAAACGGGTGCTGCAAGCGGCCGCCCATGACGTGAAGAAAGTCGCCCTGGAGTTGGGCGGCAACGCGCCGTTCATTGTCTGCGCCGATGCTGACCTGGCGCTGGCGGTGAAAGTCGCCGTGGAGGCGAAGTTCCAGACCTCGGGCCAGGATTGCTGCGCGGCGAATCGAATCATGGTGCAGCGCCCGGTGTATCAGGCGTTCCTTTCTCGATTTGCGGCGGCGGTGCGCGCCTTGCGGGTCGGGCCGGCCATGGTCGATCAACAGGAGCAGGACGTGGACGTCGGCCCGCTGATGCATCAGGCCGCGCTCGACGTAACGGCCGATCGGGTCGCCGATGCGCTGGCCCTTGGCGCCCAGCGCCTGGTGGGAGGAGAAGCCCATGCCTTGGGCGGGTTGTTCTATCAGCCGACGGTACTGGCTGATGTCACGCCGCAAATGCGCATCTACCGCGAAGAAAATTTCGCGCCCATCGCCGGGGTGATGCCGTTCGACACTCTGGACGACGCCATCGAAATGGCCAACGACACCGAATACGGGCTGGCGGCCTATATTTGCTCCAACCGCCTGGACCTCATTTATCCACTGATTCGCCGTCTCGACCACGCCATGGTCGCGGTCAACGGCGTCAAGTTCACCGGCCATCCGATTCCCTTCGGTGGCATGAAAGCCTCGGGCCTTGGCCGCGAGGGTGGCAGCGAGGGCTTCGAGCCCTTCGTCGAAACCAAATACTTTTGCCTGCACCATCAAGGCCAGTTCCCAGGAGAGCCCGCATGAGCCAAGAACTCAACACGCTGTTCGAACAAGACCGTGCGCATTTCATGCACCCCTCGACCCACGCCCACGATCACGCCAGCGGTGCGCTCAAGGGCCGGATCATCAAGAGCGCGTCGGGCATCCGCATTCGCGATCATGAAGGCCGTGATTTCATCGACGCCTTTGCCGGCCTCTACTGCGTGAACATCGGCTACGGCCGCACCGAAGTGGCCGATGCCATCTACCAGCAGGCCAAGGAGCTGGCCTATTACCACACCTACGTCGGCCACTCGAGCGAGGCGATCGTCGAACTGTCCAGTCGCATCATGGACTGGGCCCCAGAGGGGATGAAGAAGGTCTACTACGGCCTGTCTGGTTCCGATGCCAACGAAACCCAGGTCAAACTGGTGCGTTACTACAACAACGTGCTGGGCCGGCCGCAGAAGAAAAAAATCATCTCCCGCGACCGTGGCTACCATGGTTCGGGCATCATGACCGGCAGCCTGACTGGGCTGGCGACCTTCCACCAGCATTTCGACCTGCCAGTGGAAGGGGTCAAGCACACCGTGTGTCCCCACTGGTATCGCAAGGCCCCGGCGGGGATGGATGAAGCGGCGTTCGTGCGTTACTGCGCCGATGAGTTGGAAAAAATGATCCTGGCTGAAGGGCCGGATACCGTGGCGGCGTTCATCGGTGAACCGTTGATGGGCACCGGTGGCATCATTGTTCCGCCGGCCGGTTATTGGGATGCGATCCAGGCGGTGTTGAACAAATATGATGTGCTGTTGATTGCCGATGAAGTGGTCTGCGCGTTCGGCCGCCTGGGTTCGAAAATGGGCAGTCAGCGCTACGGCATGAAGCCGGACCTGATTACCACCGCCAAAGGCCTGACCAGCGCATATGCGCCGTTGTCGGCGGTGATCATCGGGGAAAAGGTCTGGAGCGTGATCGAAAAAGCCTCCCAGACCGAAGGCGCCATGGGGCACGGCTGGACCTATTCAGGACATCCGATCTGCGCGGCGGCGGCACTGGCCAACCTCGACATTCTCGAGCGGGAAAACCTCACGGCCAACGCCGAGGATGTCGGCGGCTACCTGAACCGCCGGCTGCGTGAAAGCCTCGAAGGCCATCCGCTGGTGGGTGAAGTGCGCGGTGACGGCATGCTCGCGGCGGTGGAGTTCATGGCTGATCGCGAGCAGCGCAGTGCTTTTGATCCAACGCTGAAAGTCGGCCCCAGGGTCTCGGCCGCTTGCCTGGAACGCGGCATGATCGCCCGCGCCATGCCTCACGGCGACATCCTGGGCTTCGCCCCGCCGCTGATCCTGACCCGCGAAGAGGCGGACCTGATCGTCGACATCACCAAAGGCGCAATCGATCAGGTGGCGGGTGAAGTGTTGGCTTGAGATTTGTGGTGAGCGCGAAATTCGGAATATCGGCGATCCAGTGTGGGAGCGGGCTTGCTCGCGAAAGCGGTCTGAAGTCGATCGATAATGTTGGATGTGCCACCGCCTTCGC
>NZ_JBCNTJ010000014.1:0-185305 GCF_039581215.1 Pseudomonas halotolerans
GGGAATGCATTCGTCTGTGGGAGCGGGCTTGCTCGCGAAGAGGCCCAGTCAGGCAACACAGATTCTACAGAAGAAACCCGGCCACTTTCTGCGCCGCCGCCTCCAAATGCTGCTCATGGCTAAACCCCGAGGCCTTGAGCGGTTTCAAATCATGATCCCCCGCCCCCAGCCACATCACCTCGATACTCGGTGACAGCACGTAACCGCGCACCGCCTCGCGGTTACCCAAGGCATCGCGCTCGCCCTGGACGATCAGGGTCGGGGTCTTCAATTCTGCCAAGTGCTCGACCCGCGGCTTCTGCGGTTTGCCCACCGCATAGAAGGGATACCCCAGGCACACCAGGGCATCAGCTTTCAGCTCATCGGCCAGCAGGCTCGCCATGCGCCCGCCCATGGACTTGCCGCCAATGGCCAGCCGCCCAGCGACATAAGGCCGCACCGTGGCGTGCACCTCGCGCCAGCACTCCAGCAACCTGGGGGCCGGGTTCGGCGGACGTTTACCGCCGTCCAGGCGTCGTTGAGCCATGTAGGGAAACTCGAAGCGCAACACGTTGATGCCATGCCCGGCAAGCCGCGCGGCCATTTCGTTCATGAACCCGCTGTCCATCGGCGCACCGGCGCCATGGGCCAGGATCAGGGTCGGCGGCTCGGCGCCAACACCCGCTTGCGCCGCCGTCCATAGCCAACCGTGTTCGGCCACACATCGCGCCCATTGATCTCTATCAATACTGGCCTTGTGCTGTTTGTCCATGCTTGCCTCGCTTTTAGTCTGCCTATAACTCCAGGCGAAGAACGCCGCACTGCCTTGCGCAGGCGCTCACTTCGGCTGAACCGTGGATGGGGAACCATGAACACTTCTATCAGTACCGCCTACAACTACAAGGTGGTCCGCCAATTCGCCATTATGACGGTGGTGTGGGGCATCGTCGGCATGGGGCTCGGGGTTTTTCTCGCGGCCCAATTGGTCTGGCCACAACTCAACTTCGATTTGCCATGGACCAGCTTCGGTCGTCTGCGCCCACTGCACACCAACGCGGTGATCTTCGCCTTCGGCGGCTGCGCCCTGTTCGCCAGTTCGTTCTATTCGGTGCAACGCACCTGCCAGACTCAATTGTTCGCCCCGAAACTGGCCGCGTTCTGCTTCTGGGGCTGGCAACTGGTGATTCTGCTGGCGGCCATCAGCCTGCCGCTGGGCTACACCAGCTCCAAGGAATACGCCGAACTGGAATGGCCGATCGACATTCTGATCACCATCGTCTGGGTCGCCTACGCCATCGTGTTCTTCGGCACCGTGGCCAAGCGCAACACCAAACACATCTATGTCGGTAACTGGTTCTTCGGCGGGTTCATCCTGACCGTGGCGATCCTGCACATCGTCAACAACCTGGAACTGCCGGTGAGCTTCACCAAATCCTACTCGGTGTATGCCGGGGCCACGGACGCGATGGTGCAATGGTGGTATGGCCACAACGCCGTGGGCTTCTTCCTCACCGCAGGCTTCCTGGGGATGATGTATTACTTCGTGCCCAAGCAGGCCGAGCGTCCGGTGTATTCCTATCGCTTGTCCATCGTGCACTTCTGGGCGCTGATCACCCTGTACATCTGGGCCGGCCCGCACCACCTGCACTACACCGCGCTGCCGGACTGGGCCCAGTCGCTGGGCATGGTGATGTCACTGATCCTGCTGGCACCAAGCTGGGGCGGCATGATCAACGGCATGATGACCCTCTCGGGCGCCTGGCATAAATTGCGCAGCGACCCGATCCTGCGGTTCCTGGTGGTGTCCCTGGCGTTCTACGGCATGTCGACCTTTGAAGGCCCGATGATGGCGATCAAGACCGTCAACGCCCTCTCCCACTACACCGACTGGACCATCGGTCACGTTCACGCCGGCGCCTTGGGGTGGGTGGCGATGATTTCCATCGGTGCGCTGTATCACATGATCCCGAAAGTCTTCGGTCGCCCCCAAATGCACAGCATCGGCCTGATCAACGCGCACTTCTGGCTCGCGACCATCGGCACCGTGCTGTACATCGCCTCCATGTGGGTCAACGGCATCGCCCAGGGCCTGATGTGGCGTGCGGTGAACGAGGACGGCACCCTGACCTACTCCTTCGTCGAAACCCTGGTGGCCAGCCACCCTGGCTTCGTCGTGCGGTTGGCGGGCGGGGCAATCTTCCTCTTCGGCATGTTGCTGATGGCCTACAACACCTGGCGCACCGTGCGGGCCTACCAGCCCGACGAAGCCGCCGCTGCCGCGCAGATGGCTTGAGGAGTCCGCCATGAAACACGAAACAATCGAAAAAAACGTCGGCCTGCTGATGCTGCTGATGGTCCTGGCCGTGAGCATTGGCGGCCTGACCCAGATCGTGCCGCTGTTCTTCCAGGACGTGACCAACAAACCGGTGGACGGCATGAAGCCCTACACCGCGCTGCAACTGGAAGGCCGTGACATCTATATCCGCGAAGGCTGCGTCGGCTGCCACTCGCAGATGATTCGTCCGTTCCGCGCCGAGACCGAGCGCTACGGCCACTATTCGGTAGCCGGTGAAAGCGTCTGGGACCACCCATTCCTGTGGGGTTCCAAGCGCACCGGGCCGGACCTGGCCCGGGTCGGTGCGCGTTACTCCGATGACTGGCATCGCGCTCACTTGTACAACCCGCGCAACGTAGTGCCTGAGTCGAAGATGCCGGCCTACCCGTGGCTGGTGACCCAAGCGGTGGACAGCAGCCACACCGAAGGCAAGCTGCGCGCCATGCGCACCCTCGGCGTGCCGTACACCGACGACGACATCAGCGCCAGCGTGGCCTCCCTCAAGGGCAAGACAGAGATGGACGCCCTGGTGGCCTACCTGCAAGTGCTCGGCACTGCCATCAAGAGCAAGAGGTGAGCCTATGTTCCTTGAAATGAGCACTGGAATGATCCGCGGCCTGGGCACGGTCGTGGTGTTCGTGGCCTTCATCGGCCTGACCCTGTGGGTGTTCAGCAGCAAGCGCAGCCCGGAATTTGCCGAAGCGCGCCTGCTGCCGTTCGCCGACGAGCCACCCGCCGACATCGCCAACCCCCAAGACCCCGCAACAAGGAGCACCCGGCCATGACCACCTTCTGGAGTACGTGGATCAGCGTACTGACCATCGGCAGCCTGATGGGTCTGACCTGGCTGCTGATCGGCACCCGCAAGGGCGAGACCAAGGGCAGCGTCGACCAGACCATGGGCCACAGCTTCGACGGCATCGAGGAGTACGACAACCCGCTGCCGCAGTGGTGGTTCCTGTTGTTCGCCGGCACCTTGGTGTTTTCCGTCGGCTACCTGGTCCTGTATCCGGGCCTGGGCAACTGGAAAGGCATCCTGCCCGGCTACGAGAATGGCTGGACCGGCGCCCATGAATGGGAAAAGGAAATGGCCAGGGCCGATGCCAAATTCGGGCCGATCTTCGCCAAGTTCGCCGCGATGCCGCTGGAAGAAGTCGCCAAGGACCCGCAGGCACTGAAGATGGGTGGGCGTTTGTTCGCCTCCAACTGCTCGGTCTGCCACGGCTCGGACGCCAAGGGTGCCTTCGGCTTCCCGAACCTGGCCGACAGCCACTGGCGCTGGGGCGGCAGTGCCGAAACCATCAAGGCCACCATCATGGGTGGACGCATGGCCGCGATGCCGGCCTGGGGCGAAGTGTTGGGTGAGGCCGGTGTCAAGAACGTGGCCGCGTATGTACGCCATGATCTGGCGGGCCTGCCGCTGCCGGCAGACAGCAGCGCCGACCTGCAAGCCGGCCAGCAAGCGTTCAATACCACCTGCGTCGCCTGCCACGGTGCCAACGGCAAAGGCACCGAAGCCATGGGCGCGCCAGACCTGACCTTGCCGGCCGGCTTCATCTACGGCACCAGCCTGGCGCAACTGCAACAGACCATCCGTCATGGCCGCCAGGGCCATATGCCGGCGCAGAGTGAGCTGCTCGGCAATGACAAAGTGCAACTGCTGGCGGCTTATGTCTACAGCCTGTCCCACGCGGCGGGCACCGAGCGCCTGCAGGCTGAACGCAAAAGCGAATAAATCCTGACCACACGAACAGCCGCATCCATCTGGATGCGGCTGTTCCGTGCCTCTGCGCGACTCATTGTCGCACCCCTTCTCTACGCGCCTTTCGGTTACCCGCAATCGGGTCTAAGCTTGCCCGAGCGAGCACTGGCGACTGCCGGTTTCAGGTTGATCCGAACCGATGTGTCCCACAATCCGGTCGATAAAAAGGCCGCAAAGGCCGGTGGATACCGGCTATTGCGCCAAGGGCCTCCCATGACCCCAACGCCGTGTTGGAACACACCCCGTTACAACCGACCCGACCCCCTCGCCTCTTTCCTTCGCTGCGACAATTTGTCGAGGGCCAATTTTGTCCCTACGTCGCGCATGGAAAGGCCGCAGAATCAGCTTTCGAAAGCATTGACCCAGGTCATGGCGCGTTGCAATGACCCCCCGCTTTCTCCATACTTGCGACCGATTTTTATCCTAATAAAACACCCAAACCGTGGAACCTTAGAATGAGCACAGCAATCAGTCCGACTGCTTATAACTATAAGGTAGTCCGCCAGTTCGCCATCATGACGGTGGTCTGGGGGATCCTTGGCATGGGGCTCGGTGTATTCATCGCCTCGCAACTGGTCTGGCCGGAGTTGAACTTCGATCTGCCATGGACGACGTTTGGACGCCTGCGCCCGCTGCACACCAACCTGGTGATCTTCGCCTTCGGTGGTTGTGCGTTGTTTGCCACTTCCTATTACGTCGTGCAGCGAACCTGCCAAACGCGACTGATTTCCGACAGCCTCGCCGCCTTCACCTTCTGGGGTTGGCAAGCGGTCATCGTCGGTGCGATCGTGACCTTGCCGATGGGTTTCACCACCACCAAGGAATACGCAGAGCTGGAATGGCCCCTGGCTATTCTGCTGGCCATCGTCTGGGTGACCTACGGTCTGGTGTTCTTCGGCACCATCGTCAAGCGCAAGACCAAGCACATCTATGTCGGTAACTGGTTCTACGGTGCCTTCATTGTCGTCACCGCCATGCTGCACATCGTCAACCACGCGTCCCTGCCGGTCAGTTTCTTCAAGTCCTACTCGGCCTACTCGGGCGCCACCGACGCGATGATCCAGTGGTGGTACGGCCATAACGCCGTGGGCTTCTTCCTGACCACCGGCTTCCTGGGGATGATGTATTACTTCGTGCCGAAACAGGCCGAGCGTCCGATCTATTCCTATCGCCTGTCCATCGTCCACTTCTGGGCGCTGATCACCTTGTACATCTGGGCTGGTCCGCACCACTTGCACTACACCGCGCTGCCGGACTGGGCACAGTCCCTGGGCATGGCGATGTCGATCATCCTGCTGGCTCCGAGCTGGGGCGGCATGATCAACGGCATGATGACTCTCTCGGGCGCCTGGCATAAGTTGCGCACCGACCCGATCCTGCGGTTCCTGGTGGTTTCCCTGGCGTTCTACGGCATGTCGACCTTCGAAGGCCCGATGATGGCCATCAAGACCGTCAACTCCCTGAGCCACTACACCGACTGGACCATCGGCCACGTACACGCCGGTGCCTTGGGCTGGGTGGCGATGATCTCCATCGGCGCGATCTACCACATGATCCCGAAACTGTTCGGTCGGGCGCAGATGCACAGCACCGCGCTGATCAACACTCACTTCTGGCTCGCTACCATCGGCACCGTGCTCTACATCGCCTCGATGTGGGTCAACGGCATCACCCAGGGCCTGATGTGGCGTGCAATCAACGACGACGGCACCCTGACCTACTCGTTCGTTGAAGCGCTGCAAGCCAGCCACCCTGGTTTCATCGTCCGAGCCCTGGGCGGCGCGTTCTTCGCCAGCGGCATGCTGTTCATGGCCTACAACGTGTATCGCACCGTTCGTGCCTCTGACCCGGCCGAAGCTGAAGCCGCCGCCAAGATCGCCGTAGTTGGAGCTCACTGATGAAGCACGAAACAGTAGAGAAGAATATCGGCCTGCTGGCCTTCTTCATGGTCATCGCCGTCAGCATCGGCGGCCTGACCCAGATCGTTCCGCTGTTTTTCCAGGACGTGACCAACAAGCCGGTCGAAGGCATGAAGCCGCGCACCGCCCTTGAACTGGAAGGTCGCGACGTCTACATCGCCAACGGCTGTGTCGGCTGCCACTCGCAGATGATCCGTCCGTTTCGCGCCGAAACCGAACGCTACGGCCACTACTCGGTCGCCGGTGAAAGCGTCTGGGACCACCCGTTCCTGTGGGGTTCCAAGCGTACCGGCCCGGACCTGGCCCGTGTGGGCGGTCGTTACTCCGACGACTGGCAGCGTGCGCACCTGTACAACCCGCGCAACGTAGTGCCTGAGTCGAAAATGCCGGCTTACCCGTTCCTCGTAGAAAACAAGCTCGACGGCAAAGACACCGCCAAGAAAATGGAAGTCTTGCGTACCCTGGGCGTGCCTTACACCGACGAAGACATCGCCGGTGCCAAGGATGCCGTGAAGGGCAAGACTGAAATGGACGCGCTGGTGGCCTATCTGCAAGGCCTGGGCACCATCATCAAAAGCAAACGGTGATTTAGATGGATATCGGGATGATTCGTGGCCTGGGCACCGTCGTCGTGATGGTGGCCTTTATCGGTCTGGCGTTGTGGGTGTTCAGCCCCAAGCGCAAGTCGGAGTTTGACGACGCGACCTTGCTGCCGTTCGCGGATGATCCCGAAGCCATCAAGCACGTCGAGCAAGCTTCTAGGAGTAACAAAGAATGACTACGTTCTGGAGTCTGTACGTCACAGTCCTCAGTCTGGGTACGATCTTCGCCCTGACCTGGCTGCTGCTGTCGACCCGTAAGGGCCAGCGCGCCGAACAAACGGAGGAGACTGTCGGTCACTCGTTCGATGGCATCGAAGAGTACGACAACCCACTGCCTAAATGGTGGTTCATGTTGTTCGTGGGCACCATTATCTTCGCCTTGGGTTATCTGGTGCTCTACCCGGGCCTGGGCAACTGGAAAGGCCTGCTGCCGGGGTATAACTACCTGGACACCGAAAAGCAGACCCCTTTCGCCAATGGCCAGACCGGCTGGACCGGCGTTCATGAGTGGGAAAAGGAAATGGCTCGTTCGGACGCCAAATTCGGCCCGATCTTCGCCAAGTTCGCTTCCATGCCGATTGAAGAAGTCGCCAAGGACCCGCAAGCCCTGAAGATGGGTGGCCGCCTGTTCGCCTCCAACTGCTCGGTCTGCCACGGTTCCGACGCCAAGGGTGCCTATGGCTTCCCGAACCTGACCGACGCCGACTGGCGCTGGGGTGGCGAGCCGGAAACCATCAAGACCACCATCATGGGCGGTCGTCATGCGGTGATGCCGGGCTGGGCTGCCGTGGTTGGCGAGCAAGGTGTCGCCGACGTCTCCGCCTACGTGGTGACCAGCTTGCACGGCCGTAAACTGCCGGAAGGCGCCAAGGCCGATCCGGCCAACGGCCAGAAGCTGTTCGCGGCCAACTGCGTGGCCTGCCACGGTCCAGCCGGCAAGGGCACGCCTGCCATGGGCGCACCTGACCTGACGCACCCGGCCGGGTTCATCTACGGTTCGAGCTTCGCTCAGTTGCAGCAGACCATCCGTTACGGTCGCCAGGGCCAGATGCCTGCCCAGGCCGATCTGCAGGGTAACGACAAGGTCCACCTGCTGGCTGCCTACGTCTACAGCCTCTCTCACGGTGAAAAAGCGCCCGCGGCTGACGCCCAGTAACGCCAACGCCTGATGTACCAAAGGCCCCGTCAACTCACGTTGACGGGGCCTTTTGTTTGCCGGTGCGATGAGACGAAATTGTTTTATCTTGCCCGCAATCAGCAGCGGTAGTAACGTGCCTACATTCAGTTCTATTGAGGACGCCGCCATGTCCATCACCACTATTTCCAGCCGCGAATTCAACCACGACACAAGTGGTGCCAAAAAAGCCACCCGCCAGGGGCCGGTCATCATCACCGACCGTGGCAAGCCGGCCCATGTGCTGCTAAGCATTGAGGAGTACCAGAAACTGACCGGCATCGGCACCAGCATTGTCGAGTTGCTGGTCATGCCCGACACGCCGGATATTGATTTCGATACCGAACGTGCCGTCATCTCTCCTCGACCGGTGGACCTGTCCTGATGTACCTGCTCGACACCAACGTCATCTCGGAACTGCGCAAGCCCCATGCCGATAAAAACGTACAGGCCTGGGCGCGTAGCGTGCCCGCCCCCAGCCTTTACGTCTCGGCGATTACCGTATTGGAATTGGAAACCGGCGTGTTGCGCTTCGAGCGCAAAGACCCGACGCAAGGCAGCCACCTGCGCGCATGGCTGGATAACCACGTCATGCCCGCATTCGCCGGAAGAATCCTGGCGGTCGACCGCGCCGTGGCGCTGCGCTGCGCTCGCCTGCACGTACCGGATCGCAGCAATGAATGCGATGCACTGATTGCCGCCACCGCACTGGTCCATGGCCTGATCGTGGTCACCCGCAATGTGACTGATTTCCAAAGCAGCGGCGTGGCCTTGCTCAATCCATGGTCGAGCTAATATAACGTCGCGACGGACCCTCAATTATCGCCAAGGAGATAGGCGCAATGGACATCGAAACACTTCAGCGCCCAACGATGAGCCCCCGGCATGTCTGACGCGCTCTGGGCCGCTCGCCTGGGCGATGCACTGAACCACACATCGATGATGGCTGACATTCTCGGCGGCGTGCTGGAAGTGGCAGGGTCTTTCCTTTATCAAAAACGAGCAAACCTCGTTCTACAACATCTTGTACCGCCAGTAGCAACCACTCTCAGATCACGTTTGCCGACATAGCACTCCCTCATCATCTTTGCGCCTTTACGTCGATCCACGATACCGGCACAAATCAAGCAAGCGCGCCTGTCGAACGAGTTGCCAGGCCTTTGGTTTTTTCGCCAACGCCATGGAATGTCTATAGTCAATTGATCTGGGTCATGACTTGTTACATCCGCTACACCATTCTGCGCAGAGCCCCAACGCGACCAAAGGTCGCACCCTTGGACTAGACCTACAGGCGTATCATTGCGCCACTGCAATACCCTTTCTGACCGTGGTTGGCACGTACTGACCCCGGCACTTTTCCACTGCCGTGGGATGCATTCTGATGAGTAACCAGATTCCGGTACATGACGTCACCCCGCCTGCCAAAGACGCGAGCAAAAGCGTTGACTTGTATGCCTCTCGGGAAAAAATCTACACACGCGCCTTCACCGGCCTGTTCCGCAACTTGCGGATGGTCGGCGGTGGTTTTTTGTTCCTGCTGTATTTCGGCACGGTCTGGTTGAATTGGGGCGGCCACCAGGCTGTCTGGTGGAACCTGCCCGAACGCAAATTCTTTATTTTCGGCGCGACCTTCTGGCCCCAGGACTTCATCCTTCTGTCAGGGCTGCTGATCATTGCCGCCTTTGGCCTGTTTTTCATCACGGTATACGCTGGACGGGTCTGGTGCGGCTACACCTGCCCGCAAAGCGTATGGACTTGGATTTTCATGTGGTGCGAGAAGGTCACCGAAGGCGACCGCAACCAACGCATCAAGCTCGACAAGGCGCCCATGAGCGGGAACAAATTCCTGCGCAAGGCGGCCAAGCACAGCCTGTGGTTGCTGATCGGTTTTGTGACCGGCATGACCTTCGTCGGCTATTTCACGCCGATTCGCGAACTGGTGTTCGAATTTTTTACCGGCCAGGCCGATGGCTGGTCGTATTTCTGGGTCGGCTTCTTCACTCTCGCCACTTACGGCAACGCCGGTTGGCTGCGCGAGCAGGTGTGCATCTACATGTGCCCTTACGCTCGTTTCCAAAGCGTGATGTTCGACAAGGACACCCTGATCGTTTCCTACGACCCGCGTCGCGGCGAAAGCCGTGGCCCGCGCAAAAAGGGCGTTGACTACAAAGCCCTGGGCCTGGGGGACTGCATCGACTGCACCATGTGCGTCCAGGTCTGCCCCACCGGTATCGACATTCGCGATGGCCTGCAGATTGAATGCATCGGCTGCGCGGCGTGCATCGACGCCTGCGACAACATCATGGACAAGATGGATTATCCGCGCGGGCTGATCAGTTACACCACCGAACATAACCTCTCGGGGCAGAAAACCCATAAACTGCGCCCACGCCTGATCGGTTATGCCCTGGTGCTGCTGGCAATGATCAGCCTGTTGGTGACCGCGTTCTTCATGCGTTCGCTGGTGGGTTTCGACGTCAGCAAGGACCGTGTGCTGTACCGCGAGAACGCCGAAGGCCGGATCGAGAACGTCTACAGCCTCAAGATCATGAACAAGGACCAGCGCGATCATACATACGTGCTGGAGGCCTCCGGCCTGCCGGATCTCAAGCTCCAGGGACGCCGGGAAATCAAGGTCGCGGCCGGTGAGATCTTCACCCAGCCGGTAGAACTGTCCAGCGCACCGGACCAACTGCCGTCGAGCACCAACGAGGTGACGTTCATCCTCAAGGATGCCGATGACGACAGCGTTCATGTTGAAGCCAAAAGCCGGTTCATCGGCCCACAAATTCGTTGAGAGAACTGAACATGCCTGCAGCAACCGCCACCAGCCCTTGGTACAAGCATCTCTGGCCGTGGATCATCATTGCGATCCTGGCCTGCTCGGTGACGCTGAGCCTGACCATGGTGACCATCGCCGTGAACAACCCGGACAATCTGGTCAACGACAATTACTACGAAGCCGGCAAAGGCATCAACCGCTCCCTGGAGCGCGAACTGCTGGGCCAGACCTTGCAGTTACATGCCAACGTACAACTGGATGACGTCACCGGCGAAGTCAATCTGCGCCTGAGCGGTGACAGCCGGCCCCAGACCCTGGAACTGAGCCTGATCTCGCCCACCCAGCCGGAGAAGGACCGCAAGATCGTCCTGACCCGCAACGACAGCGAACCGGGCCGGTATGTCGGCCAGTTGACGGACAAGATCGAAGGTCGGCGCTTCGTCGAATTGCTGGGGGTCGAGAACGACAAGACCTGGCGCCTGTTCGAAGAAGAGCAGATCAACCATGACCAGGCCATCCTGCTCGGCGATGAACCGCTGCAAGGCGCTGAAGACCTGAAAAAATAAGCTGCTTTCCTGTGGCGAGGGAGCTTGCTCCCGCCGGGCTGCGAAGCGGCCCTGTCTTTTGGCCTGACACTCCTTTCAGGCATATTGAGTTCCAGGATTACGACTGCTTCGCAGCCGAGCGGGAGCAAGCTCCCTCGCCACAAAGGCCTTCATAGCGACAACCATGACCACTCCACAGCCTTGCTACCACTGCGCCCTGCCCGTCCCCCCGGGCAGTCGCTTCACCGCCGTTGTCCTGGGTGAAACCCGTGAGCTGTGCTGCCCGGGCTGCCAGGCGGTGGCCGAGGCCATCGTCGCCGGAGGCCTGGAAAGCTATTACCAGCATCGCAGCGAAGCATCGGCCAACCCCGAAACCCTGCCGGTCCAGTTGACCGATGAGCTTGCGCTGTACGACCGCCCGGACGTGCAGCGGTCGTTCGTGCGCCATGAAGACGAGCTGGCCGAAGCCACCCTGCTGATCGAAGGCATCAGTTGCGCCGCCTGCGGCTGGCTGATCGAAAAACACCTGCGCAGCCTGCCGGCCGTGGCCGAGGCGCGGCTGAACCTGTCCAATCACCGCCTGCACGTGAGCTGGGCCGACGCTCAATTACCGCTGAGCACCTTGCTGGCCGAACTGCGCCAGATCGGCTACGTCGCCCATCCCTACCAGGCCGACCAGGCCAGCGAACAACTGGCCGCGCAAAATCGCCTGGCCCTGCGCCAATTGGGTGTCGCCGGTTTGCTCTGGTTCCAAGCGATGATGGCGACCATGGCCACCTGGCCGGAATTCAACATCGACCTGAGCCCGGAGATGCACACCATCCTGCGCTGGGTCGCGCTGTTCCTCACCACACCCATCGTCTTCTATAGCTGTGCGCCGTTCTTCAAGGGCGCGATGCGCGACCTGCGCACCCGGCATCTGACCATGGACGTTTCGGTGTCCCTGGCCATTGGCGGCGCCTACGTCGCCGGGATCTGGACGTCCGTCACCGGCGTCGGCGAGCTGTATTTCGATGCCGTGGGCATGTTCGCATTGTTCCTTCTGGCCGGTCGCTACCTGGAACGCCGCGCCCGGGAGCGCACCGCAGCCGCCACCGCTCAACTGGTCAACCTGCTGCCGGCCTCGTGCCTGCGCCTGGAGGACAACGGCCAGAGCGAACGGATCCTGCTCAGCGAACTGCGCACCGGTGACCGGGTGCTGGTGCATCCCGGCGCGGTCCTGCCAGCCGACGGCAGAATTCTCGACGGTCAGTCCAGCGTCGACGAATCGCTACTGACCGGCGAATACCTGCCACAACCTCGTCAAGTGGGCGACACGGTGACCGCTGGCACGCTTAACGTGGAGGGCGCATTGACGGTCCAGGTCCTGGCACTGGGGCAAGACACCCGACTGTCAGCCATCGTCCGGTTGCTGGAACGGGCCCAGGCCGAGAAGCCGCGGCTGGCGGAAATCGCCGACCGCGCCGCCCAATGGTTCCTGCTGTTCTCCCTGGTCGCCGCGGCGGCCATCGGTGTGCTGTGGTGGCAGCTGGATGCCTCTCGCGCCTTCTGGATCGTGCTGGCGATGCTGGTCGCCACCTGCCCTTGCGCACTGTCCCTGGCCACGCCCACCGCGCTGACCGCCGCCACCGGCACGCTGCACAAGCTTGGCCTGTTGCTGACTCGCGGCCATGTGCTGGAGGGCCTGAACCAAATCGATACGGTGATTTTCGACAAGACCGGCACCCTCACCGAAGGGCGTCTGGCGTTGCGCGCCATTCGAACGCTGACGGCCTTGGACAGTGATCGATGCCTGGGTCTGGCCGCCGCCCTGGAAAATCGCTCCGAGCACCCCATCGCCCGTGCCTTCGGCCGCGCGCCACTGGCCGCCGAGCAAGTACAGAGCACGCCGGGGCTGGGACTCGAAGGCCTGGTGGGCGAACAACGCCTGCGCATTGGCCATCCCGGTTTTGTCTGCGAACTCAGTGGCGCGGCGGTGCCGGTGATGCCGGATGAACCCGGACAATGGTTGCTGCTGGGAGATGATATCGGTCCGCTGGCCTGGTTCGTCCTCGATGACCGCCTGCGCGCCGACGCTCCAGCTTTACTGGCCGCTTGCAAAGCCCGGGGCTGGCGCACCCTGCTGCTGTCGGGCGACAGTTCGCCCATGGTCGCCAGTGTCGCCGCCGACCTGGGCATCGATGAAGCCCGGGGCGGTTTGCGCCCGGACGATAAACTGGCTGTGTTGCAACAGCTGCATCAGCAGGGCCGCAAGGTGCTGATGCTCGGCGACGGGGTGAACGACGTGCCGGTGCTGGCAGCGGCGGACATCAGTGTCGCCATGGGCTCGGCCACCGATCTTGCCAAGACCAGCGCCGATGCGGTGCTGCTGTCCAACCGTCTCGACGCCCTGATCCACGCCTTCAGCCTGGCCCGGCGTACACGGCGGGTGATCATTGAGAACCTGGTCTGGGCAGCCCTGTACAATGGCCTCATGTTGCCGTTCGCCGCCCTCGGCTGGATTACGCCGGTGTGGGCCGCGATCGGCATGTCCATCAGTTCGCTGACCGTGGTGTTGAATGCGCTGAGGCTGACTCGCCAGCCCAAGACGCAGGTTTTCGATGCCTCGCCCGATACCCGCCCGCTGCCGGCCTGAGCCGCGCGGGCATGGAGTTCCGACATGCCAGCTCTTTACGTGATGATACCGGCCGCACTGCTGATCGTGGCCATCGCCGTCTACATCTTCTTCTGGGCCGTGGACAGCGGGCAGTACGACGACCTCGACGGTCCGGCCCACAGCATTCTGTTCGACGATCAGGATCCGAACCACAAGGCGGCGGTGGACGAAGCCAGCGGCGAGCCCCGCCATCCGGACGACAAGGCCCCGCCCCATGCTTGATCTGGCGCCACTGTTGGTCTCGGCGCTCATCCTGGGTTTATTGGGCGGCGGGCATTGCCTGGGGATGTGCGGCGGCCTGATGGGTGCGCTGACCCTGGCAATTCCCAAGGAACAGCGTAGCCGGCGCTTTCGGTTGCTGCTGGCCTACAACCTGGGGCGGATTCTGAGTTACGCCACTGCAGGGTTACTGATCGGCCTGGCCGGCTGGGCCGTGGCCAATAGCCCGGCGGCGATGGTCATGCGCGTGTTGGCCGGGCTGCTGTTGATCGCCATGGGCCTGTACCTGGCGGGCTGGTGGAGCGGGCTGACCCGCATCGAAGGTGTCGGTCGTGGCCTGTGGCGGCATATCCAGCCCGTGGCCAACCGTTTGCTGCCGGTGTCGAGCCTGCCCCGAGCCTTGCTGCTCGGCGCGCTCTGGGGCTGGTTGCCGTGCGGGTTGGTCTACAGCACCCTGCTCTGGTCGGCCAGCCAGGGCGATGCGCTGGACAGCGCGTTGCTGATGCTCGCCTTCGGCCTCGGCACCTGGCCGGTGTTGCTCGCCACCGGCATGGCCGCCGAACGCATCACCGCCCTGTTGCGCAAACGCAGCGTGCGCATGGCCGGTGGCTTGCTGGTGATTGTCTTTGGCGTCTGGACCCTGCCAGGACCGCATCAGCATTGGCTCATGGGGCATTGACCGAGTCGCCGCCATCGCGAGCAGGCTCGCTCCCACACTGGATCGCGGCTTACCCCACATCTCATGAACACCGCAAACCCCTGTGGGAGCGAGCTTGCTCGCGATGAGCCCCCCAGCCCCACGCCCGTTGACGCAAATCAACACGCCCCCACGCCCACTTCCCTAGACTCGCGCCCATGCCTGCCTATCCGGGGAACGCCCGCATGCTCAACGCCATTCATTGGGACTCAAACCTGATCCGCCGCTACGATCTGGCGGGGCCCCGCTACACCTCGTACCCGACTGCGGCGCAATTCGGTAGCCAGGTAGGGACCTTCGACCTGCTCCACGCCCTGCGCGAGAGCCGCAAGGCCCTGAAGCCACTGTCGCTGTATGTGCATGTGCCGTTCTGCGCGAACATTTGCTACTACTGCGCCTGCAACAAAGTCATCACCAAGGACCGCAGCCGCGCCCATGCCTATCTGCAACGCCTGGAGCAGGAGATCCAACTGATCGGCTGCCATTTGGACCCTTCCCAGCGCGTTGAGCAGTTGCACCTGGGCGGCGGCACCCCGACGTTCCTCAACCATGACGAATTGCGCCAGTTGATGGCGAGGTTGCGCCAACACTTCAACCTGCTGGAGGACAATGGCGGCGACTACAGTATCGAAATCGATCCCCGGGAAGCCGACTGGTCCACCATGGGTCTGCTGCGGGAACTGGGTTTCAACCGGGTCAGCATAGGCCTGCAAGACCTTGACCCGGCCGTGCAGCGCGCCGTCAATCGCCTGCAAAGCCTGGAAGAAACCCGCGCGGTGATCGAAGCCGCCCGGACCTTGCAGTTCCGTTCGATCAACATCGACCTGATCTACGGGCTGCCCAAACAGACCCCGGAAAACTTCGCCCGCACCGTCCAGGAAGTCATCCATCTGCAGCCGGACCGGCTTTCGGTGTTCAACTACGCCCACTTGCCGGAACGCTTCATGCCCCAACGCCGCATCAACAGCCAGGACCTGCCCAATCCGGCGCAGAAGCTGGCGATGCTGCAAGGCACCATCGAACAACTGACCGCGGCGGGTTATCGCTATATCGGCATGGACCACTTTGCCCTGCCCGACGACGAACTGGCGATTGCCCAAGAAGACGCCACCCTGCAACGCAACTTCCAAGGCTATACCACTCATGGTCACTGCGACCTGATCGGTCTTGGCGTGTCGGCCATCAGCCAGATCGGCGATTTGTACTGCCAGAACAGCAGCGACCTGAACCATTACCAGAACACCCTGGCCGACGGTCAACTGGCGACCAGTCGCGGGCTGCTGTGCAATGCCGACGACCGGCTGCGGCGCGCGGTGATCCAGCAGTTGATCTGCCGCTTCAATCTGGTATTCACCGACATCGAGCAAACGTTCAACATCGATTTTCGCGGTTACTTCGCCCCGGTGTGGCCACAACTACAAGGGATGGCCGAGGACGGGCTCATTGAATTAAACAGCACCCACATCAAGATACTGCCCGCTGGGCGCCTGCTGGTGCGATCAGTGTGCATGGTTTTTGATGCCTATCTGGACGGACACAATCGACAGCGCTTCTCCCGGGTCGTCTGAGCGCGACAATTTGACGACGAAAGCCCACTGGCCGGAGTACCTGCGCTGGGTTACCCTTACGGCTTATGTGTGTTTTCCCACAAGGATTTAAGAAATGTCCGAGCCAGTCAAACTGCGCGCTCACAACCAGGCCCATTGCAAGGACTGCAGCCTGGCCCCCCTCTGCCTGCCACTTTCGTTGAATCTGGAGGATATGGATGCGCTAGACGACATCGTTAAACGAGGCCGACCGTTGAAAAAAGGTGAATTCCTGTTTCGCCAGGGTGACACCTTCGATTCCGTCTATGCCGTGCGCTCGGGCGCCTTGAAAACCTTCAATCTGAGCGATGGCGGCGAAGAGCAGCTCACCGGCTTTCACCTGCCCAGTGAACTGGTGGGTCTGTCGGGCATGGACACCGAGAGCCATCCGGTCTCGGCCCAGGCGCTGGAAACCACCTCGGTGTGCGAGATCCCCTTTGATCGCCTGGACGAGCTGGCCTTGCAACTGCCGCAACTGCGGCGTCAGTTGATGCGGGTCATGAGTCGGGAGATCCGCGACGATCAGCAAATGATGCTGCTGCTCTCGAAGAAAACCGCCGACGAACGCATCGCCACGTTCCTGGTCAACCTCTCGGCACGTTTCCGTGCCCGCGGTTTTTCGGCCAACCAGTTCCGGCTGAGCATGTCGCGTAACGAAATCGGCAACTACCTGGGCCTGGCGGTGGAAACCGTGTCCCGGGTATTCACCCGTTTCCAGCAAAATGAATTGATCGCCGCCGAAGGCAAGGAAATTCATATCCTCGACCCGATCCAGCTCTGCGCCCTGGCAGGCGGCTCGATCGACGGCTGATGGGGAGCGCGGCCCGAGGTTCGTCCTGCCGCGCTATACTCCGGCGTTTGCAGCCTGCCAGGACACTAGACGATGGTCTTCGACTCCTTCGACATCAAATCCCTGATCCGCCCCGTGATCGACTTCCCCAAGCCGGGCGTGATCTTTCGCGACATTACCCCACTGTTCCAGTCCCCCACCGCACTGCGGCTGGTGATGGACAGCTTTGCCCACCGTTATGTCGAGGCCGAATTCACGCACATCGGCGCGATGGATGCCCGGGGCTTCCTGATCGGCTCGATCCTGGCCTATCAACTGAACAAACCCCTGGTGCTATTTCGCAAGCAGGGCAAGCTGCCGGCGGATGTGCTGGCCGAGGGTTACCAGACCGAATACGGCGAGGCCTTCCTGGAAGTCCACGCCGACAGCCTGTGCGAGGGTGATTCGGTGGTGATGTTCGATGACCTGATTGCCACCGGCGGCACGCTGATCGCCGCCGCCAACCTGATCCGCCGCATGGGCGCCAAAGTCCACGAAGCCGCAGCGATCATCGACCTGCCGGAGTTGCTTGGCTCTCAGCGTCTGGAAGACATGGGGATACCGACGTTCTGCCTGACGCAGTTTTCGCTGAGCGAAAGATAACCGGCAAACGACGAACCTGTGGGAGCGGGCTTGCTCGCGAAAGCGGTGGGTCAGCTGACGCTTATGTTGACTGACACACTGCCTTCGCGAGCAAGCCCGCTCCCACTGGCTTTTGGGTGGCGGTTACAACGCGATCGGTTTGCGCCCGGCAAACGAATGCGCCAGCGTCCCGCCGTCCACCAGTTCCAGCTCGCCACCCAGCGGCACACCATGGGCGATGCGTGAGGCGATCAGGCCCTTGTTGTTCAGCAGTTGGGCAATGTAGTGGGCGGTGGCTTCGCCTTCGACCGTCGGGTTGGTGGCGAGGATGACTTCCGTGAAAGTACCGGCCTCTTCAATCCGCGCCATCAGCTGCGGAATGCCGATGGCTTCCGGCCCCAGGCCGTCGAGCGGAGACAAATGCCCCTTGAGCACGAAATAGCGCCCGCGAAAACCGGTCTGCTCCACGGCGTACACATCCATGGGACCTTCCACGACGCACAGCAGGCTGTCGTCCCGACGCGGGTCGGCGCATTGTGGGCAAAGGTCGTCTTCCGTGAGGGTGCGGCATAAGCGGCAATGCCCGACCCCCTCCATGGCCTGACTCAGGGCCAGAGCCAGACGCGAGCCGCCGCTGCGATCACGCTCAAGCAATTGCAACGCCATGCGCTGAGCAGTTTTCTGACCCACACCCGGCAAAGTTCGCAGGGCGTCGATCAGTTGGCGAATCAAAGGGCTGAAGCTCATGGTGGAAATGTCCGACATAACAACGAGACGCGGTTTATACCCGCGCCTCCGATTAGCGTCAAATACTCAATCCTGCGCCACCCGGACCACCAACTTGCCGAAGTTGCGCCCTTCCAGCAGACCGATAAAGGCCTGAGGCGCATTCTCAAGGCCATCGACCATGTCTTCGCGGAACTTGACCTTGCCGTCGCGCACCCAAGGCGCCATCGCGCTGATGAACTCCGGCTGACGGCCACTGAAGTCGTCGAACACGATAAACCCCTGGATCCGTACGCGTTTGGTCAGCAAGGTGCGCTGCAATTGCGGCAAGCGATCCGGACCACTCGGGGCTTCATGCTCGTTGTAGGACGCGATCAGGCCACAGAGTGGAATGCGCGCCTTGGCGTTGAGCAGCGGCACCACGGTGTCGAACACCTTGCCACCGACGTTTTCGTAATAGATGTCGATGCCCTTGTCGCAAGCCCGGGCCAGTGCCTCGGCAAAGTCATCGCGCTTGTGATCGACACAGGCGTCGAACCCCAACTCGTCGACCACGTACTTGCATTTCTCGGGGCCGCCGGCCACACCGACCACCCGCAGGCCCTTGATCTTCGCCACCTGGCCGACCACCGAGCCGACTGCACCCGAGGCCGCCGCGACCACCAGAGTTTCCCCGGTCTTGGGCTGACCGATCTCCATCAAGCCCATGTACGCGGTCATGCCCGGCATGCCCAGCACACCCAGCGCCATCGACGGGCTGGGCAGCCCGGATGGGATCGGAATGACATTGCGGCCATCGCTGACCGTGTGGCTCTGCCACCCCGTAGCGCCCACCACCAGATCCCCCTCCTGAAACTTCGGATGCATCGAACGCTCGACCCGGCTGACAGCACCACCGGTCATCACCTCATCGATTTCCACCGGCGCGGCGTAGGAAGGTGCATCACTCATGCGCCCACGCATGTAAGGGTCCAATGAGAGAAACAACGTCTTGAGCAGGATCTGCCCCTCCTCCAGCTCCGGCAACGTCACCTGCTCCAGACGAAAGTTGTCCGGGGTGGGGGCACCTGTGGGGCGGGAGGCGAGGACGATGCGCTGGTGGGTGGTCGATGCTTGTGACATGGAAGCGTCTCCTTGATCGTTGAGTGGGACCTATAGGAAGCAGACTCTTTTGAATGGGGTGTGTTCGATGTTTTTGCCGTTGGACCGCGGCGCCGCTTTCGCGAGCAAGCCCGTTCCCACAGGGGACTGTGGTGGACATAGATATTGATGTCCCTCCTGGGACAGTGTGGAAGCGAGCTTGCCCGCGAAAGCAATCGTACAGACACCACATTTCCCGAACACAAACAAAAATGCCAGGCGCGATGCCTGGCATTGTGTGTAGCCCATCCCGATCGGGATGGCGAGTCAGAACGGCAGTTTCATGCCCGGCGGCAGTTGCATGCCAGCGGTCATGCCGGACATTTTGTCCTGGCTGTTGGCTTCGATCTTGCGCACTGCGTCATTGACGGCGGCGGCGAACAGGGCTTCGAGCATTTCCTTGTCGTCTTCGCTCAGGCCTTCGACCACACTCGGATCGATGCTGACACGCTTGATGTCGTGGCGGCCGGTCATGACCACGGTCACCATATCGCCGCCGGACTTGCCGGTGACTTCGGCGTTGGCCAGTTCTTCCTGCATCTTGGCCATTTTTTCCTGCATTTGCTGCGCCTGCTTCATCAGGCCGGCCATGCCACCTTTCATCATGGGAATCACCTCGAAAGTACTTGGATAAACACCGCGCCCGGCCCGTTCGGCCTGGCGCTTTCAGTTATGAGCCCTGGGTCACCGGGGCCTCGACAGGTTCGATAGTATCGTGACGGACCACGGCGCCGAACTGTTGCATCATTTGCTGGATGAACGGATCACTGTGGATCGACTCCTCGGCTTCGCGCTGACGGTCGGCACGGCGGCGGGACGCAGCCTGGGCCGGCGTCTCCTGCTCAGGCTTGATCAGCTCGATGCTCAGCGTCAGGGTGCGCTGGTGATACTGGTTCAGCGCATCGTTGAGACGGCGCTGCTGCGTGGCGTTGAACAACGCACTGTGGGCCGGGTCCAGGTGCAGCAGCCAGTGGTCGCCCTCTACGGAGATCAGCGTGCAGTTGGCGGCAATACTGCCGGTCATGCCGGTAATCGGCAGTTTCGGGAACAGCTCCAGCCATTGCAGGGCCAGCCCGGTGGCCGGCATCGCCGCCGGTTCAGGCTCGGGCTCCGGGGCCGGCTCCGCGGTATGTTCGCTGGCCAGCTCGTCCAGATAGCTGTAGGCCGAATCCATGTCCGGCTCGATGTAATCCTCGTCCAGTGGCGGCTCATCATCCAGGTCCATGCCCGGCGTGGCGACATCAACGTCCGCCACCGTGGGCTCAGGCACCGGTGCAGCCACCCACTCGGGTGCGTCGGGTACCACGCTGTCGGGCGTGGGCATGGGCATCGGCGGCAGCTCGGGTTGCTCAGCGACGGTTTCCAGCACCGGCTCCACGGCGGGCTGCTGGACGACCTGGGCCTCGACCGGATCGTTCCAAGGCAGGTCGACCACTGCTTCAGCGACCGGCTGCGGCAAGGCCTCGACGACCGGCTCAGGCTCGGGTTCAGGCGCCGCGACGACAGGCACGGGGGCCGGTTGCGCCACCGCTGCCGGGACAGAGACCACTGCCGGCGCAACGACGGGCGCGGCAGCCACTGGCTTGGCGGAATCAGCTGTGGCCTGGCTGATCCCCACTGGCTTTAGCGGTTGCCTCGGGGCGTTTTCCGTGTCGGCCGGCCGGAACGCGAGCATTCGCAGCAGCACCATTTCGAAACCGCCGCGCGGATCCGGCGCCAGGGGCAGGTCACGACGGCCGATCAGCCCCATCTGGTAATAGAACTGCACGTCTTCGGCCGGCAGTGCCTGAGCCAGGGCCAGCACGCGGTCACGGTCACCATGACCGTTATCGACCCCCTCGGGCAAGGCCTGGGCAATGGCGACACGGTGCAATACGTTGAGAATTTCCGAGAGCACGCCATTCCAGTCCGGCCCCTGCTCAGCCAGGTGACGCACTGCTTCGAGCAACGCCTTGGCGTCACCTTCGATCAGCGCATGCAACACGTCGTAGACCTGGCCGTGGTCGAGAGTGCCAAGCATGGCCCGCACATCGGCGGCCATGACCTTGCCTTCACCAAAGGCAATGGCCTGGTCGGTCAGGCTCATGGCGTCACGCATCGAACCATCGGCGGCGCGCCCCAGCAGCCACAGCGCATCGTCTTCGAACGGTACGTTCTCGACACCCAATACGTGGGTCAAATGCTCGACGACCCGCTCCGGCGTCATGTTCTTGAGAGAGAACTGCAGGCAGCGGGACAAAATGGTTGCAGGAAGCTTCTGCGGGTCGGTGGTCGCCAGAATGAACTTGACGTAGGGCGGCGGCTCCTCGAGGGTCTTGAGCAGCGCATTGAAGGAATGGCTGGACAGCATGTGCACTTCGTCGATCAGGTAGACCTTGAAGCGCCCACGGCTGGGTGCGTACTGCACGTTGTCGAGCAACTCACGGGTGTCTTCGACCTTGGTGCGGCTGGCGGCGTCGATCTCGATCAGGTCGACAAAACGGCCTTCGTCGATTTCCCGGCATACCGAACACTCGCCACACGGCGTCGAGGTAATGCCGGTTTCACAGTTCAGGCACTTGGCGATGATCCGCGCGATAGTCGTCTTGCCAACGCCGCGCGTGCCGGTGAACAGGTAGGCGTGATGCAACCGCTGGCTGTCCAAGGCATTGATCAGAGCCTTGAGCACATGGGTCTGGCCGACCATTTCGCGGAACGAGCGCGGACGCCATTTACGTGCAAGAACCTGATAACTCATCGAAAACCATCGCCACTGGAAAGCAGAAGCGGCTAATGCTAGCGGAGCAGGGGCGAAATTGCATCCGGTGTGCTCGTCTAATCTGTCTAAGCTTGGGTCAGAGCCCGGTTGTCGGCAGGATTTTGCACCATCAGGAGAGTTTATGCGTTCGGCCATGGGGGCTTTGCTGCTAATAGGTTCAGGGTGTTTTGCAGGCGAAATTCCGTTGCGTTTCGCCATTACCGATAGCTGGGCCATGCCCATGCTCCAGACTGAAGACGGTCGCCCGATCCAGGGCATCATCCCCGACGTAATGACGCGCCTGGCGGCCAAGGTGGGGAGGCCGGCGCAGTTTCATGTGCTGGCCCGCGCTCGCCTGGACAATGCCATGAAACACGACGAAGTCGACGTACGGTGTTATGTCATCCCCGACTGGGTAAAGGATACGGGTGGCGATTACCTGTGGAGCGTCCCGCTGTTTTTCCAACGCGACGTACTGGTGGGCACGGCCAGCGCCCCCAAGGTGGTGACACCCGCCACCCTGCCCCACCAGCCTATCGGGACCGTGCTCAGTTATGCCTACCCGACCTTGCAGCCGCTATTCGACGGCGGGCATCTGCGGCGTGACGATGCACGCAGCCAGGAACAAGTCCTGGCAAAACTTCTGGCCGGTCGTTATCGCTACGCGGTGAGCAATCAATGGGCGCTGGACTGGTTCAATCAACAGCATCCCCCGGACCGGCAACTGCGTGCCGTGGCTGTTCTCCAGGAGCGCGTGCTGGGCTGCTATGTGCGCGATGATCCAAACATTCCGGCACAACGCATTCTGCGTACTTTATTGACCATGAAAACGTCAGGGGAAATCGACGTGATCATCCGGTCCTACACCGGACATAAAGAGTCGCCGGAGGCCGGATCCGATTCGCCCTGAACGTCCGGCTGATGCTGCCATTGCGGCGGCGAAGCAAATCCGCTCACCCAATCAGGTACCTGGCCGGGTGGCATGGGCCGGGCGATAAAATAACCTTGGGCCACTTCGCAGCCCAGGCGCAGCAGCAATTGACCATGCTCCAGGCTGTCCAGCCCCTCCGCCACCACCTGACGACCAAACGCCCTGGCCAAACCGATGACCGCTTCGGTCAGCGCCAGATCATCCCGGTCATTGAGTATGTCGCGGACAAAGGTTTTGTCGATCTTGATGGTCTGCGTGCGTAAATGCTTGAGGTCGTTGAGCGAACAGTATCCCGTGCCGAAACCGCCCAGGGAAAAGCCCACACCCAAGGCCTGGCACGCCTGGAGGCAGGCACTGACGTGGGCAAGGTTTTCCACCGCGACGGATTCAACGATCTGCAGATCCAGCATACGCGGCGACACCGCCGGATGCCGTTGCAGGACCTGCCGCAATCGCTCGACGAAATCCGCACGCTGAAAATGCCGCGCCGAGATATTGATACTCACCGGCCAGACTTGCCCCGCCTGCTGCCATTGCTGCAACTGAATCAGCACCTGCTCCATGACCCACTCACCGATCTCGACGATCAGGTCGGTCTCCTCCACCAGCGGCAGGAACTCCCGGGGCGGCACCAAGCCTCGTTGTGGATGTTTCCAGCGCAGCAGCGCTTCGAGCCCCACTACCGTGCCATGGCGCATGTTGACCTTGGGCTGGAAATGCAGCCGCAACTCGTTGCCGGCCATGGCCTGCCGGATTCGCTCGACGGTCTGATAAGTGGCCCGCACCTCCTGGTCCCGGGACACGTCGAACAAATGAAAGCGATTGCGGCCGCTCTGCTTGGCCACGTACATCGCCTGGTCGGCGTGGCGCAACAAGGTATCGGCGTCTTCATTGTCAGCGGGAAACAGGGTGACGCCAATGCTGGCGAAAACCTTGATGCCTTTGCCATCGATGGTGTATGGCAGGGAGACGGCAACCAGCACCCGGTTCAATGCGGCATGCAATTCATCAAGCCCGCGCACATGGCGCAGCACCAGCACAAATTCATCGCCAGCCAACCGCGCCACCACATCCTCACCGCGCACGATGCTGCGCAAACGCCTGGCGACCTCCACCAGCAACTGGTCACCACTGGCATGGCCGTGACCATCGTTCACGGCCTTGAAGCCGTCCAGGTCAAGCATGCACACCGCCAGGGGCAAGCTCTGCGCCCTGGAGAAGTCCAGGGCCTGGTCCAGCAGATCGGACAGGTAGGTGCGGTTGGGCAGTCCGGTCAACACATCGTGACCGACCCGCCATTGCAACGAATGCAACAACTGACGCTTCTCGCTGACATCAAAACGAATCGCCAGGTAGCGCTCGATCTGCCCGGTCGCATCGTCGATCACCGGCACCAGGGTGGTATCGACCCAATGCAGCGTACCGTCCTTGGCCCGGTTGCAGATTTCGCCCTTCCAGACCTGCCCCAGGGCGATGGTGCGCCACATGGCACTGAAGAACTCGCCAGGGTGCTGGCCTGAGTTGATCAGGCGATGATTCTGCCCCAGCAGCTCGTCGCGCGGGTAGCCAAAAAGCTTACAGAATTGGTCATTGACGTAGGTAATGCGCCCGCTCAGATCGGTTTCAGAAAAAATCGCGGCGGCGTCAACGGCTCTGCGGTACTTCTTATCCATCGAAGCAGTCATCCATGAGTCAGGCTCATTTGTCGCGCGCGGTTGCACCGCCCCAGGACAGGCGAAAAATCAACTAGGCTCAAACACCTTGAGATACGCTGGAGCGCGGGCCGTGGCGGTGCTACCTGAAGGCGCCCAGCGTCGCCTTGTGTACAACAAGAAAACACAAGGCCCACTCTTTTCGCACATCCAGGCTTCTGAAGCAGGTCACCAAATGCCCGTGCCAAAGGCCGATTCTACGAAACGCATCACATTTTGCAAAGCAAGGTGATGGATCATGCGGTTGCCTAATGCAAAAATCTATCGTTAAGTTCTTGATTCTAAATGGGAATTAAGCGATGCAAATTTCAAGTTTGGGTCCAGCCATCAGACGCTATCGCAAAGTAGCGGGGCTTACTCAGGCTGAACTTGGCGAAAAAACCGGTTTTGACCCTAAAACCATCAGCCGCTTCGAAACCGGCACCTACACCCCGAGCATCGAAGCCTTGGTCTTGCTTGCCGACAAACTGGATGTGCAGCTCAAAGCATTTTTTGCCGACATGGACGACGAGGATGAACAGCGAGCGTACCTGTTTGGCGTCATCCACAGAGCCACCGCGAAGGATCTGGGGAAGCTGATTGCGGCGGTAGACCACGCACTGTCGAAGCCCTGATGAGGTGATGCAAAGAAGCCCGGCCTGTCGATGAGCGACAGGCCGGGCTTCTTTTTTGGTGTTCGGTAGTTCTGCCCTCTGAATCCAGACAGCAGAAAGCGACGATAAATATCGTTCGGTCAATAAAAGAAATATGGAATGTTAGAAAACCTTGCGAACGAAGGCTTGGGCGTTATGGAGGCAACCCCACCAGCCACACCCCGGCACACAATGTTCCCGCTGTGGCTGCTTCCTTCCGGATCTGACCAGGTTCACGGGTAATCGTTGCGGGGGGACCGATGGGGTCACCATAACGACGCCCGCCTGACGGCGAGCCGCGCCATTGTACCTATCTGACGAGAAGTTACAACCGTTCGCGCCAGATTAAAAAACTGAAGATGTTCAAGCACTTGCCTGTGAGAACAAAGGGGCTCCCACACGTCGAGCGGTTACAGCAACACTTGGTCAGCCCGACCGCCCTCCTCCTGAATCACCAGATGGATGAAATGCAGCTTGGTGATCACCGCGGCCGGTACGACGAACGGGTAGAAATCCGGTTGGCCCATGCTGCGCGACAGTTCGTTGAGCATGCCGGCCAGTTCGATCCAGGCGTTGACGAACGAGAGGAAGGCCACGCCACCTGTATGTTCGGGGTCGAACAAGGTCTCAGGCGGGAACGGTTGGTAGTCGAAATCCATGTCCCCGGCGCTCATACCGAACCCCAGGGCCGTGTCCACCGCGTCCATCATGTGCAGGTAATGCGCCCAGGTTTCCGCCCAGTCTTCCCAGGGATGCATGGTCGCGTAGGCGCTGACGTAGTGGGTTTGCCAGTCCAGCGGCGCGCCTTGCTGATAGTGGCGCTCCAGGGCTTCGGTATAACTGGCTCGCTCGTCGCCAAACTGCTCGCGAAAGGCATCGAGCCAATGGCTGTTGGCGATCAACCGGTCCCAATAGTAGTGCCCCACTTCATGACGAAAGTGCCCGAGCAAGGTGCGATATGGCTCGTGCATCTGCTGGCGCACATGCTCACGGTGGGCATCGTCCGCCTCTTTGATGTCGAGGGTGACCAATCCGCTGGCGTGGCCGGTGGTTGGAGGCGTGCCGTCGAGATCGACGCCGATGAAATCGAAGGCCAGGCCCTCACTTTCACTGACGGTTTTTGGAATGACCGGCAAACCAAGGGTGATCAGTTGCGCCACCAGCCGGCGCTTGGCGGTTTCGACTTTGCACCAGCGTTCGGGGTTTTCCGGGATCGACAGGTCGGGAATGGTGCGGTTCAGGCTGCAGGCGATGCACAGGGTATCGTGCCCGTTGGCCGGCAGCAGCCAATTGCAGGCCGCCGGGGTGTCGAGGTTGGCGCAACGGCGGAACAACCCGGCTTGCGGATCGGCGTCCAGCGTCCAGGTGCCGGGTTGCTCCGCGGGTTGCAGGGACGACAACCGGCTTTGCTCGGGTTGATAACCCAGCGCTGCCAAGCAGGCCAGGCACTGGCTGTTGCGAAAAAACAGGGACTGGCCGCAGCGACACGTCCATACCTTACTGTTGCGCGGGCGCTCGCCCATGAAAGGGGCGGTGATGCGGGAGCTCAGTTGTTCGAAAAAGCGGTACATGGTGATCTCCGGGGACCTGCAAGACTAGATCCTCCCCTGTGCGTGATCGTTCCCGGAAGCGTGCGAATCATCCGAAAATTGTGAGCATTGTGTAGGACGCTGCCGGACCGGGCTACGTCGCCTTGCGCCATTGCCTACAACTGCGCCAGAATCCGCCGGCTTGTGCGCCTAGGGGCCGGGCTTTATCGTTTCCGGGTCGCTGACGAATCAGCGATCGGGTTTGGTAGCCCGTCTCCCACATGACGCATAGCGTCACCTTTGGCGGTGTCTTTTTTGGCATTTGTCTAATGGTGGCCATGCGCAGGGCGCCCTCGGGCGCGCCGGTTTTCCATGTGGGCCGGTCTACCAACCTTCGTATGGCCGCCACCCAATCGTTTGGTAGCGAGGGTGATGGCTCCTTTAAACACACATGGAACTTCATCGTATGTTCAAAGCAACCCCCAACCCACCGGACACCGATCCAACATCCCCGCACAAAACCGCCGCTGCTCAAAAACTCGACGAAGCCGCCGAGCGCGCCCTCGACTTCTACCTGAAACCAAAACCGGAACAGCCGGAGGCCGATCCCGCACCTGGCCAACTCTTCACCGTGGTGAACGGCGTCGACACCGAGTGCCTGCTCGCCAACCTCAGCGAAACCCTGGCTTCGGGCCGATGCCATGATCAGTGATCTGGTGTTCGAGCAGGAGGGTTCACGGCGGCATGTTGCGCTGGGCATTGCGCAGTTGATCGAGCTGGGAAGGTTGCTGGCGAACCGGGCGCTGGATAACGTCGACCCGCGCTAGCCGACTCTCCACATGCCCCTGTGGCGAGGGGATTTATCCCCGCTGGGCCGCGCAGCGGCCCCAACCCTGTCAACTCAATCAACCAGACAGACCGAGATGTCAGATTTAGGACTGCTGCGCAGCCCAGCGGGGATAAATCCCCTCGCCACAATGGGTCCGAGTTTCCTGCGAATTGCTCGCACGGTGCGGGCCCATCTCCAAAAGCGGAATGCGGAGCGTCCTTGGCAACGCTCCTTTGCTGCACGAGCAAACGTTCCCGGCTAAACCGTGATGCCGTGCTGACTCAAAAACGCCACAAACGCCTCTTCATCCAGCACCTTGAGCCCAAGCTCATTGGCCTTGGTCAGTTTCGACCCCGCCCCCGGCCCGGCGACGACGCAATGGGTTTTCGCCGACACGGAACCGGCCACCTTGGCCCCCAGGCTTTCCAGTTTGTCCTTGGCGACATCGCGGCTCATCAGCTCCAGCGACCCGGTCAGTACCCAGGTGTGCCCCGCTTCAGGCAGGCCTTCGACGACTTTTTTCTCGCTCTGCCAGTGCATGCCGAAATCCTGCAACTGCTTCTCGGCGGCTTCGGCCTGTTGGCGGTTGGCGGCGACAGCGAAGAACTCGCGCACGGCGTTGGCCTGCTTTTCCGGCAGAGCCTGGCGCATGTCCAGCCAGTCGGCGTTCATGACCGCTTCAAGCGAGCCAAACTTGTCCGCCAGTTTCTGCGCCCCGCCCGGCCCGACCGAAGGGATGTTCAGTTTGTCCAGAAAACCGCCCAGGGTGGTGCTGGCGGAGAACTCGGCGCCCAGTTCGCCCTGGTCCTGGATCTCCAGGCCATGGCGCAGCAGATCCTTGATCACCTGGCGATTGTGCGGGTCTTCGAAGAAGCTGTGGATCTCGTGGGCCACTTCCAGGCCGACGTCCGGCAAGTACGTGAGCACGTGAGGCAAGGCCGCTTGCACA
Source organism: Pseudomonas halotolerans (assembly GCF_039581215.1). Taxonomy (NCBI): domain Bacteria; kingdom Pseudomonadati; phylum Pseudomonadota; class Gammaproteobacteria; order Pseudomonadales; family Pseudomonadaceae; genus Pseudomonas; species Pseudomonas halotolerans. The sequence continues at coordinate 28,853 of NZ_JBCNTJ010000014.1, forward strand.
CGCTCCAGTGAACCGAGGGAGCGGGCCAGGACCTTGGCGGTTTCCTCACCCACGTCCGGGATGCCGAGGGCGTAGATGAAGCGCGCCAGGCTCGGCTTCTTGCTGTCGACGATGGCCGCCAACAGGTTCCTGCTCGACAGCTCGGCGAAGCCTTCCAGGTCGACCACTTGCTCGAAGGTCAGGGCATACAGATCGGCAGGCGAACCCACCAGCCCCTCGTCCACCAACTGTTCGACGCTTTTCTCGCCCAGGCCTTCGATGTCCATGGCCCGGCGCGACACGAAATGAATGATTGCCTGCTTGAGCTGGGCCCCGCAGGCCAGACGCCCGACACAACGGTACACCGCGCCTTCACTGATGGTTTCGCGGCCCTTGCTGCGCTTGATCAGTTGCGTACGCTCCACGTGGGAGCCGCACACTGGGCATTGTTGCGGCACTTCAACGGGGCGGGCGTTTTCCGGGCGACGCTCGGTGACGACTTGCACCACTTGCGGAATCACGTCACCGGCGCGTCGGATAATCACCGTGTCCCCGATCATCAGGCCCAAGCGCGCCACTTCGTCCATGTTGTGCAGCGTGGCGTTGGCCACGGTCACGCCGGCCACCTTGACCGGCTTGAGTCGTGCAACGGGTGTCACGGCGCCGGTGCGGCCGACCTGGAACTCGACGTCCAACAGTTCGGTGAGTTCTTCGCTGGCCGGGAATTTATGGGCGATGGCCCAGCGCGGTTCCCGGGCGCGGAAACCCAGTTCGCGCTGGGAGGCGATGCTGTTGACCTTGAACACCACGCCGTCGATTTCGTAAGGCAGCGCATTACGCCGCTCGCCGATGTCGCGGTAGTAATCCAGGCACTCGTCGATGCCGTGGGCCCGTTTCAATTCGCGGCTGATGGGCAGGCCCCAGGCTTTGAGCTGCTTGAGATTGCCGATGTGGGTGTCGGCAATGTCCGTGGTCACCTGGCCGATGCCATAACAGCAGAATTCCAAGGGACGATTGGCGGTGATCTTCGAATCCAGCTGACGCAGGCTGCCCGCGGCCGCGTTGCGCGGGTTGGCAAAGGTCTTGCCCCCCGCCTCCAGTTGCGTGGCGTTGAGACGCTCGAAGCCGGCCTTTGACATGTACACCTCGCCGCGCACTTCCAGCACCGGCGGCCAGCCAGTGCCCTGCAGCTTGAGGGGAATGTTGCGCACCGTGCGTACGTTGACGCTGATGTCTTCGCCGGTGGTGCCGTCGCCGCGCGTGGCACCGCGCACCAGCAGACCGTCCTGGTACAACAGGCTGACCGCCAGGCCGTCGAGCTTCGGCTCACAGCTGTACTCCACCGCCGCGCCGCCGCCCAGCAAGTCACCCATGGGCAGGTCGAGGCCTTCGGTCACCCGACGGTCGAACTCACGCATCGTGGTTTCGTCGAAAGCGTTGCCCAGGCTGAGCATCGGGATTTCGTGGCGGACCTGGCTGAAGGCCGACAGTGCAACACTGCCGACCCGCTGGGTCGGGGAATCGCTGGTCACCAGTTCAGGATGCTGTTCTTCCAGGGCCTTGAGCTCATGGAACAAGCGATCGTACTCGGCGTCCGGGATGCTCGGTTCGTCGAGGACGTGGTAGCGGTAATTGTGCTGATCCAGCTCGGTACGCAGCTGTTGGATGCGGGTTTCGACGGCAGTCATGGATGTTCTCTCATAAAGCAAAAGAGCAGCCTAGGCTGCTCATTCTCAATACTTCGATCGCTCGTAGGAACTGTAGGAGCTGTAGGAGCTGACGAGTGCAACGAGGCTGCGACCTTTTTTCCCCGGACTAGCGTCTCAAGCCAAAGACCGCAGCCTTCGGCAGCTCCTACAGGGCCTGCGATCTTTGGCCTCAGCGTTTCTGGGTCAACGCCCGGCGTTCGAATTCGACGATGCGCTGGCGGTAATGTTCGATGGTCTGGGCGGTCAGCACGCTGCGCTGGTCATCCTTGAGCTCACCATTGAGTTCCTGGGACAGCTTGCGCGCCGCGGCCACCATCACGTCGAAGGCCTGCTTGGGATGACGCGGGCCTGGCAAGCCGAGGAAGAAACTCACCGCCGGGGTGCTGAAGTGGTCGATGTCGTCCAGGTCGAACACGCCAGGCTTGACAGCGTTGGCCATGGAGAACAGCACCTCGCCGTTGCCGGCCATGCTTTCATGACGGTGAAAAATGTCCATCTCGCCAAAACGCAGGCCGCTTTCCAGGATGTTCTGCAACAGCGCCGGGCCCTTGAAGCCGGCCGGGTCGCGGCAGATCACACTGATCACCAGCACTTCCTCGGCCTGGGCCTGGTCCTTGTCGCCGCGCACGGGCTTGCTCTCGTCCGGGAAGTCGTCGCGGCTGCTGAAGCTAGGGCCGCCGTCCAGGTCAAGATTGAGGTTCAGGTCGCCCTGGGACGGCTCGCTGTTGCGCTTGCCGCGCTTGGAACCCGACTCCCGCGGCTCGCGCACTGGCGCGCTCATCGATGGCAAGTCGTGCTCATCCAGTTGCGGCTCCTTATGGGTATCCAGCACCCGGGGCGGGCCCAACAGCTCGGCATTGCCATCGTCATCCGGCAGGTTCGACAGGCTGCGGTCGAGGCGAAACTTGAGTTTCCCCTTGCCGCCGCGCATGCGCCGCCAGCCGTCGAAAAGAATACCGGCAATGACAATAATGCCGATGACGATCAGCCACTCGCGCAGACCGATTTCCATGTAATCCCGTGCCTCTATAAAAATGCTGAAAAATAAGGGGCTTAGCTATGTGCAAACCGCTTTAAAACGTGGCGCCAACTCTATGTTCTGAATGGCGTTTTGCCCACGCATACGAAAAATTGACATTAAACTAGCACGACCAAAGATAACTTTACACCGTCTGTCGAATAGGCTTGCGCCATTCTGTGAATTGAATGACGCGCCCAAGGTTCAAAAAAATCCTACAGCATCCCAAGTAGATGCCCTACGGGCTATGTTTCAGGCATCCACCATCGCCATCGCCTCCTCCACATCCACCGCCACCAGACGCGAGCAACCCGGCTCATGCATGGTCACGCCCATCAACTGGTCGGCCATTTCCATGGCGATCTTGTTGTGGGTGATGTAGATGAACTGCACCGTCTCAGACATCTCTTTTACCAGCCGTGCATACCGCCCCACGTTAGCATCGTCCAGCGGCGCATCCACCTCGTCGAGCATGCAGAACGGCGCCGGGTTCAATTTGAAAATGGCAAAAACCAGAGCCAGTGCCGTCAGCGCTTTTTCACCCCCGGAGAGCAAATGGATGGTGCTGTTCTTCTTGCCTGGGGGGCGCGCCATGATAGTCACCCCTGTATCGAGTAAATCTTCGCCCGTCAGTTCCAAGTAAGCGCTGCCGCCACCGAAAACTTTCGGGAAAAGTGCCTGCAAACCGCCGTTGATCTGATCAAAGGTATCCTTGAAGCGATTACGGGTTTCCTTGTCGATCTTGCGGATAACGTTTTCCAGGGTCTGCAACGCTTCCACCAGATCGTCGTTCTGGGCATCCAGATAGCGCTTGCGCTCGGACTGCTGCTGATATTCGTCGATGGCCGCCAGGTTGATGGCGCCCAGACGCTGAATGCGGGCGGCGATGCGTTCCAGCTCTTCTTCAGCCTCTTTCTCGTTGGCCCCGGCCAGCAACGTGGCGAGCACGCCGTCGAGGTCGTAGCCGTCTTCGAGCAACTGGTCCTGCAAGGCTTTGCGGCGCACCGTCAGGGCCTGCCATTCCATGCGTTGCTGTTCCATCTGGCTGCGGATCAGTTGGGATTGCTGTTCGGCCTGACTGCGGCGCTTTTCGGCGTCGCGCAGTTCGCGGTCGGCGTCTTCCAGGGCAATTTGTGCGGTCTTGAGCTCTTCATCAACGCTCATGCGCTTGTCGAGCAATTCTTCAAGTTTGAGGCGCAACTCTTCCAGCGGCGCTTCGCCCTCCTCCAGGTTCAGGCTCAATTGCTCGCGTTTTTCGGTCAGGCGCTCGGACTGCATTTCCAGCCGCTCCAAGGCCTGGCGCGTGGAATCGTACTGCGCCTTGAGCGAACCCAGGCGTACCGCCAACTGATGGGCGTGATCCTTATGTTGTCGCGCATCCTGACGCACCCGGTCGAGGCGTTCGCGCAGACCGTCGCGCTGAGCCAGCAGCAACTCGCGCTGCTCGGTGTCCACGGCCATGGCATCGAGGGCTTCCTGCAGTTGCAAGCGCGCTTCACCGACCTGCTCATGCTCCAGCACCCGCTGTTCACTCAGCTCGGCGATTTCTTCCTCAAAGCGCGTGCGGCGCAGGGCCAGTTGTTCAACCTTGGCTTTGCCGGCCGACAACTGCGCCTTGAGTTCGCCCTGCTGGCGTGCTTCGTCCTGCAACAGCCGACGCAAGTGTTCGCGGCCGTTCTCCTGCTGGCGCTGTTGCGCCCGCAGATTCTGTAATTCGGCTTCCAGGGCTTCGACGCTCGCTTCACGCTCTTCGCGCTCGGCACTCAGGTGCTGGATTTCCTGGCCCCGGGCGAGCATGCCGCTCTCGGCTTCGCTGGCCCGGCGCACCCGCAGAAAATGTCGGCCGACCCAATAGCCGTCCCGGCTGATCAGGCTTTCACCGGTCGCCAGTTGCCCCCGCAGGGCCAAGGCTTGTTCAAGACTGTCCACCGGTTTCACCTGCCCTAACCAAGGGGACAGGTCGACCTGGGCCTCGACTTTATCCAGCAAGCTGCCCGGCACCCGCACGCCATCGCCAGCGGGGCTGAGCAGGCGCAGATCGCCCTGGGTGAAGCCCGACAGATCGAAGCCTGCGAAGTCATCCACCAGCACCGCTTGCAGATCGGCGCCCAGTACGGTTTCCACCGCCAGCTCCCAGCCGGCATCGACCTTCAGGCCTTCAGCCAGTCGTGGACGCTCGGCCAGATGCTGGTCGCGCAGCCATTCGGCGGTGCCGGTGCCTGGGTCCAGCGCGGCTTGCTGCAAAGCCTCCAGCGAAGCCAGACGGCCATTGAGGCGCTGCAATTCGCCCTGGGCCTGCTGCTGATTCTGCAGGGCCAGTTGCAAGGCCTGGCGCAGCTGCTCGAGCCGTTCAACCTGGGCATCTTCACTGGCTTGCAAGTCTTCCAGGGTCGCTTCGCTGGCAGCCAGTTGTTCGCCCAGTTCAACAATTGCCGCGTCTTCGGGGTCTGCCGCAAGCAATGCGCGCTCTTCCGTCAGGCGGCGCTGACGCTCGGCCAGACGTTCCATGCTGGCTTCCAACTGCTGGATGCGCGACTGCTGGACTTCGGCCTGACGCCGCGGCTCGGCGGAGGCCAGGTTGAAACTGTCCCACTGCTCCTGCCAGCCATGCATCGTCAGCTCGGCTTCTTCCAGGGCGGCGGCAGCCTCTTCGGCCGCCGCGCTGGTGAGCTCCTGCTCCGGCGTGAGCCGGTCCAGTTCTTCGCCAAGGGTCAGCAGCAACGTGCGGTCGTGGCCCAGGTGGGATTCGGTTTCCAGGCGCGCGCGCTCGGCCTCTTTCAAATCATCCTGCAACTGGCGCAGCCGTTGCTGACCGTGCTGGATGCTCTGCTCGACCCGGGCAATGTCGCCACCCACCGAATAGAAGCGCCCTTGCACCAGGTTGAAGCGCTCGGACAGGTCGTGGTGGCCGTCGCGCAAACGCTCGATGGCGGCGTCGGCATTGCGCTGCTCGGCCACCAGGGCTTCGAAGCTGACCTCCTGATTGCCGATGATCGCCTCGCGCTGGCCCACCTGCTCGTTCAGTGCCTGCCAACGCAAGGCTGACAGCTGGGCCTTGAGCTGACGCTCTTCGCCTTTGTATTCCTGGTACTTCTTGGCGGCCTCGGCCTGGCGGTGCAAGCGTTCGAGCTGGCGCTCGAGTTCTTCGCGCAGGTCGGTCAGGCGGGCCAGGTTTTCATGAGTGCGACGAATGCGGTTTTCGGTCTCCCGGCGCCGCTCCTTGTATTTGGAGATGCCGGCGGCTTCTTCGATGAAGTTGCGCAGGTCTTCGGGCTTGGCCTCGATCAGCTTGGAGATCATGCCCTGCTCGATGATCGAGTAGCTGCGCGGGCCCAGGCCGGTGCCGAGGAAAATATCGGTGATGTCGCGACGTCGGCACTTGGTGCCGTTGAGGAAATAACTGTTTTGGCTGTCGCGGGTCACCTTGCGGCGGATGGAGATTTCCGCGTAGGCCGCGTACTCGCCGATCAGGGTGCCGTCGGAATTGTCGAACACCAGCTCGATGCTCGCCTGGCTCACCGGTTTGCGACTGGTGGAGCCGTTGAAGATGACATCGGTCATCGACTCGCCGCGCAGGTTCTTGGCCGAGCTCTCGCCCATCACCCAGCGTACGGCGTCGATGATGTTCGACTTGCCGCACCCGTTGGGCCCGACCACCGCCGCCATGTTACTGGGGAAGTTCACCGTGGTCGGGTCGACGAAGGATTTAAACCCCGCCAGTTTGATGCACTTGAGCCGCACGTTCAGGCCGCCGTCAGGGCAGAAACCACCAGATCGCAACTGCGCTGGGCGTAGGCCGTCAGCACGATGCGGATCTGCGGCAAATCACGGGCCAGCACGGCGCTCAGCAGGCGCTGGAACAGGTCGAGGAATTCGCTCATCTCGGCCTTGCGCTGGTCCAGGGCCAGGAAGTACGCGCGGCTCATGGCCGGTTGCAGGTTCTCGACGGTTTCCTGCAAATACGGGTTGTTGGCAAAGGGGTACGCCGCGCGCATCACACTGAAACTTTCATCGACGAAGGTGCGGATGTCCTGGCGCGCGAAGGCGTCCTGAAGGCGCTGCTGGATCTCGAGGAACGGCGCCATGTCCGCCTGTTCCTGCCAGCCATGGGCAACCGCATTGCCCAACAGGATGTACAGCTCGCTCATCAGCGCACAGAGGCTGCGCACCTTGTGTTCGCTCAGTTCGGTGACGTGTGCGCCACGGCGCGGCAGGATCGCGATCAGATGCCGGCGCTCCAGTATCAGCAAAGCCTCACGGACCGAGCCGCGACTGACGTTGAGCGCCAGCGTGACCTTCTGCTCCTGGATGCGCTCGCCCGGCTTCATTTCGCCACGGATGATGCGCTCGGCCAGGTGATGGGCGATTTGCTCAGCGAGGCTGTCCGGGGCCTTGAACGTCATGGTTGTCCTTCAAACTCTTCGATTTGCACAAGCGGCGCAGTGTAGCGCACTCGATACGTCATGGCGCAGGGCCTGCAGCGGGTTTTTGGCACGATCTAAGCAAAAAAGTTTGAGCCCTCATCCTGAAACAGAATCTGTGGAAGAACCTGTGGGAGCCGAGCTTGCTCGCGATAGCGGTCTGTCAGCTTGCATCCATACTGAATGTACCGCCGTCATCGCGAGCAAGCTCGGCTCCCACAGGGTTCTACAGTGTTCCTAGATCGTTGCTCATCGACAAAGCGGATTTTCTTGACCTTTAAGTCAGAAAATCGTTGACCGCAAAGTCAGACCTGATAAATTCAGCCTAAGTCGATACAACAATAATGAGTCTGCGAGGCCTTCCGTGATCCAGTTTTTACTCAACCAGGAACTCCGTAGCGAGCACGCCCTGGACCCGAACCTGACCGTGCTCAACTATTTGCGCGAACACGTCGGCAAATCCGGTACCAAAGAAGGCTGCGCCAGCGGCGACTGTGGCGCCTGCACTGTGGTCGTAGGCGAGTTGCAGACCGACGAGGACGGCCGTGAACGCATTCGTTATCGCAGCCTCAATTCGTGCCTGACCTTTGTCTCGTCCCTGCACGGCAAACAACTGATCAGCGTCGAAGACCTCAAACACCAAGGCCAATTACACAGCGTCCAACAGGCGATGGTCGATTGCCACGGTTCGCAATGCGGCTTCTGCACACCGGGCTTTGTGATGTCTCTGTTCGCCCTGCAAAAGAACAGCGAACAGCCCGACGCCCACAAGGCCCACGAAGCCTTGGCCGGCAATCTGTGCCGCTGCACCGGCTACCGGCCGATTCTGGCAGCCGCCGAGCAGGTCTGCTGCGCCAAGCAAGCGGACCAGTTCGACGCCCGCGAAGCCGAGACCATCATTCGGCTCAAGGCCATCGCGCCGACTGACACTGGCGAGCTCAACAGCGGCGACAAACGCTGTCTGGTGCCGCTGACAGTGGCCGACCTGGCCGACCTCTACGACGCCTATCCCCAAGCGCGCCTGCTGGCCGGCGGCACGGACCTGGCCCTGGAAGTCACCCAGTTCCATCGCACCCTGCCGGTGATGATCTACGTCGGCAACGTCGCTGAGCTAAAACGTATCGAGCGTTTTGACGATCGCCTGGAGATCGGCGCTGCCACCACACTCTCCGACTGCTACGAGGCCTTGCAGGCGCAATACCCGGACTTTGGCGAACTGCTGCAGCGCTTCGCTTCGTTGCAGATCCGCAACCAGGGCACCCTGGGCGGCAACATCGGCAATGCTTCGCCGATTGGCGACTCGCCGCCCTTGCTGATCGCCCTCGGCGCACAGATCGTGTTGTGCAAGGGCCAGACCCGCCGCACCCTGGCGCTGGAAGACTATTTCATCGATTACCGGGTCACCGCCCGCCAGGAAAGCGAATTCATCGAGAAGATCATCGTGCCCCGGGCCAGCGCTGAGCAGGCGTTCCGCGCCTACAAGGTTTCCAAGCGCCTGGACGATGACATTTCCGCTGTGTGCGCGGCGTTCAACCTGCGTATCGAGCATGGCGTGGTCCAGGACGCCCGGGTGGCCTTCGGCGGCATGGCTGCGACACCCAAGCGTGCCAAGCATTGTGAAGCCGCGTTGATCGGTGCTCCGTGGAACGACAGCACAGTCGAACGGGCTTGCGCCGCCCTGGCCGAGGACTTCACACCGCTGTCGGACTTCCGCGCCAGCAAGGAATACCGCCTGCTCAGCGCGCGCAACCTGCTGCGAAAATATTTCATCGAACTGCAAACGCCGCACATCGAGACTCGGGTGACCGCTTATGTCTAACCATCACGCCGTAGAGAAAACTCAAGCCGAGCTGGCCGAACTGTTCGCCCGCGACCTGACCACCGGCGTGGGTCGCAGCGTCAAGCATGACAGCGCCGCCAAGCACGTGTCCGGCGAAGCCCAGTACATCGACGACCGCCTGGAATTCCCGAACCAGTTGCACGTTTACGCCCGCCTGTCGGACCGCGCCCACGCGCGGATCATCCGCATCGACACGGCGCCTTGCTACGCCTTTGAGGGCGTGCGCATCGCCATCACCCATGAAGACGTGCCGGGCCTCAAGGACATCGGCCCGCTGTTGCCCGGCGATCCGCTGCTGGCCATCGATGACGTACAGTTCGTCGGCCAACCGGTGCTGGCCGTCGCCGCCAAGGACCTGGAAACCGCGCGCAAGGCCGCGATGGCGGCCATCATCGAATACGAAGACCTGGAACCGGTGCTGGACGTGGTCGAGGCCCTGCGCAAGCGGCATTTCGTGCTGGACAGCCACACCCACCAGCGCGGTGATTCGGCGGCGGCGCTGGCCAGTGCCGAGCATCGCATCCAGGGCTCGCTGCACATTGGCGGCCAGGAACACTTTTACCTGGAAACCCAGATTTCCTCGGTGATGCCCACCGAAGACGGCGGCATGATCGTCTACTGCTCCACGCAGAACCCCACCGAAGTACAGAAACTGGTGGCCGAAGTACTCGACGTTTCGATGAACAAAGTCGTGGTGGACATGCGCCGCATGGGCGGCGGCTTCGGTGGCAAGGAAACCCAGGCCGCCAGCCCGGCGTGCCTGTGCGCGGTCATCGCCCACCTCACCGGCCAGCCGACCAAGATGCGCCTGCCCCGGGTCGAAGACATGCTGATGACCGGCAAGCGCCACCCTTTCTACATCGAATACGACGTCGGCTTCGACAGCACCGGACGTCTGCACGGCATTGCCCTGGAGCTGGCCGGCAACTGCGGGTGCTCGCCGGACCTGTCGGCCTCGATTGTGGACCGGGCGATGTTCCATGCCGACAACGCCTATTACCTGGGCGATGCAACCATCAACGGCCATCGCTGCAAGACCAACACCGCGTCGAACACCGCTTACCGGGGCTTCGGCGGGCCGCAAGGCATGGTCGCCATCGAAGAGGTGATGGATGCCATTGCCCGGCATCTGGGGCTCGATCCACTGGCGGTGCGCAAGGCCAACTACTACGGCAAGACCGAGCGCAACGTCACCCACTACTACCAGACCGTCGAGCACAACATGCTCGAGGAGATGACCGCTGAACTTGAGCAAAGCAGCCAGTATGCCGAACGCCGCGAAGCGGTCCGTCGCTACAACGCTAACAGCCCTGTGCTGAAAAAAGGCCTGGCGCTGACCCCGGTGAAATTTGGCATTTCGTTCACCGCCAGTTTTCTCAACCAGGCCGGGGCGCTGATTCACGTCTATACCGACGGCAGCATCCATCTGAACCATGGCGGCACGGAAATGGGCCAGGGCTTGAACACCAAAGTCGCGCAAGTGGTGGCCGAGGTGTTCCAGGTGGAAATGGACCGGGTGCAAATCACCGCAACCAACACCGACAAGGTGCCAAATACCTCACCCACCGCTGCCTCCAGCGGTGCCGACCTCAATGGCAAGGCTGCGCAGAATGCCGCCGAAACCATCAAGCAACGCCTGGTGGAGTTCGCTGCGCGGCAGTACAAGGTCAGCGAAGAAGACGTGGCGTTCCACAACGGCCATGTGCGGGTGCGCGATCACATCCTGACGTTCGAGGCGCTGGTCCAGCAGGCGTATTTCGCCCAGGTCTCGCTGTCGAGCACCGGTTTCTACAAGACCCCGAAAATCTATTACGACCGCAGCCAGGCCCGGGGCCGGCCGTTCTACTACTACGCCTACGGCGCGGCGTGTGCCGAGGTGATCGTCGACACCCTGACCGGTGAATACAAGATGCTGCGCACCGACATCCTCCACGACGTCGGCGCCTCGCTGAACCCGGCCATCGACATCGGCCAGGTCGAGGGCGGTTTCATCCAGGGCATGGGCTGGCTGACCATGGAAGAGCTGGTCTGGAACGACAAAGGCAAGCTACAGACCTGCGGCCCGGCCAGCTACAAGATTCCGGCGGTGGCTGACATGCCGCTGGATCTGCGGGTCAAGCTGGTGGAAAACCGCAAGAACCCGGAAGACACCGTGTTCCACTCCAAAGCCGTGGGTGAGCCGCCGTTCATGCTTGGTATCGCCGCGTGGTGCGCCATCAAGGACGCCGTGGCGAGCCTGGGGGATTACCAGCACCAGCCAAAAATCGATGCGCCGGCGACCCCGGAGCGGGTGTTGTGGGGGTGTGAGCAGATGCGGGCATTGAAGGTGGCCAAGGCGGAGGAAGCAGAAGTCGAAGTGGCTTCGCTCTAGACCGCGGCGCGGCCGATCGCGAGCAAGCTCGCTCCCACAGGGGATTTGTGAACACCGCCCCAATGTGGGAGCGAGCTTGCTCGCGATGAGGCCAGAACAGACAAAAGAGATGTTGAGGTGAAATATGTACAACTGGATCAGCGCCCTCGCCGACCTGCAAGATCGCGGTGAACCCTGCGTGCTGGTGACGATCATCGAGGAACTCGGCTCGACCCCGCGTAATGCCGGTTCGAAGATGGTGATCAGCGCCAGCCAGACGTTCGACACCATCGGCGGTGGGCACCTGGAATACAAAGCCATGGAGCTCGCCCGGCAGATGCTCGCCAGCGGCCAGCAAAGCACCCATCTGGAGCGCTTCAGCCTCGGCGCCAGCCTGGGCCAGTGCTGCGGCGGCGTGACCGTGCTGCTGTTCGAACCCATGGGCCAGGTCCAGGCGCAGATTGCCGTATTCGGCGCCGGCCATGTCGGCCGCGCCCTGGTGCCGCTACTGGCGAGCCTGCCCTGCAAGGTGCGCTGGATCGACTCCCGGGAAGCGGAGTTTCCCGAACACCTCCCCCACGGCGTGCGCAAGATCGTCAGTGAAGAGCCGCTGGATGAAATCGACGAACTGCCCGCCGGCAGCTACTGCATCGTCATGACCCATAACCATCAACTGGACCTGGAATTGAGCGCCGCGATCCTCAAGCGCAACGACTTCGCCTACTTCGGCCTGATCGGTTCGAAAACCAAACGGGTCAAGTTCGAACATCGCCTGCGTGAGCGCGGCTTCGACAGCAGCACCTTGCAACGCATGCGCTGCCCGATGGGCATCGGCGACGTCAAAGGCAAGTTGCCTGTGGAAATCGCCATCTCCATCGCCGGTGAAATCATCGCCACCTATAACGCGGATTTCGGCCAGCACACCACGCGCGCCGAACCGATTGCCAAGCTGCTGCCGGCCTCGCGCCGCAGCCAGGCGCACCGTTGAACCATCGTTGAGAATTCCCATGCCCCTGACACGTAAAGCCTACCGCGCCGCCCTGCTCCACAGCCTCGCCGACCCTGCCGAAGTCGGTATTGAAGCGTCCTATGAATATTTTGCAGACGGTCTGCTGGTGGTGGAAAACGGCCAGATCAGCGCCATCGGCCACGCCAGCGAGTTGCTGCCGACCCTGGCGGCCGACATCGAGATCACGCATTACCAGGACGCGCTGATCACCCCCGGCTTCATCGACACCCACATCCACCTGCCGCAAACCGGCATGGTCGGGGCTTACGGCGAGCAATTGCTGGACTGGCTCAACACCTACACCTTCCCCTGCGAAAGCCAGTTCGCCGACAAGGCCCACGCCGACGCCGTCGCCGATATTTTCGTCAAGGAGCTGCTGCGCAACGGCACCACCACCGCGCTGGTGTTCGGCAGTGTGCATCCGCAATCGGTTAATTCGTTTTTCGAGGTGGCCGAGCAACTCGACCTGCGGATGATCGCCGGCAAAGTGATGATGGATCGGAACGCCCCGGACTACCTGACCGACACCGCCGAATCCAGCTACACCGAAAGCAAAGCGCTGATCGAGCGCTGGCATGGCAAGGGCCGCCTGCATTACGCCGTGACCCCGCGTTTTGCGCCGACCAGCACGCCGGAACAACTGGCCCTGGCGGGTCAGTTGCTGGGGGAATATCCCGACCTGTACATGCAGACGCACATCAGTGAGAACCTGCAGGAAGTGCAATGGGTCAAGGAACTGTTTCCAGAGCGCAAAGGCTATCTGGACGTCTACGACCACTACCAATTGCTGGGCGAGCGTTCGGTGTTCGCCCACGGCGTGCACCTGTGTGACGACGAATGCGCGCGCCTGGCACAGACCGGTTCGGCCATCGCATTCTGCCCGACCTCGAACTTTTTCCTCGGCAGCGGCCTGTTCAATCTGCCAATGGCCGAGAAGCACAAAGTGAACGTGGGATTGGGCACGGACGTCGGTGGCGGTACCAGTTTCTCGTTGCTGCAAACCCTGAACGAAGCCTACAAGGTGATGCAGTTGCAGGGTGCTCGCCTGAGCCCGTTCAAGTCGCTGTACCTGGCCACTCTTGGCGGCGCCCGGGCCTTGCGTCTGGAAGACAAAATCGGGAGTTTGCAGCCAGGCAGCGATGCGGACTTTCTGGTGTTGGACTACAACGCCACGCCGCTGCTGAGCTATCGCCTGCAACAGGCCCGGGACATTGCCGAGCGGTTATTCGTGTTGATGACGCTGGGGGATGACCGGACGGTGGCGCAGACTTATGCAGCTGGCCGATTGGTGCATCAGCGCTAGATTTCTAGCGCCTGTCAGACCGCCAATCGCGAGCCTGCTCGCGATGAAGGCAACTCGGAACGCCTGATTCAACCCATCAAAGCTTGGCCGTCGACCGCCCTGGCTTCTTGCTCTGCAACAAGTGCGAAAACACCGCATGCAAATCATCCGATGCGCTTTCTTCGTCGAGGTTGAGCTTGCTGTCGATGTGGTCCATGTGATGCATCATCAGGTCCACCGCCAGGGTGGCATCGCGGGCCTCGATGGCGTCGATCAATTGGGTGTGTTCGTCGTAGGAACAGTGGGAGCGGTTGCCGCTTTCATACTGGGCGATGATCAGCGAGGTCTGGGACACCAGGCTGCGCTGGAAGCTGATCAGCGGGGCATTCTTCGCCGCCTCGGCCAGCTTGAGGTGGAACTCGCCTGACAGGCGGATGCCGGCGCCACGGTCACCCCGGGAAAAACTGTCGCGCTCGTCGCTGACCATCTGCCGCAGCTCGGCAAGCTGTTCGGCGGTAGCGTGCTGCACCGCCAGCTCGGTGATTGCCCGCTCCACCAGACGCCGGGCCATGAATACCTGGCGGGCCTCTTCGACACTCGGACTGGCCACCACGGCGCCACGATTGGGCCGCAACAGCACCACACCTTCGTGGGCCAGACGCGACAGCGCACGGCGAATGATGGTGCGGCTGACCCCGAAAATCTCTCCCAACGCCTCTTCGCTCAACTTTGTACCGGGCGCCAGGCGCTGCTCGAGGATGGCCTCGAAGATATGCGCATAGACAATATCGTCCTGGGTTCCGCTGCGGCCGGCTTTGCCTGCTCGCGGTTGTTTCTTGAGGGGTTGCAACTGTTCGTTCATGGGCACTCGAGTCGGGAGAACTGCGGCGAATTGACCGTGACTGTAATACGCCTCAGCGGGTCGCTGACAAGTATCACGTAAATAATACGGCGATTGTACACAACCTCTGATGGCAACACGACTGTACGGCTGTTTGCGGACGTGGCTGTATTGCAATCGGCAACGGGGTTGAGTTTAGGCTTAAACCCCTAATCTGTGGCCCCAGCCCTCCTGTAATTTACAACAAGGACCACCGCCCACCATGACCGAAGTCACGACCACGCCACTTCGCCCGCTGGCCGATACGTCGCCCTCGGCCATCGTCGCCGGGTTCATCGCGATGATGACCGGTTACACCAGTTCCCTGGTGCTGATGTTCCAGGCCGGGCAGGCGGCAGGGCTGACCAGCGGGCAGATTTCTTCGTGGATCTGGGCGATTTCCATCGGCATGGCCGTGTGCTCCATTGGCCTGTCGTTGCGGTATCGCACACCGATCACCATCGCCTGGTCGACACCCGGCGCGGCGCTGCTGATCACCAGTCTGGGCGGGGTCAGTTATGGCGAGGCCATCGGCGCCTACATCACCTGCGCGGTACTGGTGACGATCTGTGGCTTGACCGGCAGCTTTGAGCGTCTGGTCAAGCGCATTCCGGCCTCGCTGGCGGCGGCGTTGCTGGCGGGGATCCTGTTCAAGATCGGCAGCGAGATTTTCGTCGCCGCCCAGCATCGAACCGGCCTGGTGCTGGGGATGTTTTTCACCTACTTAATCGTCAAGCGCCTGTCGCCGCGCTACGCGGTGCTGGCGGCGTTGCTGATCGGTACAGCGCTGTCTGGTTTGATGGGACTCCTGGACTTCAGCGGCTTTGCCTTGGAAGTCGCCACGCCGGTATGGACCACGCCGCACTTCTCACTGGCGGCCACCATCAGCATCGGCATTCCATTGTTCGTAGTGGCGATGACCTCGCAAAACATGCCGGGCATCGCCGTGCTGCGGGCAGACGGCTACAACGTGCCGGCCTCGCCACTGATCACCAGCACGGGCATCGCCTCGCTGCTGCTGGCGCCGTTCGGCTCCCACGGCATCAACCTGGCGGCCATCAGCGCGGCCATCTGCACCGGTCCCCACGCCCATGAGGATCGTAATAAGCGCTACACAGCGGCGGTCTGGTGCGGGATTTTCTACGGGATTGCCGGAGTGTTCGGCGCGACACTGGCAGCATTGTTCGCGGCGCTGCCCAAGGAACTGGTGCTGTCCATCGCGGCGCTGGCCCTGTTCGGCTCAATCATCAATGGCTTGAGCATCGCCATGAGCGAAGCCCGGGAACGGGAAGCGGCGCTGATCACCTTCATGGTCACGGCATCGGGGTTGACGCTGTTTTCCATCGGCTCGGCGTTCTGGGGGATTGTGGCGGGGGTGTTGACCTTAGTGATTCTGAACTGGCGCAATGCCTAAAAAAAAGATCGCAGCCTTCGGCAGCGCCTACATTGGAATGCGTACATCCTGTAGGAGCTGCCGAAGGCTGCGATCTTTTTGACCGGCAACCCGAGGAACGGGCTGCCGGCTCAAACCATCAAGCGACCGGATTGATCGGCTTTTCCGGGTACCAGACGTCCATCAGCGGGCTGACTTCAACGCTGGTCAGCTCAGGACGCGCCTTGAGCCAGGCTTCAACGGCCGCACGCTGCTCTTCGGACACCGAGCCACGCTTCTGCAGGCAAACCAGACCGTAGTCGTCGCCGCCAACATAGCCCAAGCCATTGGCTTCCATGGCTTCTTTCAGGAAAGCGTCGAGGAAAGCGTCAACGGCCTCATCGGCCAGATCTTCTTTGAAATCCAGGTTCAGTTCGAAACCCAGCTCTTGAAATTCATCCACGCACAGTTTTTTGCGCAGACGCTGGGAACGGTTAGTCGCCATTGGAACAATCCTCATAAGTAATAACGGCCGGCACTCTACCAGTTTGGTGCACCGTTTGCCCGCCTGATCGGGTGTGTGGGCCTACCGTCGGTAAAAAATAGCGCCCCGAAGGGCTCAGGCACGGCACAAGCGGTTGCACCTTGGGGCATAATGCGGACACTTTCATGACGTTGAGGGCGTTCATTTTCATGTCCTCGTTTTTTCCCCCTCGCCCGTAGGGTTTTATTTCAAATGATCAAATCGTTGCGTCCACTGCTTTTGGCCGGCCTTCTTCTTCCCCTGGCCCTGCCCGCGCCCACCAGCGCCGCCACCATCAATACGGCCCTGACGCCCAATGTGCAAAAGGCCCTCAAGAACAGCAAGCTGCAAAACAACGCCTTGTCCCTGGTGATGATCCCGCTCAACGGCCCTGGCACCCCGACCCTGTACAACGCCGACGTCTCGGTAAACCCGGCCTCCACCATGAAACTGGTGACCACCTATGCCGCCCTGGAGATGCTGGGGCCCAATCACCAGTGGAAGACCGAGTTCTACACCGACGGCACTCTCAGCGGCGGGATTCTCAACGGTAACCTGTACCTCAAGGGCGGCGGCGATCCCAAGCTGAACATGGAAAAGCTCTGGCTGCTGATGCGCGACCTGCGGGCCAATGGCGTGCAACAGGTGACCGGTGACCTGGTGCTGGACCGCGGTTTCTTCGTCAAACCGCAGTTGCCTGAATTCAACGACGACGGCAACGACAAAAACAAACCGTTCCTGGTCAAGCCCGATTCCCTGCTGGTCAACCTCAAGGCCTTGCGTTTTGTGGCCCGCAATGACGCCGGCCGGGTGCTGGTGTCGGTGGAGCCACCGATCGCCAGCATTCGCATCGAAAACCAGGTCAAGGCACTCAACTCCAAGCAATGCACGGGTGGCGTGCGCTACAACCCGGTGCCCCAGGCGGACGGCAGCGTGACCGTGACCGTTGGTGGTCAGCTCGGTGACGGTTGCAGTTCCCAGACTTACCTGGCGCTGCTGGACCACCCGACCTACACCGCCGGAGCGGTGCGGGCGATCTGGAAGGAGCTGGGCGGCAGCATCCAGGGCAAGGACCGTCTGGCGGCGACTCCGAAAAGCGCCAAAGTGCTGGCCCGGGCATTCTCGCCGGACCTGGCGGAGATCATTCGCGACATCAACAAATACAGTAACAACACCATGGCCCAGCAGTTGTTCCTGAGCCTGGGCGCAGAATTTCGCAACGAAGCCGACGGTGACGACGCCAAGGCGGCACAACGGGTGGTGCGCCAATGGCTGGCGAGGAAAGGCATCACCGCGCCGCACCTGGTCATGGAGAACGGCTCCGGCCTGTCCCGCGCCGAAAGGGTGAGTGCCCGGGAAATGGCCGCGATGCTGCAAGCCGCGTGGCGCAGCCCGTACTCCGCCGAATTCATCAGTTCGATGCCTATCGCCGGCACGGACGGCACCATGCGCAAACGCCTCAAGACCACCGCCATGGCCGGCGAAGCCCACGTCAAGACCGGTACCCTGAACACCGTTCGCGCCATCGCAGGCTACAGCCGTGACATCAACGGCAACACCTGGGCCGTGGTGGCGATCCTCAACGACCCGCGGCCATGGGGCGCTTCGTCAGTGCTGGATCAGGTGCTGCTGGACCTGTACCGCCAGCCGAAACTGCCGCAGACAGCTTCGGTGCTCTAAACCGAGGCACAAGGCATGCGCCTGTGGGAGCGGGCTTGCTCGCGAAGGCGGTATCACATTCAACCTCTGCGTTGACCAGTGCGCCGCTTTCGCGAGCAAGCCCGCTCCCACAGGTGACCGAGTGCACTTACAGGTTACTACCCCAACTGCACCTCTACCCGATCCCGTCCGGCCTGCTTGGCCGCGTACACGCCGGAGTCGGCTCGCAACAGCAGCGCATCCGCCCCCTCCCCCACGCGCCAGGTGGCGATGCCGAAGCTGGCGGTGATGACGCCCACATCCTCGATCGGCGCGCTGCGCACCCCCTCCCACAACCCCAAGGCCAAGGCATGGGCGCTTTCGCCGTCGGTGTCCGGGCATAACACGACAAACTCTTCACCGCCCAACCGGCAGAACACGTCGGTGCGTCGCAGCCGCTGGGTGATGCGCTGGCAAACCGCCTGCAACACCCGATCGCCCACTGCATGGCCGTGCTGATCATTGATGCGTTTGAAGTGGTCGATGTCGAGCATGATGACCGCCAGCTCCCCGGTGCCTCGCTCCACCCGAGCCATCTCGGTGGTCAGGCGCTCCTGGAAATAGCGTCGATTGCGAATACCGGTCAGGGCGTCGGTCACTGACAAGGCGCGCAGTTCCTCTTCCACTCGTTTGAGATCGGAAATGTCCGAAATGTACCCATGCCATAACACCCCACCGCCCGGCAGTTCCTCGGGCGTGGCCTCGCCGCGCACCCAACGCAACCCACGCTGCGGCAGTTGCAGCCGATACTCCTCGCGCCATGGGCTCAGCGTTTCGGCGGAGGTCCGGATCGAAGCGCGTACCCGTGCACCGTCCAACGGATGGATGCGCGAAAAAATCGATTCGGCGTTGCGCACCAGCACATCGGGCTCCAATTCATAGATATCGCGAAGGCCGTCGCTGGCGTACATCACGCTGAACTGCCCATTGAAGTCCATCTTGAACTGGTAGATGCCCCCGGGCACGTGGGCACTGAGTTTCTTCAGCAACAGGTCCCGGGCGGCCAGGGCCTCGTGAACGCGCTTGCGTTCGGTGATGTCGATGCAGATCGCCAGATGCCCGACCCACAGTCCCTGATCATCAAGCATCGGGGTGGCCAGCATGTTCACGGCCAGATGGCTGCCATCGCGGCGCACCAGCGTCCATTCCCGGGCCTGCTGGCCACCCTGTTCGCCGCCCTCGACCAACATAGCGTGGCACGTGGGGATCGGCTTGCCATAACGCGCAGCCAGTTGTACGGCCCGGGCCTGCAGCTCACGCGGAAGGTGCAGGCTTTCAAGGGTCATGCTGTGCAAGACCTCGCTGCTGTCGTAACCCAGCATCTGTTCGGCGCCCGCATTGAACGTGGTGATCACCCCGCGCAGATCCGTGGCGATGATCGCAACCTGGGTCGCGGCATTCAGCACGCCACGCAACTGGCTGTGGGTGCCTCGCAGTTCCTGCTCACGGTCGCGCAGTTCCCGGGTCCGTTGCTCTACCAGTTCCAGGGCCCGCTGTCGCTGGCTGACCAACACATACAGCAAGGCGCTGAGGAGCAGGCTGAGCAAACTACCCAACACCATCAGGCTCGCCACTGAAGAAGAGTTGGTGGACAGGAACATGCGACTGGGCCGAAGCTCTATCCGATAGTCGTGATCGGCCAAGCGCAACAGGCGGGTGGCTGACAAATTGCTTTCCCCTGGTGGATCGGGCGACTCGAACAGCACTTCCTCACGATCGTCCGTGGACAGGTCCATGACCCGCATCGAAAGATTGTCCTGACCGGACGCCGGCAGGCCATCCCCCACCAACTGGCGCATGCTCACGGCAGCCGCGACGTAACCGAACGGTTCCCTGGACCACGCCCTCGTGACCGGCGCGACCAGCAACACCCCGCGCACCGTGGTGGAAGCCTCACTCACCAAGTCCAGTGGTTGCGATACCACCATGGTGTCACGGTGGCGAGCGCGCTCAAGGGTGGCACGGCGCAAGGGATGGGCGAGCAGATCCAAACCCCGTGGGGCCTTGAAGGAAGGCTGACTCTGGAGGTACAGCACGGGCGCGTATTCGTCCCGCTCGGCGGCCAGGCGCAGGCCACCGGAGTCGTCTGGCTCACGGATGGAAAACGTATCGCCCCCCTCGGTCCGGGCTTGTTGTTCGAACGATGATCGTTCGGCGCGCTGTACCCGAGGCGCCCAGGCAAACGCCTGGGTGCGCCGCAATAAGGCTTCGGCATAGCCATGGAATTCCCTCTCGGAAACCCCGGCCGAATTGGCAAAGAAACGCCTCAGGCTGTCGAGACGTTGCTCTTGGTCCTGGAAACGCTCCTCGATACGACTGAAGCGCTCCTGGGCTTGCAGTTCAAAGCGCTGGCGCAATTGCTGGTCAAACAGACTGGCCATCGCCCAGGTCAGCAAACCGGTCAGGAACGCACCGGCCAGCAGCACCAGCGAAGCCACCAGCCAGGCCGACACATCTTCGCTGATAAAACCCAGGATCCTGGGGCGCACCTGATGCAATGCCATAAATACAACTCAGAAAGGGGCAGGCATAGGTATCGCCCTGTCCACAGGCTTAAGTTATAGCTATTAGCCATTACTTTGACCAGTACAAAAACGCCCGAAAGCCTTGAGTTTCAAGGCTTCCTGGATCCAAAGGGCTAGGGGTCAGCGGGCCATGATCTTCCAGGCACGATGAATCTTGCCGTTGCGGGCAAAATCCGGATCGATGGTCTTGGCGGTGATCTCCTCCACCGCATAACGCTCGCCCAGATTGTCCTCGAGCTGGAACTTGCGGAAGTTGTTGGAGAAGTACAGCACGCCCCCCGGCGCCAGGCGCGCCATGGCCAAGTCCAGCAGTTGGACGTGGTCGCGCTGTACGTCGAACACCCCTTCCATGCGCTTGGAATTGGAGAAGGTCGGCGGGTCGATGAAGATCAGGTCGTATTCGTCACGACTGGCTTCGAGCCAAGCCATCACGTCGCCCTGCTCCAGGCGATTCTTGTCCGAGAAGCCATTGAGCGACAGATTGCGCCGCGCCCAGTCCAGGTAGGTTTTCGACAGGTCGACACTGGTGGTGCTGCGCGCACCGCCCTTGGCGGCGTGGACACTGGCGGTCGCGGTGTAGCAGAACAGATTGAGGAAGCGCTTGCCGGCCGCCTCTTTCTGGATCCGCAGGCGCATCGGCCGGTGGTCGAGAAACAGCCCGGTGTCCAGGTAGTCGGTGAGGTTGACCAGCAGCTTCACGCCGCCTTCGTTGACCTCGGTGAACTTGCCCTGGGCGCTCTGACGCTCGTACTGCTTGGTGCCGCTCTGCCGCTCGCGACGCTTGATCACCACGCGGCTCTTGTCGATATTCAGTGCCTGGGGGATGGCGGCCAGGGCGTCGAACAGCCGGGCCGAGGCCTTTTCCGGGTCGATGGATTTTGGCGCGACGTATTCCTGGACATGCACCCAATCGTGGTACAGGTCGATGGCCATGGAGTATTCCGGCATGTCGGCATCGTAGACCCGATAGCAGTCTACGCCTTCACGCTTGGCCCATTTGCTCAGCAGCTTGAGGTTCTTTTGCAGGCGATTGGCAAACATCTGCCCGCCTTCGCTCAAGCGCGCCTGCTCGATCACGGGCGCTGGGGCCGGTGCCGGTTTGATAGGGTTGCCGTTCTTATTGTACTGGCGCTCTTGCGGCACCTCGGGCGCCTGTTCGTACTCAGCCTGCTCACGCTCGGCCTGGCGCTGTTCCGGGGTACGACGCTCGCCGGTGACGAACTGATCCGGCAGGACCTTGATCAGCAGCAACTTGCACGGCAAGGCGCCGTTCCAGAACGAATACTGCTTGTGACTGCGAATGCCCATGCGCTTGCCCAGGTCCGGCGCACCGGTGAATACCGCAGCCTCCCAGTTCAGGCAGGCCTGGCGCAGGCGCTCGCCAAGGTTCTGGTAGAGATAAAGCAAGCTGGCTTCGTCGCCCAGACGCTCGCCGTACGGCGGGTTACAGATCACCAAGCCTTTCTGGTTCTGGTCCGGGCGGGGTTCAAAGGTGGCGACTTCACCTTGATAGATCTTGATCCACTCGCTCAGGCCGGCACGTTCGATGTTGTTGCGTCCGGGTTGAATCAACCGTGGGTCTGCCTCGTAACCGCGAATCCATAGCGGTGGCTTGGCCAGCCCGGCGGCGGCACGGGCGCTGGCCTCTTCGTGCAGTTTCTTCCATAACGCCGGCACATGGCCGAGCCAGGCGGTAAAACCCCACTGCTGGCGACGCAGGTTCGGCGCCATGTCGGCGGCGATCATGCCGGCTTCCACCAGGAAGGTGCCCACGCCGCACATCGGGTCGGCCAGCGCCCCGCCTTCAGCGGCAATACGCGGCCAGCCGGCACGGATCAGGATGGCCGCGGCAAGGTTTTCTTTCAGGGGCGCGGCACCTTGCTGCAGGCGATAGCCGCGCTGGTGCAAGCTGTGGCCGGAAAGATCAAGAGAGAGAATCGCTTCGCCACGATCCAGGCGCAGGTGAATGCGCAGATCCGGGTTGAGCTTGTCGATGGACGGCCGCTCGCCTGTCGGGGTGCGCAGTTTGTCGACAATGGCGTCCTTGACCTTCAAGGCGCCGAAGTGGGTATTGTCGATACCCGAACCGTGTCCGCTGAATTCCACCGCGAGGGTGCCATCGGCGAGCATGTGGTCTTGCCAATCGACATCCAGCACGCCGTGATACAGGTCTTCGGCGTCCTTCATCGGGAAACGCTTGAGCACCAGCAACACGCGGTTGGCCAGGCGCGACCACAGGCACAGGCGGTAAGCCGTTTCCATGTCGGCCATGCCACGCACGGCCGATGTGTGTTCACGCGCCTCTTCAAGGCCAAGCCCGACGGCTTCCTCGATCAGCAGGCCTTCAAGACCTTTGGGGCAAGTGAGGAAGAGTTCGAAACGATCGGACATGGGGTTTTCCAGAGCCTTTGGCTAAGTGGACCGGGCAACGCATTGCCGGACCGGGTTCAATCAGGCGCTTTTCTCAAGAGCACCCGCGTGGCACGAGAGTGTGCCGTCCCGCCCTCGCCGTTCAGCTTAAAAGAGCTTAGAGGCGAGGGCAGATAAAAAATTCTGTGCAACAAATTGTGAAAACTCGACCCTTTCGTCGAATAGTACCCGAGTGCAACGGGAGGACATTCTCATTCGCCTGGGCCTGCCCCCTTCGATGCAGGGCCGATCATACAGGGGTCTTGCTCGAAAGCGGGTAACGAACATCATGTTACTTATCGCCCTAACATCTTTATTGTTACGTGCTTATGACAAAACGATCATTCCATCCATGTGACGCTTTGGTTAGAACTCAACACAGGTTGACGTCGCAACGGCGTCAACACCTCGGCTCGTCACGCCGGCAACGAGCCACCAACGGCAGAATGATTCTGCCCTGGCCTCGATAGAGGTCAACGCGAAGCAACAGTCAACAAGTGAGGGCAACACCCTATGAGAAGACTTAAGCGTGATCCGTTGGAAAGAGCATTTTTACGCGGTTACCAATATGGCGTTGGTGGTAAATCCCGTGAGCTTTGCCCCTTTACTCTACCGTCGGTACGTCAAGCCTGGATCAATGGCTGGCGAGAAGGACGCGGCGACAACTGGGACGGTATGACCGGCACTGCGGGTATCCACAGACTCAACGAACTTCACGCCGTAGGCTGACACAGGGCTTAACACTCAAGAACTCGACAATTTGATACCCACATCGATTTAACCACGCGCGTCCCATCCGGACGGCGGGCTACGGCCCAGGGGCTCCTTTGAGGAGCCCTTTTTAATGCCTGGGTTTCAGCGAACGCTGCAAAAAGCCGAGCGGTGAACCCAGTTGTGGCGAGGGGATTCATCCCCGCTGGGCTGCTCAGCAGCCCCTCAGAGTGTCAGGTTTAACGAGTAAACTGTTTGGGGCCGCTTCGCGCCCCAGCGGGGATAAATCCCCTCGCCACAGTTGAATCGCGTTGCACCTTGATAATCAACGCAGCGCGGCAATCGCATCCACCGACTCCCGAATCAACGCCGGCCCCTTATAGATAAAGCCCGAATAAATCTGCACCAGGCTCGCGCCCGCGCTTATTTTCTCGGCAGCATGCTTGCCCTCGGTGATGCCGCCCGCCGCGATGATCGGCAAGCGCCCCGCCAGTTCCGCGGCCAGGACCTTTACGGTATGGGTGCTTTTTTCACGCACCGGCGCACCCGAGAGCCCGCCCGCCTCGTCGCCGTGTTCCACCCCCTCGACGCCTTCGCGACCCAACGTCGTGTTGGTGGCAATCACCGCATCCATTCCTGTTTCGATCAGGGCCTGGGCCACTTGAGCGGTCTCTTCGTCGGTCATGTCCGGGGCGATCTTGATGGCCAGTGGTACATGCTTGCCATGGATCACCGCCAACTCGGCGCGACGCCGGGCCAGGTCAGCCAACAGTTGCTTGAGCGAATCACCGAATTGCAGGCTGCGCAGCCCCGGCGTGTTCGGGGAGCTGACGTTGACGGTCACATAACTGGCATGTGCGTAGACCTTGTCCAGGCAGATCAGATAATCGTCGACCGCACGCTCCACCGGTGTATCGAAGTTCTTGCCGATATTGATGCCCAGCACACCCTTGTACTTGGCCGCGGCCACCCGCCCCAGTAAATGGTCGACACCCAGGTTGTTAAAGCCCATGCGGTTGATGATCGCCTCGGCGTGCGGCAGGCGGAAAATCCGTGGCTTGGGGTTGCCTGGCTGGGCACGCGGGGTGACGGTGCCGATTTCCACGAAACCGAACCCCAGTTGGGCAAAACCGTCGATGGCCGCGCCATTCTTGTCCAGGCCCGCCGCCAATCCGACCGGGTTGGGGAATTCAAGCCCCATCACCTTCACCGGCAGTTTCGCCGGCGCCTTGCACAGCAGACCATTGAGGCCCAAACGTCCACCCGCGCCGATCAGGTCCAGGGACAGATCGTGGGAGGTTTCCGGGGAAAGTTTGAACAGCAGTTCACGGGCCAGGGTGTACATGGGCGGCTTGGACTCGGGCGACGAAATGAGGCGGCGATTATAGCCGGGCAACGATGATTCAAGCGAGGCGCCCGGACAAAACAGCGGCGATGGCATATGCCTTGCACCACTTGTGTTCATCGGTGCCCATACCAACGACGGAATGAGTGCCACACTGTATTTGAAGGACAACGGCGTCGTCATCCGGCCTTGCAACCATCCGGATACGGCGCCTTTTTTGTGGAAAGGTGATGCGCGATGAATGAAATTCCAGCCAACCCCCTGGCCTGGGTCAACGGCAGCGATGCCCCGGAAAAGAGCGCGATCAATCTTGGCTTCATGGCTTTGAGCGACTGCGCCCCGCTGGTGGTGGCCGCCACTCAGGGCTTCGCCCAGCCTTACGGGCTGACCTTGAACCTCAAGCGCCAAGCATCCTGGGCCAACCTGCGGGACAAGCTGGTCAGCGGTGAAATCGACGCCGCCCACAGCCTGTATGGCCTGATCTACGCAGTGCACCTGGGCATCGGCGGGGTCGCGCCAACCGACATGGCGGTGTTGATGGGGCTGAACCAGAACGGCCAGAGCATCAACCTTTCCCATGGCTTGCAGGCCCAAGGCGTGACCAGTCCTGAGGCACTGGAACGGCATGTGCACCAAACTCGCCCGAAACTGACCTTCGCCCAGACGTTCCCCACTGGCACCCACGCCATGTGGCTGTATTACTGGCTTGCGGCCCAGGGCATCCATCCGTTGTCGGATGTCGACAGCGTGGTGGTGCCACCACCGCAAATGATCGCCCACCTGCAGGCCGGACGCATTGACGGGTTCTGCGTGGGCGAGCCGTGGTGCGCCAGTGCGGTAAAGCAGAACCTGGGCTTCACCCTGGCGACCACCCAGACCATCTGGCCCGATCACCCGGAAAAAGTCCTGGGCTGCACTCGCGCATTTGTCGAGCAATACCCCAATACCGCCCGCGCACTGGTGATGGCGATCCTGCAAGCCAGTCGCTTCATTGAGCAAAGCACCGAGAACCGCCGCAGCACCGCACAACTGCTGAGTGCGCCCGAATACCTGGATGCGCCGCTGGACTGCATCGAGCCGCGCCTGCTGGGGATTTACGCCGACGGCCTGGGCAACAGCTGGCAGGACCCTCACGCGATGCGCTTCCACGGCAACGGCGAAGTGAACCTGCCCTACCTGTCCGATGGCATGTGGTTCATGACCCAGTTCCGCCGCTGGGGCCTGTTGCGTGAAGACCCGGACTACCTGGCCGTGGCGCGGCAAGTCCAGCAACTCAAGCTATACCGTGAAGCCTGCGCGGCGCTGGACATTGCATCCCCCTGCCAGGACATGCGCAGCAGCCAATTGATCGACGGCACCACCTGGGACGGCTCGGAGCCGGCCGCTTATGCCAAAAGCTTCAAACTGCACGCCTTGAGCGATGCGGCTCCCCTCTTCGCCAGCCGCTGACAGGAGCCTCGACCATGCTGCGTATCCTGCTGATCAACGACACCGCGAAAAAAGTCGGCCGCCTCAAAGCGGCCCTGATTGAGGCCGGGTTCGAAGTCATCGACGAATCCGGCTTGACCATCGACCTGCCGGCGCGCGTCGAAACAGTGCGTCCGGACGTGATCCTGATCGATACCGAGTCACCGGGGCGCGATGTCATGGAGCAAGTGGTGCTGGTCAGTCGTGACCAACCACGACCGATCGTCATGTTTACCGACGAACATGACCCGGATGTCATGCGCCAGGCGATCAAGTCGGGCGTCAGCGCCTACATCGTCGAAGGCATCCACGCGGCGCGCCTGCAACCGATCCTCGACGTGGCGATGGCGCGCTTCGAAAGCGACCAGGCCCTGCGCGCCCAACTCCTGGCCCGGGACCAGCAACTGGCCGAGCGCAAACGCATCGAACTGGCCAAGGGCATGCTGATGAAGATGAAAGAATGCAACGAAGAACAGGCCTACACCCTGATGCGTCGCCAGGCCATGAGCCGCCAGCAGAAGCTGATCCAGGTGGCCGAGCAGATCATTGCAATGAATGAGCTGCTCGGCTGAAAGCCTTGCAGTGCCTGACCCGGCGCTATCGCGAGCAAGCTCGCTCCCACATGGGTTCTAGGGTGAACGCAGCATTCGCTAGCGCCCCAGATCAAGTGTGGGAGCGGGCTTGCTCGCGAAGGCGGTGGGTCAGTCGATATCGATGTTGGAGATGAGATTGCTTTCGCGAGCAAGCCCGCTCCCACAGAGGTCAAGTGGTGGACGCAGCATTCGCGCGCGCCCCAATCCACTGTGGGAGCGAGCTTGCTCGCGATAGGCCTTGCCCCAATCCTCTGTTGGCACAGTTCTCGCTTTAACAAACCCACAGGTAACCAACGGCGGTTGCCCCACCTACGACAAAGACGTCGCACACCCTCCTCGCCCTCTGGCGATCCGGGTTGCGGCGTTTTTTTGTTTTGGCCCCAAAGCCCGGGGCCGGTGGTGCAGCCACAGGCGGCGCACTGCTTCAAGGCACTGACTCATTTCTCGAGACTTTTACAGCTGAGGTGCGCGATGAATTCAAGCTTCTGGAAATCCGGCCACACCCCGACACTGTTCGCGGCCTTCCTCTATTTCGACCTGAGTTTCATGGTCTGGTACCTGCTCGGCCCGCTGGCGGTACAAATTGCCGCCGATCTGCAACTGACCACTCAACAGCGCGGCCTGATGGTGGCGACGCCGATCCTGGCCGGTGCCGTGCTGCGCTTGTTCATGGGCCTGCTGGCCGATCGCATTTCACCGAAAACCGCTGGCATCGTCGGCCAGGTGATTGTGATCGGTGCACTGTTCTGCGCCTGGAAACTGGGCATCCACAGCTACGAACAAGCCTTGCTGCTGGGGCTGTTCCTGGGCGTGGCCGGCGCTTCATTCGCCGTGGCCCTGCCGCTGGCGTCCCAATGGTATCCGCCACAGCACCAAGGCAAGGCCATGGGCATCGCCGGTGCCGGTAACTCGGGCACTGTGCTGGCAGCCTTGATCGCACCGGTCATGGCGGTGGCATTCGGCTGGGGCAACGTCTTCGGCTTCGCGCTGATCCCGCTGGTGCTGACCCTGGTCCTCTTCACCTGGCTGGCCAAGAACGCTCCCGAGCGACCAAAAGCCAAGTCCATGAGCGACTACCTCAAGGCCCTGGGCGACCGGGACAGTTGGTGGTTCATGTTCTTCTACAGCGTGACCTTCGGCGGTTTCATCGGCCTGGCCAGTGCCCTGCCCGGTTACTTCAACGACCAGTACGGCCTGAGCCCGGTGACCGCCGGTTACTACACCGCCGCCTGCGTCTTCGGTGGCAGCCTGATGCGTCCATTGGGCGGCGCGCTGGCGGACCGTTTCGGCGGCATTCGCACGCTGTTGGGCATGTACACCGTCGCAGCCGTCTGCATCGCGGCCGTGGGCTTCAATCTGCCAAGCTCCTACGCGGCCCTGGCCCTGTTCGTCTGCACCATGCTTGGTCTGGGTGCGGGCAACGGCGCAGTCTTTCAATTGGTGCCACAACGCTTCCGTCGCGAGATCGGCGTGATGACCGGCCTGATCGGCATGGCCGGCGGCATCGGTGGTTTTGCCCTGGCGGCGGGCATGGGCGCGATCAAGCAAAGCACTGGCAGCTATCAACTGGCGCTGTGGCTGTTCGCCAGCCTTGGCGTGCTGGCCTGGTTCGGCCTGTATGGCGTCAAGCGTCGCTGGAGGACCACCTGGGGTTCGGCAGCCGTCACCGCGGCTCGGGTATAAATAGCCCCCATGAGCCTGCAACTGAGTTTTGCCGAAGCCAGTGCCATCGGCCCGCGGGAAGAAAACCAGGACGCCCTGCGCCTGGTGACCCCGGCGCCGGCCCTGGCCGCCAGCAAGGGCTACCTGTTCGCCATCGCCGACGGCGTGAGCCAATGCGCCGATGGCGGACTGGCCGCTCGTTCGACCTTGCAGGCCCTGGCCCTGGACTACTATTCCACCCCGCAAACCTGGGGTGTCGCCCAGGCGCTGGACCGGCTGTTACTGGCACAGAATCGCTGGCTGCAAGCCAACGGTGGCGGGCAACCGCTGCTCACCACCGTCAGTGCCCTGGTCCTGCGCGGCCGGCGCTTCACCCTGGCCCACGTGGGCGATTGCCGGGTCTACCGCTGGCACGACAATCATCTGCAACGGGTCAGCGAGGATCACGTTTGGGAACAACAGGGCATGCAGCACGTGCTCAAGCGTGCCCTGGGACTGGATCAGCACCTGATCCTGGACTTCCTTGATGGAGAACTGCGCACCGACGAGACCTTCGTACTGCTCAGCGACGGCGTCTGGGCGGTTCTGGGGGATACGGCCATCGCCGCTATCCTGCGCGACCAACCGGACCTGGACAGTGCCGCGCAAACCCTGGTCAACGCCGCGCACCTGGCCGGCAGCCAGGATAACGCCAGTGCCCTGCTGGTGCGGGTCGACGCGGTGGGCGAAGCAAGCATTGGCGATGCACTGGCCCGGTTGCAGCAATGGCCCCTTCCCCCGGCCCTGAAACCGGGGCAAGTGTTCGAAGGTTGGCAGATCGAAGGTCTGCTTGGTCAAAGCCAGCAATCGTTGCTCTACCGGGTACACGATGGCCAGGGCCAACCGTGGTTGCTGAAAACCTTGCCGGGGCACCTCCGGGACGATGCCCAGGCCGGGCAGTCGTTGCTGTCGGAAGAATGGTTCCTGAAGCGGGTGGCAGGGCGGCAGTTTCCAGAAGTCCACGGCGTTCCCCAGCGTCAGCATTTGTACTACGTCATGCGGGAGTATTCCGGCAAGACCCTGGCCGAGCTATTCAACCAGGGCGGCCCATTGCCTCTGCCTCAGTGGCAGGACCTGGCGCAGCGGCTGGTGCACGCGGTGGGCCTGTTGCATCGAAGGCAGATCTTTCACCGCGATATCAAGCCGGAGAACCTGCACCTGGGCGATGACGGGGAACTGCGCTTGCTGGATTTCGGACTGGCGTACTGCCCGGGATTATCTGAAGACCAGGCCAACGTGCTGCCCGGCACGCCCAGCTATATCGCACCGGAAGCCTTCGCGGGCACCGCACCGACCGCGCAACAGGATTTGTACGCCGTCGGCGTGACCTTGTATTTCCTGCTGACGGGGCACTACCCCTACGGCGAAATCGAAGCGTTTCAGCGTCCGCGCTTTGGCGTGCCCGTCAGTGCCAGTCGCTATCGGCCGGACCTGGCCGAATGGCTCGGGCAAAGTCTGGAGCGTGCCATCGCCGCCGATCCGGCGCAGCGCTTTGAAACGGCCGAGGAGTGGTTGTTGCTGCTGGAACAGGGCGAGCGGCGCAGCTTGAGCGTCAGGCCTCGGCCGTTGCTGGAAAGGGAGCCGCTGAAGGTCTGGCGCACGTTGGCGCTGGTGTCGTTGGTGGTGAATATTGTGCTGCTGTATTTAGCGTTTCATGGCTGAAACCCAGTCGCGTCCATCGCGAGCAAGCTTTGCTCCCACAGGGGATCTGCTTCCATAAGAGATCTGCTGTGGGAGCAAAGCTTGCTCGCGATAGGCGGCCGCACTGCCCATACAAACTTTCCGGCCAAACGCTCCATTACCGGGCAACACGCTTTGATTCGGTGCAATAAATCCCTGCCCCACGCGTGCAGCCCGTCGCTTGCCCAGTAAATCCGCGCCCTCAAACCACTTGGCACAACCACTGCATAGCCTCTCTCACCATACATAAAGCCACGCCTCCAACGATGAAGGCGGTGCTTCCCGAGAGAACGGGACCAGGACAAAGGCGTCCTCGCTAGCTTGCTAGCGGGACGCCTTTTTTTGTTTTCGTAAAAATTGCCGAGCCAGTCCGAACGCCGTGATGAACGGGCTTGAGCTTGCGGAGAACCCTGATGAAAAAACTCAAACTGGTGATGATCGGCAACGGCATGGCCGGGGTTCGAACCCTCGAAGAACTGCTCAAGCTGAGCAATGAACTGTACGACATCACGGTGTTCGGCGCCGAGCCTCACACCAACTACAACCGCATCCTGCTCTCGCCCGTGCTCGCCGGCGAGCAGACGTTTGAAGAGATCGTGCTCAACGACCTGAGCTGGTACCTGGACAACAACATCAAACTACTGCTCAACCGCAAAGTCGTGGAGATCGACCGAATCAAGCGCCGGGTCATCGCCGAGGACGGCAGCGAAGCCGAATACGACCGCCTGCTGATCGCCACAGGCTCCACGCCGTTCATCCTGCCAATCCCCGGCAACACCCTGGAGGGCGTCATCGGCTACCGCGACATCGCCGACACCCAGGCGATGATCAACACCGCCAAGACCCACAAACACGCCGTGGTGATCGGCGGCGGGCTGCTGGGTCTGGAAGCCGCTAACGGCTTGAAACTGCGGGGCATGGACGTGACCGTGGTGCACCTGGGTGAGTGGCTGTTGGAACGGCAACTGGACAAGACCAGCGGTCAGTTGCTGCAAACCGCCCTGGAAAACCGTGGCCTGAAATTCCGCCTGAGCGAACAGACGCAAGCCCTGCACGACGCTGGCAATGGTCGGGTTGGCTCGGTGCAATTCAAGAACGGTGACATCATCCCGGCCGACCTGGTGGTGATGGCCGCCGGCATCCGCCCCAACACCGAACTGGCGGAAAAATCCGGCATCCCGTGCAACCGTGGGATCCTGGTCAACGACACGATGCAAACCTACGACCCGCGCATCTACGCCATCGGTGAATGCGCCAACCATCGTGGTACCGCCTACGGTTTGGTGGCACCGCTGTTCGAACAGGCCAAGGTCTGCGCCAACCATCTCGCGCAACTGGGTTTCGCCACTTACAAGGGCTCGGTCACATCGACCAAATTGAAAGTCACTGGCATCGACCTGTTCTCCGCCGGGGACTTCATGGGCGGCGAAGGCACGGAAACCATCACCCTTTCCGACCCCATCGGCGGCGTCTATAAAAAGCTGGTGATCAAGGACGACGTGCTGGTCGGTGCCTGCCTGTACGGCGATACGGCAGACGGTGGCTGGTATTTCCGCCAGATCCGTGAAAACCACGGCATCAGCGAGATCCGCGATCACCTGATGTTTGGCGAAAATGCTTTGGGCGACGTCGGCCACCAAGGCCAGGACAAGGCCATGAACATGGCCGACACCGCCGAAGTCTGCGGCTGCAACGGCGTGTGCAAGGGCACCATCGTCAAGGCGATCCAGGAGCAGGGGTTGTTCAGCGTCGATGACGTGAAAAAACACACCAAGGCCGCCAGCTCCTGCGGCTCCTGCGCCGGTTTGGTGGAGCAGATCCTGATCAACACCGTGGGCGGCGCGGCGGACGTCAAACCAAAAAGCGAGAAAGCCATCTGCGGTTGCAGTGACCTCAACCACGGGCAGATTCGCCAGGCGATCCGCGACCAGCACCTGCTGACCATCGCCGCAACCATGAGCTACTTGAACTGGCGTACCCCGAACGGCTGCGCTACCTGCCGCCCGGCGCTCAACTACTACCTGATTTCCACTTGGCCCGGCGAAGCCCACGACGATCCGCAGTCGCGCCTGATCAACGAGCGTGCCCACGCCAACATCCAGAAAGACGGCACTTATTCCGTCGTCCCGCGGATGTGGGGTGGCGTGACCAATCCGTCTGAACTACGGCGCATTGCCGATGTGGCCGACAAGTACAACGTGCCGATGGTCAAGGTCACCGGCGGCCAGCGTATCGACCTGTTGGGGATCAAAAAGCAGGATCTGCCCGGAGTCTGGAAAGACCTGGACATGCCGTCCGGCCACGCTTATGGCAAATCCATCCGCACTGTAAAAACCTGCGTGGGCAGCGAGTTCTGCCGCTTTGGCACGCAGAATTCCACCCAGTTGGGAATCGAACTGGAGCACGACCTCTTCAACATGTGGTCGCCCCACAAAGTGAAGCTGGCCGTGTCCGGTTGCCCACGCAACTGCTCGGAAGCGGGCATCAAGGACGTCGGCATTATTGGCGTCGATTCCGGCTGGGAGATGTACATCGGCGGTAACGGCGGGATCAAAACGGAGGTCGCCGAATTCTTCGTCAAACTCAAGACCGCCGAAGAAGTGCGCGAATACAACGGCGCGTTCCTGCAGTTGTATCGCGAAGAAGCTTTCTACCTCGAACGCACCGTGCACTACATGCAACGGGTCGGCATGGAGCACATCAAAAAAGCGGTACTTGAAGATCCGCAGCGACGTAAAGCCTTGCATGACCGCCTGAAGTTTTCCCTGTCGTTGGAACAGGACCCATGGAAAGAACGCCTGGAACAGCCCCATCTGAAAAAAGAGTTTGAAGCCATCCCCGTGAAAAACCTGGAGGTGCCGGCATGAACTGGCTGGATATCTGCGCACTGGAAGAGATCAACGCCCTGGGCTCGCGCATCATCAATGGCCCGAAAGGCGATATCGCGATTTTTCGTACCAGCGACGATGAGGTTTTCGCACTCGATGACCGCTGCCCGCACAAGGGTGGCCCGCTGTCCCAAGGGTTGATCTATGGCAAGCGCGTGGCCTGCCCACTGCACAACTGGCAGATCGACTTGGAAACCGGCCAGGCCCAGGCCCCGGATGTGGGTTGCGCTCATCATCATTCGGCGCGGGTCGAAAACGGCCGGGTGATGCTGGCCTTGCGGGAAGCAATCAGATGAGCCATCAAACCACCGCCTCGACCTGCTGTTATTGCGGGGTCGGTTGCGGCGTGCTGATCGAACATGACGACGAGCGCATCCTCGGCGTCAGTGGCGATCCCGCCCACCCGGCCAACTTCGGCAAGCTGTGCAGCAAGGGTTCGACCCTGCACCTGACCGGCGACCTCGCCGCGCGCGCCTTGTATCCCGAACTGCGCCTGGGCAAGGGCCTGTCCCGAGCCCGCACAGACTGGGACAGCGCGCTGGATCACGCGGCCAGCATCTTCGCCGATACCATCGCCGAACACGGCCCCGACAGCGTGGCGTTCTACATCTCCGGGCAACTGCTGACCGAGGACTACTACGCCTTCAACAAACTCGCCCGGGCGCTGGTGGGCACCAACAACATCGACAGCAATTCCCGGCTGTGCATGTCCTCCGCCGTGGTGGGCTACAAGCGCAGCCTCGGTGCCGACGCCCCGCCCTGCAGCTATGAAGACCTGGAGCTGAGCGACTGTGTGATGATTGTCGGCAGTAACATGGCCTACGCCCATCCGATCCTGTTTCGCCGCCTCGAGGAAGCCAAGTCCCGCCGGCCACAGATGAAAATCATCGTCATCGACCCACGGCGTACCGACACCTGCGACCTTGCCGACCTGCATCTGGCGATCCTGCCGGGCACCGATGTCGCCTTGTTCCATGGGATTTTGCATCTGCTGTTGTGGGAAGACTGGGTCGACCGCGATTTCATCAAGGCCCACACCGAAGGCCTGGCGGACCTCAAGAACCTGGTGCGCGACTACACCCCGGCCATGGTCGCCCAAATCTGCGGCATCAGCGTCGAGCAATTGCACCAGTGCGCCGAATGGGTCGGCACGTCGCCCAGCTTCCTGTCGTTGTGGTGCATGGGTTTGAATCAATCCACCGCCGGCAGTGCGAAGAACAGCGCGTTGATCAACCTGCACCTGGCCACCGGGCAAATCGGCCGGCCGGGCGCCGGGCCCTTCTCGCTGACCGGTCAGCCCAATGCCATGGGCGGTCGGGAAACCGGTAGCTTGTCGAACCTGCTACCGGGTCATCGCGACGCCGCCAACGCCGAACATCGCGCCGAAGTCGCCCGCTACTGGGGTGTTGAGCAATTGCCCGCGACCACGGGCTTGAGCGCCATCGAACTGTTCGAACAGGTTCGCAGTGGCAAGATCAAGGCGCTGTGGATTGCCTGCACCAACCCCGCGCAGTCGATGCCTGACCAGACGGCGGTACGGGAGGCACTGCAAGCCTGCCCATTCGTGGTGCTGCAAGAGGCCTTCCGGACCACCGAAACCGCCGTGTTTGCCGACCTGTTGCTGCCAGCGGCCAGTTGGGGCGAGAAAGAAGGCTCGGTGACCAACTCCGAACGGCGTATTTCCCACGTCCGCCGGGCGATTGCCGCACCGGGCGAAGCACGACCGGACTGGGCGATTACCGTGGATTTCGCCCAACGCTTGGAAAAACGCCTGCGCCCGGGTCAACCCAGCCTGTTCGCCTTTGAAACCCCGGCCCAGTTGTTCGATGAATACAAGCAACTGACCCGAGGCCGCGACCTGGACTTGTCCGGTATCAGCCACGCCCTGATCGATCAACTTGGCCCGCAACAATGGCCGTTCCCCGAAGGCGCCAGCAGCGGAACGCCGCGCCTGTATCTGGACGGAATTTTTCCAACCGACACTGGCCGCGCGCGGTTTGTCGCAGAGCCGTATCGCGCCGCCAAAGAGCTGCGCGATGCCCGCTACCCATTGACCCTCAACACGGGTCGACTGCGGGACCAATGGCATGGCATGAGCCGCACCGGCACCGCAGCGCAATTGTTCGGCCATGTGAACGAAGCCGTGCTCAGCCTGCACCCTGACGAACTGCTTCGCCATCGCCTGCAAGCCGGTGACCTGGTCAGCCTCAAGAGCCGCCGTGGCGCCGTGATCGTGGCGGTGGACAGCGACGACAGCGTGCGCCCCGGCCAGGCGTTTCTGCCCATGCACTGGGGCGACCGCTTTCTCAAGGGTGGGGTCAATACCCTGACTCAACCGGCCTTCGACCCCTTGTCAAAACAGCCGGAACTCAAACACAGCGGCGTGCGCCTGGAACCGGTGAACCTGCCCTGGCAGCTTTTCGCCCTGGTCGAAGACGATGTTCAACAGCACTTGGAGTCTTTGCGACCACTGTGTGAGGCGTTTGCCTACGTCAGCCTGAGCCTGACGGGGCGCGAACGTCCCGCGCTGCTGATTCGCGCGGCCAGCGCCGTCGCCCCCGACCCGCAGTTGCTGCAGGCGATCGACGAACAACTGGGACTGATCGAAGGACCGGTGCTGGCCTATGACGATCCGCGTCGTTCCATCGGTAAACGTGTGCGAATCGAGAACGGTCGCATCACCGCCATTCGCCTGGCCGGCGAAACCCTCGCCCGGCACTGGCTGCAAAACCTGTGGCTCGAAGGGCGTGCCGATGAACAGTTGCGGCGCTGGTTGCTGGCGCCTTTGAGCGCTCCGCCAGGCAATGCTGGCGCCGCCCTTGGCGGCAGCAAAACACTGTGCAACTGCATGAACGTCAGCCAGCGTGCAATCTGCTCGGGCATTGAACGTGGCCTGGACTTGCAGGGCCTGAAACAGGAATTGGGCTGCGGCACGCAATGCGGCTCCTGTGTACCGGAAATCAAACGCCTGCTGGTTGCCACCGTGCAACCAGTGGCCGCTGCCTCGTGAGGAAAAGCACTATGAACGCAAAAGTCTGGCTGGTGGGTGCAGGTCCTGGCGACCCTGAATTGCTGACCCTCAAAGCCGTACGCGCCTTGGGCGAAGCCGACGTGGTGTTGATCGACGATCTGGTCAACGATGCGGTGCTGGAGCATTGCCCTGGCGCGCGGATCATCGCCGTGGGCAAGCGCGGCGGATGCCGTTCCACGCCCCAGGCTTTTATCCATCGGCTGATGCTGCGTTATGCCCGTCAGGGCAAGTGCGTGGTGCGCCTCAAGGGCGGCGACCCGTGCATTTTCGGCCGCGGCGGCGAAGAGGCGCAGTGGCTGCGCGCGCACGGCGTCGAAGTCGAGCTGGTCAATGGCATTACGGCCGGCCTTGCGGGTGCGACGCAATGTGATATTCCGCTGACGCTGCGCGGGATTGCCCGTGGCGTGACGCTGGTCACCGCCCACACCCAGGACGGTAGCAGCCTGAATTGGGGAGCCTTGGCACAAAGCGGGACCACCCTGGTGGTGTACATGGGGGTGGCGAAACTGAGCGAGATCCGCGAACAACTGCTGGCCGGTGGCCTGGCGGCGGACACGCCGGTGGCCATGATCGAAAATGCCTCCCTGCCCCATCAGCGTGATTGCCGCAGTGATCTGGCCTCAATGGAAGCCGATGCAGGTGCGTTTCAACTCAAAAGCCCGGCGATTCTGGTGATTGGGGCGGTGGCGGGCGCTGCCGAATGGGAGGAATCGCAACCTGCGTGGGTCCAGGCTTCAGCGCTGTAGCAAATAACACAAGTGCCACCGAACCTGTGGGAGCCAAGCTTGCTCGCGATGGGGTAGGGTCAGCAACATTCATACGGGCTGACACACCGCTATCGCGAGCAAGCTTTGCTCCCACAGGTTTGGTGTTTTAACCAACTGAACTGGGGCGCGCGCGCCCCTCATTTCCCAAATCGCAGGCAAAGAAAAGCCCGGCCTAAGCCGGGCTTTTCCAGAGCTGTGGGCTAATTACTTAGCTTGGGCTTCAACTTCTGCTTCTACGCGACGGTTTACAGCGCGGCCAGCGTCAGTAGCGTTGTCGGCAACTGGGCGGGATTCGCCGTAGCCAACAGACTGAACGCGGGACGATTCAACACCGTACTGGTTGGTCAGAACGTCTTTAACGGCGTTTGCACGACGCTCAGACAGTTTCTGGTTGTAAGCGTCAGGACCGACGGAGTCAGTGTGACCTTCAACAGTGGTGCTGGTGGATGGGTACTGCTTCATGAAATCAGCCAGGTTCTTGATGTCGCCATAGCTGTTTTCTTTAACGACCGACTTGTCGAAGTCGAACTTGACGTCCAGCTCAACACGGACGACTTCAGCAACAGCTGGGCAGCCATCAGCGTCAACGGTTACGTTGGCTGGGGTGTCAGGGCACTTGTCGACGTTGTCGCACACGCCATCGTTGTCGCTGTCGGAGCAGACTTCAGCCGGAGCTGGAACTGGAGCAGCAGCAGGCTTGGAGCCGCCACCGAAGTTCACACCGATACCGACGCTTGGAGCCCACTCGGTGTCGCCCTGGTCGATGTTGTACTGAGCTTCAACGCCGGCACGGGCGTAGAAGTTGTCAGTGAAGTACAGCTTGGCACCGCCGCCAACGTTGGCGAAGGTGGAGCCGTTGCGACCGCTACGGCCGTTCTGACCGATGCTCTGATCGGAGAAACCAGCCGATACGTACGGACGCAGCATGTCGCCTGGGTTGTTGAAGTGGTACAGAGCGTCCAGGGCAGTGTTGGAGCCCTTGATGTTACGACCGTCGTCGGAACGTGCGTTGTGCACTTCGTCGTAAGCCAGACGCAGCTCAACGTCGTCGGTCAGGAAGTAGCCGATCGAACCGCCGAACAGGTTGCCGTTGTTCTTGAAGTTACGAGCGCTGTCGAATTGTTCTTTCTTGGCGAAGCCTTCGATTTCAACTGCGCCTTGGCCTTGTGCCAGAGCGCCGAACGAAGTGGCAGCAATCAAAGAACCAATGGCAAAGCCCAAGGTGTTTTTCAGTTTCATCCGTTAAATCCCCATCTGGTGATTGTAAAGCAGTCCCGCAAACCGGGGGACAACTCGGCGACAAGTCTATCAGAACTTGCCTACACGTAAGAGATATTTGCGCCGAACTAAGTTTCAGCAATACCCGCAAATTTCTCACGCAATTTATCAAGAGCGCGCTTGTAACGCATTTTTGTCGCGCTCAACCCCATGTGCATTATGTCTGCGATCTCTTGGAATTCCAGCTCTGCGACAAATCGTAGCACCAGAATTTCCCGGTCGATCGGGTTCACATGGACAAGCCAACGATCAAGCCCGCCTTTCTCCTCCGGTTTGGGCGCCTTTTCTTCGGACGCTTCCTCCAGAGGGTCCAAGCTTAAAGCGTCCATCAAGCGACGCTTTCGCCGTTCCTTGCGGTACTGCGTGATGCATTCATTGTACGTGATGCTATATAGCCACGTCTTAAACTTCGATTTCCCCTCGAAGTTCTTCAGGCCATACAGCACCTTCAACATCACCTCCTGACAGACATCGTCAGCATCACGATCGTTCCCCAGATAACGTGCACAAACGTTAAATAATGTTCTCTGGTAACGGCGCATCAATTCTTCGTAAGCACGGGTTACGTGGAAAAGTTCCGTATGCGCGCGCGCGACCAACTCCTCATCGGAGAGATCACGGGGGTCGTAGCGCGTGGATAGCGATTGGGGTTTGTTCAAAACAAGTCGGGCCGACAGTCTAGGTCAATGTGCGCCGCAGCCTGCGTTAACAGGCATTTTGCGGCGGCATACATTAGCAGGGTTTGCCGGGTTAGCGGCTACTCACATGCTGCTCCAGCAGGATCCGATTGGAGAGCGATACCAATTCGCCCTCC
Source organism: Pseudomonas halotolerans (assembly GCF_039581215.1). NCBI lineage: Bacteria > Pseudomonadati > Pseudomonadota > Gammaproteobacteria > Pseudomonadales > Pseudomonadaceae > Pseudomonas > Pseudomonas halotolerans. The sequence goes on from NZ_JBCNTJ010000014.1 coordinate 68,143, forward strand.
TCGGTCAGCAATGTGGTCTTCACCGTGCCGATCTCTTCGATCTGGCCTTCGACCTCGCCAACACGCACTTGTTGCCCAACCTCATACAATTCACGCACATAGATTCCCGCAAGAATCTGACCGGCGATTTCCCGGCTTCCCAACCCCATGGCCAGCGCAACCGCCAGACCAACGGTAATCAATACGATGACGATCACATGGTTGAGCAGGTCAGTCTTGACCTCCAACTGGCTGATCGCGACCGAAATACTGATGATGATCACCAGGCCCTGGGCAATTCGTCCCAAGCCCTGGGCGTAGTCAAGCCCGACACCTTCGGCCGCGCCACGCACCAGCCCGTTGGCCAGTTGCGCCAGCAGGACGCCCACCAGCAATACCAGCGCGGCGCCGAAAACCTTCGGCAAATACAACGCAAGCATGTCGAGCGTAGCTGAAACTCGCTCAAGGCCAAGGGATTCAGCCGCGGAAACCAGGAAAATCAGCAGAACGAACCAGTAGACGATCTTGCCGACCAAGGTCGAGATCGGCACCTGGATGCCACCGCGCGACAGCAGCTTGGTCAGGCCAGTGCCGCCCATCAGGCGGTCGAGCCCCAGTTTGGCGAGCAGTTTTGAAAGCAGGGTGTCCAGCAGCTTGGCCACCACGAACCCCAACAACAGCACCACCAGGGCGCCGAAGAGGTTGGGGATGAAATTAGCCACCTTGGTCCACAACGCAGTCATTGCCGTGACGAGGCTCTGGGTCCAGAGATCAAGTTCCATATTCAATCAGCCTTATCAGCGGTGCGAGTAACAGGTTTACGACGGGAAACCGGCGAAACATGGGCCGACCCGTTATTCAGGGCGATCATCAGCGCGGGCAACCAGCGGCCCAGCAGGCTGAACAGATCGCCGGCGCCAACCTGGCGGTTGGCGGTTTTCAGTACACGTCCCAGGCATGCATCGTCGTCCCGGCTGGACGGCGAAGCCTTGAGCATGTCGCGCAAAGACTGTTCAAACGGATCGTGCATACGCACCTCTCGTGATGTCTGTGGAAGACGCGATCAAATTTCGGCAGGTCACATGGTGCTCCGTCAAACCCAGCGTAAACGCCGGAATAGCCACCACTGCCCCAGGGCCACGCCGACCATCAACAGGCACGCGACCAGGAAGCCATAAGGGCTTTCGGAGAACGGAATACCGCCCACATTGATGCCCAAAAGACCGGTGAGAAAACTCATCGGCAGGAAGATCCCGGTGATGATGCCGAAGCGGTACATGGTGCGATTCATGCGCACCGACAGACGCCGGTCCTCGGCCTCCAGCACAAGCCCCACGCGCTCTCGGGTCAATTCCAGCTCTTCGAGGTAGCGGGTCAGGCTGTTGTTCAATTCGTTCCAGTAATCGCCATCATCTTCGACAAACCACGGCAGTTTGAGCCGTGTCATCTGGCCGAAAATATCCCGCTGGGGGGCGAGGAACCGCTTGAGCCCAGCCGCCCTTCTACGGATGTGCAAAATGGCATCATGCTCGGGGGTATACCGTTCGTCGGTATCGATCTTTTCTTCTTCACCGTCGACGATTTCCGAGAGCTGGGTGACCAGATCCTGCACCTTGTTGGTCAGGTATTGCGCCATATAAAGGATGAGTTCCGACGCGGTTCTCGGCCCCTTGCCCTCGGCCAGTTGCGTCAACAGTTCATCGGTAGCGCGCAACGGACGCAGGCGCAGGGAGATGACTCGCTGGGCGGAGGCGAAGATCCGCACCGACACCATGTCCTCCGGTTCGGCGCCCGGGTTGAGATTGATGCCCCGCAGAAACAGCAACAACTCGGTGCTGGGCAATGGCAACAGGCGCGGCCGGGTGTTCTCCTCCAGCAACAGATCGCAGTTGAACTCGCTCAGGCCACTGGATTTGCGCAGCCAGGTGTGGGTTTGCGGGTGACTGCGATCCCAGTGCAGCCACAGGCTTTCGTGGGCCTGTAACTGCAAATCGTCGAGTTCTGTCCGGGCTATCGAACGCGCGCCACCTTTGCCGTCCAGCACCAGGGCATGCACCAGCCCCCATTGCGCGTTTTCTTCCTCGAACATCCTCATCCCTTATGGCTTTGACACTTCATTCAGGCATTTTCAGCGGGCTGGGCGAAACAATCACACCGTTGTTGTCCGCATAGACATACTCGCCTGGACGAAACGTCACGCCGGCAAAGGTCACCGCGACATTGAGATCGCCGATGCCACGCTTTTCGGTTTTCATCGGATGGCTGGCCAGGGCCTGGACACCGAGGTCTGTCTGGGCGATAACGTCGACGTCGCGGATGCACCCGTAAATCACCAGCCCTTCCCAGCCGTTTTTTGCGGCTTTCTCGGCCAGCATGTCACCCAGCAATGCCCGGCGCAGCGAGCCGCCGCCATCGACTACCAACACTTTGCCGTTTCCCTTGAGTTCCACCTGCTCCTTGACCAGGGAGTTGTCCTCGAAGCACTTGATGGTCACGATTTCGCCACCGAAGGAATCGCGGCCACCGAAATTGCTGAACATCGGCTCCAACACTTGCACCAACTCCGGGTAGGCGTCGCACAGGTCGGGCGTGAGGTAATGGTTCATTGAACAACTCCTGTAAAGGCTGGAACGTCAGGCTGAAGTGAGCAACCGTTTGTGACCGGAACCACGTATCGCGTCATATCTTAGCCGCAAGCCGACAAGAGCGAAATGCCCTTGTCAGAGCCTCCGCTTCAAACTGCCTCGGCCAGCCTGGATGGATCTGCCAGCAGCGGTGCGTGCTGATCTGCCAGCCAGCGCGCCACCAGCGGCCAGACCTCAGCATGGGCCGCTTTACTGACCAGCATTTCGACATGGCCGAAATCGTCGCTGAAACCCTGCTCCCGACCCAGGCCGACAAACTGCTTGTGCGCAGAGCCGATCTGTTCGAAGAGTTTGCGACAAGCCCAGGTCGGGTCCTGCTGGTCGCCGGCCGCGCTCACCGCCAGTACTGGCACCTGCACATCGGCCAACCCCGCCCACCAGTTCTTCTGAGCATCACCGAAACGCCCGAACAGGCCATACCAGCGCATGCTCTCCAGGGCCAGACCGATGGGCTCGTCCTCCGGGCCGCGCCTGAGTCGCGAACCGGACAATTGGGCAAAACGCTTGAGGATGAAACGTCCGCTCCATTCCACCGGTGGGATCTTCAGCGGCCAATAGGTGCGGCTGACCTGGGTGCCAAAAAACGCCGCCGAAGCCACAGCCGGCTCGCCCAAATAGTGGCCGCCCAACGCGGCCGCCAGGGTGATGCCGCCCAAAGAGTGGCCGATCCAGTGCGGCACCTGCTCGCTCTGCTCACGCACAAAGGCGCCGATGGCCGGCAAATCGTAACGAGCGTAATCGGCGACGCGGTTCTTGCGGTAGTCGTGATTGCGCTGGGACAAGCCATGGCCACGCATTTCGGGAATCCACACGTCAAAGCCCAGCCGCGCAAGATAGGCCCCCAGTCCCAGGCCCTTGGGCGAATACCAGAAGCGCCGGTTGGAAAAACTGCCGTGCAGCAGGATCACGGGAACGCCGCGAACCTCGCTGCCGTCGGCCATGCCCAGTCGGGTGACGGCCAATTCAACGCTGTAGTCCGGGCTGTTGCCGGGCTTCAGACGATAGACATCTTCACTCAGATCACCACGCCGCTCAGCGCTGATCAGGGCGACAGGAAAGAGGTTGCTGCTGCTTTGCATAATGCTCTTGCACAAAAAAGGGCGGCATCCACCTGGATGCCCGCCCTACTTCAATCAAAAGGGGCCTATGGGTCAAACCGCGCAACCTGTGGGAGCGAGCCTGCTCGCGATTGCGGCGGGTCAGCAAAATTAATCTTGGCTGACACTCCGCAATCGCGAGCAGGCTCGCTCCCACAGGGGCTTCGCTTAACTGACCGGTATTAGCCGGTCAGGCCCCTTCCCTCGATCAGACCGCTGCCTGACCTTCAGCCAGGAAGAACCAGGTCTCCAGTACGGAGTCGGGGTTCAACGAAACGCTTTCGATGCCCTGCTCCATCAGCCACTTGGCCAGGTCCGGGTGGTCCGAAGGGCCCTGACCGCAGATGCCGATGTACTTGCCGGCCTTGTTGCAGGCGGCAATGGCATTGGCCAGCAGCTTCTTGACCGCCGGGTTCCGCTCATCGAACAGGTGGGCGATGATGCCGGAGTCACGGTCCAGGCCCAGGGTCAATTGGGTCAGGTCGTTGGAGCCGATGGAGAAGCCGTCGAAGAACTCAAGGAACTCTTCAGCGAGGATCGCGTTGGACGGCAGCTCGCACATCATGATCACGCGCAGGCCGTTGTCGCCACGAGCCAGACCGTTTTCCGCCAGCAGGTCGACAACCTGGCTCGCTTCGCCCAGGGTGCGCACGAACGGCACCATGATCTCAACGTTGGTAAGGCCCATCTCGTTGCGCACACGCTTGAGGGCGCGGCACTCGAGTTCGAAGCAGTCACGGAACGATTCGCTGATGTAACGCGAAGCCCCGCGGAAGCCCAACATCGGGTTTTCTTCTTCCGGCTCGTAGAGCTTGCCGCCGATCAGGTTGGCGTATTCGTTGGACTTGAAGTCCGACAGGCGCACGATGACCTTTTTCGGCCAGAACGCGGCCGCCAGGGTGCTGATGCCTTCCACCAGTTTCTCGACGTAGAAACCGACCGGATCGTTGTAACCGGCAATGCGCTTGTCGACGCTGTCCTTGATCTCCGGCGGCAAGCCGTCGTAATTCAACAATGCCTTGGGGTGCACGCCGATCATGCGGTTGATGATGAACTCCAGGCGGGCCAGGCCCACCCCAGCGTTCGGCAACTGCGCGAAGTCGAAGGCGCGATCCGGGTTGCCGACGTTCATCATGATCTTGAACGGCAGGTCCGGCATGGCGTCCACGGAGTTCTTCTTGATGTCGAAGCCCAGTTCGCCTTCGAAGATATAACCGGTATCGCCTTCGGCGCAGGACACGGTCACGCCCTGGCCGTCCTTGAGCAACTGAGTGGCATTGCCGCAACCGACCACGGCCGGAATGCCCAGTTCACGGGCGATGATCGCCGCGTGGCAGGTACGTCCGCCGCGGTTGGTGACGATGGCGCTGGCGCGTTTCATCACCGGTTCCCAATCCGGGTCGGTCATGTCGGAAACCAGCACGTCGCCGGCCTGGACCTTATCCATCTCCGAGACGTCCTTGATGATCCGTACCTTGCCGGCGCCGATGCGCTGGCCGATGGCACGGCCTTCCACCAGCACGGTGCCGGTTTCCTTGAGCAGGTAGCGCTCCATGACGTTGGCCTGGGTACGGCTCTTCACGGTTTCGGGGCGGGCCTGCACGATATACAGCTTGCCGTCGTCACCGTCCTTGGCCCATTCGATGTCCATCGGGCACTTGTAGTGCTTCTCGATGATCATCGCCTGCTTGGCCAGCTCGCTGACCTCGGCGTCGCTCAGGCAGAAGCGCGCGCGTTCAGCCTTGTCCACGTCGACGGTCTTGACCGAACGACCGGCCTTGGCTTCGTCGCCGTAGACCATCTTGATGGCCTTGCTGCCCAGGTTACGGCGCAGGATGGCCGGACGACCGGCTTCCAGCGTGCCTTTATGGACATAGAACTCATCCGGGTTCACCGCGCCTTGTACGACGGTTTCACCCAGGCCGTAGGCGCCGGTGATGAATACCACGTCACGGAAACCCGACTCGGTGTCGAGGGTGAACATCACCCCGGCGGTGCCGGTTTCGGAGCGGACCATGCGCTGCACACCGGCAGACAGGGCGACCAGCTTGTGGTCAAAGCCCTGATGCACACGGTAGGAAATGGCACGGTCGTTAAAAAGAGAGGCGAAGACTTCCTTGGCGGCACGGATGACGTTTTCCACGCCACGGATGTTCAGGAAGGTTTCCTGCTGGCCGGCGAAGGAAGCATCCGGCAGGTCTTCAGCGGTGGCCGAGGAGCGCACGGCGACGGCAATGTCGGGATTGCCTTCGGACAGTTTGGCGAAGGCAGTACGGATTTCGGCGTTCAGTTTCTCGGGGAACTCGGCTTCCATGATCCATTGGCGGATCTGGGCGCCAGTCTTGGCCAGGGCATTGACGTCATCGACGTCCAGGGCATCGAGCGCGTCGTGGATCTGTTTGTTCAGGCCGCTCAGTTCCAGAAAGTCACGATAAGCCTGAGCTGTCGTGGCGAAGCCACCTGGCACCGATACGCCGGCACCGGCGAGGTTACTGATCATCTCGCCCAGGGATGCGTTCTTGCCCCCCACATGCTCTACATCATGGACGCCGAGCTTATCGAGGGAAACTACGTACTCTACCAAGGTGATCTCTCCACTGACTGTGTTGGAAAAGCTCAAGGCACCGGTGGCTCCAGGGGAGCAAATACCGGCGATATGGCCTGGACCTGGAAAATAAGTGAGAATGCGGGCCACTGGCGGCCAGCAAATCGCGCCTATCATATCCAAGAATCGTCACTCGCTCACTAGGGCCCAAGGCGCAAATGAAACGATCTGCTTTCTTTATCTCCGACGGCACCGGCATCACGGCCGAAACACTGGGCCAAAGCCTGTTGGCGCAATTCGAAAACATTACCTTCGCCAAGCTGACCCGCCCCTACATCGACAACGTCGACAAGGCCCGGGCCATGGTACAGCAAATCAATAAAGCCGCCGAAACCGACGGTTTCCGCCCGATTATCTTCGATACCATCGTCAATCAGGACATCCGTGAGATTCTCGCAACGTCCAATGGTTTCATGATCGACATTTTTTCCACCTTCCTGGCGCCCCTGGAGCAGGAGCTGAGCGAACACTCCTCCTACTCGGTCGGCAAGTCCCACTCCATTGGTCATAACTCCAACTACATGGAGCGGATCGAGGCGGTCAACTTTGCCTTGGACAACGATGACGGCGCCCGTACGCATTATTACGACAAGGCCGACTTGATCCTAGTGGGTGTGTCGCGCTGTGGTAAGACGCCGACGTGCCTGTACATGGCCATGCAATTTGGCATTCGCGCGGCCAACTATCCGTTGACCGAAGACGACATGGAGCGCCTGCAGTTGCCCAGCGCCTTGCGCGCCCACCAGCACAAGCTGTTCGGCCTGACCATCGATCCGGACCGCCTCACTGCGATCCGCAACGAGCGCAAGCCCAACAGCCGCTATTCGAGCTACGCCCAGTGCGAATTCGAAGTGCGCGAGGTGGAAAACCTGTTCCGGCGGGAGAACATTCCCCACATCAACTCCACGCATTTTTCCGTGGAAGAGATTTCGGCGAAGATCCTGGTGGAAAAAGGGGTGGAGCGGCGGTTCAAATAACCAGACGGCGTGCCGGAAAAACCTGTGGGAGCGAGCTTGCTCGCGATTGCGGCGGGTCAGCAAGATCAATGTTGGCTGACACTCCGTCATCGCGAGCAAGCTCGCTCCCACAAGGGATAGGAAGTATTCCGGCCTAGGGTTTCAACCGCTCAAGCAACGCCTGCCCCACCGCCAGCGCCGAGGCCGGATTCTGGCCGGTGATCAATTCCCGATCCGTCACCACATGGGACGTCCACGGCGAGGTGTTGCTGCTGTATTGCCCACCGGCCTGCTCCAGCGCGGTTTGTGGATAGAACTTCATGCTCCCGCCGCCCAGCAGCCCCTTGGCCAACTCTTCTTCCTGATTGCTGATCACCGTCATCTTGTACCCGGCATAGATCCAGTCAGCCTTGGCCGAGGCCTGGCCTTTGGTAGTCAACTGGCCAACGAAGCCCTTGGCATCAGGCAGGGTCGACAGCAACGCGATCGGCCCGTGGCAGACCAGCGCGGTGGTCTTGCCCTTGTCATGGAAGTGCGTCAACACCCGCCCCAGCGGTGCGCTCGTGAGCAAATCCTGCATGGGCGCATGCCCGCCGGGAATGTACAGGGCATCGAATTGTTCCAGACCGATCTGCTCGACACGGGCCAGGCTGATCACCGGTGAGTCCTTGGCCGAAGTGATGTTCAGTTGAGCCAGCAACGCCTGGTAGCGCTCCAGCTCCGCCGGGTCATTGTTGAAGTACATCTTGTCCACCGAGGACCGGTCCAGCGTCGGCGCCCTGCCCTCGGGGGTGGCGAACGTCACGTGGTGACCGGCATCCAGCAACAGCTTCACCGGTTGCAGCAATTCGTTGAGGTAAAACCCGGTGGAGAAGACCTTGCCCTTGTTCAGATCCAGATGAGCGGAATCCGACAGGACCACCAGCACGTTATCGGCATGGGCCGCGACGCCAATACCCGCCAGAACCACAGACGTTGCCAAGGTCGTGAGCTTTTTCATGATGACTCCAGGATGTTTCGATAAAAGATGCGCTCACTGTATTGATGCGCTCACCGGCGATAAACTGGCGCACCGGAACATCACTTGGCCTCTGGAGGCAACAATGGCCCGTCGATTCGATTATCTGGCCGACGTGGAAGCCTTCGTCACGGTCGCGGAAAAAGGCACGCTCAGCGCCGCAGCCGTGGCGCTGGGCACCACGCCTTCGGTCCTGAGCCGCGCCATCTCCCGCCTCGAAGCCCGGCTCGGGGTGCAACTGTTGCGACGCACGACCCGGCGGCTGAACCTGACCGATGCCGGCACGTTGTACCTGGAACAGTCGCGCTCGGCCTTTGCCCTGATTGACGACGCCGAGCGGCGAATTCAGGGCCAGGACGGTGTCTTGACCGGTCGCGTGCGCTTGAGCGTGCCGACCACCTACGGTCATTACCGCCTGCCATCACTGCTGTCGCGTTTCGCCGAGGCTTACCCGCAAGTTCGGGTCGAGCTGAGTATCACCAACCGCAATGTCGATTTGGTGGCCGAGGGGTATGACCTGGCGATCCGCCTTGGGCCGCTGCCGGACAGCGGCCTGGTCGGGCGCAAGCTCGAAGACGCCCGCCTTTGCCTGGTGGCCGCGCCGCATTACCTGGAGCGCGCCGGAATTCCCCGGCACGTCGATGAACTGGCTGCCCACGCCTGCCTGCCTTTCGTAATGCCCAGCAGCGGACGCATCGCACCCTGGCTGTTTCGCGACAATCATGAAAACCGGGAATGGCTGCCGGCGGGCAATGTGCAGGTGTCCGATGATGTATTGGGCATCGTGTCCCTGGCACAGGCCGGGATGGGAATCTGCCAGACCTATGAATTCATTGTCCGGGAGCGAATCGAGCGCGGGGAACTGGTGGCTTTGCTGGAGGACTTTGGCGGGCGCAGTCGACCATTTTCAATCATCTACCCGCCCCATCGGCAATTGCCGGCGGCGGCACGGGCGCTGATTGATTTTTTGATCGAGCAATAGCGGGTAACGCCGGCCGGCCTCTGTGGGGGCGAGCTGGCTCGCGATTGCGGAGTGTCAGCCGGCATTAATGTTGCCGATCCACCGCTATCGCGAGCCAGCTCGCTCCCACAGTGATTCTGATGTGACTGCAAGATTTGTATTCTCCCGCAGCCTTGCTGTGGAAAGCTTTCTTGCTGCCACAGGCTCTACATTTAGTGGGCCGCAGCCGCCTGCTCGTCCATTTTCTTGCGCAGGCTCAGCGGGCGCATGTCGGTCCAGACTTCTTCGATGTAGGCCAGGCACTCCTTCTTGAAGCCGCTTTTACCGACGGTACGCCAACCCTCGGGGATGGCCTTGTAGTCTGGCCAGATCGAATATTGCTCTTCGTGGTTGACCACGACCTGAAAGACGATGTCCTCGCGGTCGAATACTGAAGTCATGGGTGTCTCTCCATCTTTGCTCGAGGTTCGCTGCGACATATGCGCAGCCAGGATATGAAAGGAACGTACGGGGTCGGGTGAAAATTAGCTGTCTGTGACCGCCGCATGCAGGGCTCGCCCGAAAATCTCGGCGACCCGGTCGATTTCGGCCCGGGTGATGATCAACGGTGGCAGGAACCGCACCACGCCGCCCTGGCGACCGCCCAGCTCCAGGATCAGCCCGCGCTTGAGGCATTCGCGTTGCAGCCGTGGCGCCAGCTGTGCATTCACCGGCGGATGGCCCAGGGCGTCCGGCTTGCCCGCCGGGTCCACCAACTCGACACCGAGCATCAGCCCGCGACCACGGATATCGCCCAATTGCGGGAAGTCCCGCTGCAGGATGTGCAGGTGCTCACTCAGGCGTTCGCCCATGGCGGCGGCATGGGTCGGCAGGTCGTGTTCACGCAGGTAGCGCATTACCGCGGAACCGGCGGCCATGGCCATCTGATTGCCACGGAAGGTCCCGGCGTGAGCACCCGGCAACCAGGTGTCGAGCCAGTCGCGGTAAACCACTACCGCCAGCGGCAGGCTGCCGCCAATGGCCTTGGACAACACCACCACGTCCGGGATGATGCCGGCATGCTCGAAGGCAAACATTTTGCCGGTGCGGCCGAAGCCGCTCTGGATTTCGTCGACGATCAACGCCACCCCTGCCTGCTCGGTGATCCGCCGCAAGCCGCGCAGCCAGTCCAGGTCGGCGGGTATGACTCCACCTTCGCCCTGCACCACTTCGACGATGACCGCCGCCGGCAATTGCACGCCGGCCTCCGGGTCGTTCAACAGGTTTTCCAGGTAATGCAGGTTGGCCCTCACGCCCTCGACACCGCCCAGCCCGAACGGACAGCGGTAATCGTAGGGGTACGGCATGAACTGCACGCCGCTGCTGAGCAAGGCGCCCAAGGGTTTCTTCGGCCCCAGGCTGCCCATCAGGCTCAGCGCGCCCTGGCTCATGCCGTGATAACCGCCCTGGAACGACAGCACGGTGCTGCGTCCGGTGGCGGTGCGCACCAGCTTGAGGGCGGCTTCCACCGCGTCGGTACCGGTGGGGCCGCAGAACTGAATCTTCGCCTCGGCGGCCAGCTCCACCGGCAACAGGCCGAACAGGTCCTGGACGAAGCGATCCTTGACCGGCGTGGTCAGGTCCAGGGTATGCAACGGCAACTCGTCGGCCAGCACCTGCTGGATCGCGTCGATCACCACCGGGTGGTTATGCCCCAGCGCCAGCGTGCCGGCGCCGGCCAGGCAATCGATGAAGGTGCGGCCCTCGACATCCTCGACATACAACCCCTTGGCGCGCTTGAGAGCCAGGGGTATGCGCCGTGGATAGCTGCGGGCATTGGACTCCTGCCGACTCTGGCGAGCCAGCAGCGGCGACTCATTGAACTGGTAGAGCGTCTCGGCCGGCACGGGGCTGACCCGGGCCGGCTGTGCTTCGATAAGGCTGTTGGCGACTGACATCTCTCGACCCCGCAGTACGTAGTGACCCAAAACGACACACCGGGCAGGTGCGCATCCGGTCGGGGCGCACATGCAGGTTTCCTGTTGTGGAAACGCATCAGCTGCGGGGGGATTTACTCGCGGGCAGCACTTTCTCCTGCGGCGCGATCAGTGGCTTGTGCATCGCAATGGCCTTGACCCCGCCAATAGCGAAGGCGTCAGCGCTTTGCTCGAACCCCAGGTGTCGATAGAACGCCTGGCTGCTACGGGTGCTGTTGAGGCGCACTCGGGCCACCCCGCGCCCGCGCAGCCAGGCCTCGATGTCCCGCACCAGCGCCTGGCCGACACCGCGGCGGAAGGACTCCGGCTGTACGTAGCAGAAGGCGATCCGGCCACTGGCCGAGGCCATGGCGACACCCGCCGGCCGCCCCTGCAAACGTGCCACGGTCAGACGCAAGCGTGGGTCGACCAGCCAGGGGCGGATATGCGCGAGGGTGTTGTTGCGTACCCAGGCGGCGACGACAGTGGGATCGTTGCGGTGTTCGGCGGCACACCCGACCCGGATGGAGCGTTCGGCGATCCGGCTGATGATGCCGGCATCGCTGGGGGTGGCCGTGCAGATTTCGATGAAGGTGTCCATGGCGCGGTTTTCCTCAGTCCTTGAGTCGAGCTGAAAAAAACATAGACCCGGATAAGGCTGGGGCGCCAATGGCAGGTCGTTACAGCAGATGTACAACGACCCTCCCGCTGGGTGCGCCCGTAGGAGCGGACGAGCGCAACGAGGCTGCGATCTTGTCCCAGACAGTTAAATCTCAAGATCAAAAGATCGCAGGCTTCGCCAGCTCCTACACAGCGGTTGTCTGCACCGGCATCGTCAATTCAACCCGCAATCCGTCCGCACGGCTGTCGAAATGCAGACCGCAACCGCAACGCTGGACGATGGCCTGGACGATCGCCAACCCCAGTCCGCAGCCGGTGCTCTGGCCGTTGCGCCAGAAGCGCTGGGTCAGGTGCTGGATATCGTCGGCGGCGATGCCCGGGCCGTGGTCGCGAACCTGGAACCGCACGCGCTGGCCGATCATTTCCAGGCGCAGCTCCACATCGGTGTCATCCGGGGTATGACGCAGCGCATTGTCCAGCAAATTGCGCAAAGCGGCGATGGAGAGCACTGCCGGCATTTGCACCGGCGCGTCGGACAGCTCGGCCGGCACGTGCAGCTTGATTCGCCGGGGTTCGCCACTGGCCGCATCCTGGATTGCCAGCCGCGCCACCTGCTCGGCGTTGCATTGCACGCCATCGTCGAACGACAGGCTGCCTTCGACCCGGGCCAGCAGCAGCAATTGCTCCAGCGTACGGTGCAACCGGTCGGCGCCCTCCTCGGCCCGGGCCAGGGACTGATCGCGGGCGACGCCTTCGGTCATGCGCGCCACTTGCAGGTGAGTCTTGATGGCCGTCAAGGGGCTGCGCAGTTCATGGGCGGCATCACCGGTCAGCCGTCGCTCGCGCTCAATGGTCTTGCCGATACGCTGGAACAATTGATTCTGGGTCTCCAGCAACGGCCGCAGTTCGCTGGGCAGCGGATGGATCTGCAAAGGCTCCAGGGAGTCTGCATTGCGGCGCATCAATGCATCGCGCATGCGATTGAGCGGCGCCAGGCCCTGGCCGATGCCCAGCCACAACAAGCACAGGCAGCCCAGCAGCGCCACGCCGACCGGCACCGAGGCCGCCAACAACACCGACATGTTCAAGGCTTCGCGCTCGATCTGACGGTCGGCGGTGGTGATACGCAAATCCCCTCGGGCCAGGGTAAAACTGCGCCAGGGCGCGCCGTCGATCATCTGGTCATGAAAGCCCAGCTTCTCGGCTTCCAGGGTTTGGTCCGGGGTGCCATGGCTGCGAGCCAGGATCTCTCCCCGCAAGGAACTGACCTGGCAGGCCATGCCCCCCGGAATGCTCACGTGCTCGGTTCTCAGGTGCGTGCCCTCCCCCTTGCTGGGCAATGGCGGCATCTGCTCCAGTAGTCCGGCAACCATCCGCGCCGAAGCCACCAGCCGCTGGTCGAGGGAGAACATCATCTGGTTGCGCAGATCGCTGAGCATCCACGCCGCCGCCAGGGCCCAGATCAGGGCGAAGGCCGCACCGAGGGTCAGGCTCAGGCGCAATCGCAAGCTCATCACTTGGAAGGCTCCCCGTCGTCGGCCGGCCCTAGCCGATAACCCAGCCCGCGGACCGTCTCGACAATCCCATTGCCAAGCTTGCGCCGCAGGTGATGGATATGGACGTTGAGGGCGTTGCTTTCCAGTTCGTCATTGAACCCGTAGACGCTGTCCTTGAGTTGCTCGGTGGACAGGACCCGACCGCGGCTGTGCAACAACGCCTGGAGCAGTGACTGCTCGCGCCGGGAAAGGTCCACCGGCTGTCCGCCGAGGGTGGTTTCGCGGCTGCTGGGGTCGTAAGTCAAACGACCGTGCTCGATCAGATTGACACTGCGCCCCGCCACGCGTCGCAGCAAGGTGTGCAGGCGCGCCGCGAGTTCACGCAGATCGAAGGGCTTGAGCAAATAGTCATCGGCACCGGCCTGCAAACCGTCGACCCGGTCGGTCACCGAGTCCCGGGCGGTGAGGATCAGCACCGGAATCTCCAGGCCTTGCTGGCGCAGTTGGCGCAACAATTTAAGGCCGTCCTCGTCAGGCAGCCCCAGGTCCAGCACCATGACGTCGAACCGGGCCACACCCACCATCGCCCGCGCCGCCGACGCCGTGGCGACGTGCTCGACGGTCAGGCCTTGGGCCGTGAGCCCGGCGACGATCCCGCTGGCGATCAACTCATCGTCTTCGCAGACCAGTACGTGCATGGTAAGCCCCGTGGAAAAAGGTACATTAGGCCGCCGGCCGATTAAGCCGACATTATGCGACGAGTACGGCAAACATGGGCGATCATTGCTGCCTGCCGATCGTCGCCGGGTTAATCGACGGTTAATCGCCATTCGCCATCGTGCATTCCACTTGCTCCGTTCTAAGGCTTTATTCATGCGTCGATTGTTTTTGCTGTGGCTGCTTCTGATCTCGGGCCTGGCCCAGGCCGCCAATCCCTTCGAAACCAAGACCGATTTCCTGCCGGTGGAAAAGGCGTTCGTGTTTACCTCCGAACGCCTGGACTCCGGTGAAACCCAGTTGTTCTGGCAGATTGCCGACGGCTACTACCTGTATCAGCAGCGACTCAAATTCGACGGTCTTGCCGAGGCGCAGAAGCCGAAGCTGCCGGAAGGTGAAGCCCACAGCGACGAGTTTTTCGGCGATCAACAGGTGTATCGCCAGGCGCTGGAACTGAAAATTCCCGCCGGCGCCACCGGCAAGATCAAAGTCGGCTTCCAGGGCTGCGCCGACGCGGGCCTGTGCTATCCACCCCAGACCCAAGTGGTAGACCTGGGTGGGGATGCACCCGCGCTTGCCAGTGGCGAGGCGCCGGACCAGGCCCTGGCCAGCGGCCTGCAACAACGGGCCTTGGGCTGGAGCCTGCTGGTGTTCTTTGGCCTGGGGCTGCTGTTGGCGTTTACACCGTGCTCGCTGCCCATGCTGCCGATCCTGGCCGGGGTGGTGGTGGGCAGCGGCGCCAGCCCTCGGCGTGGATTGGCATTGGCCATCAGCTACGTGATCAGCATGGCCCTGGTGTATGCCGCCATGGGCGTACTCGCCGCGCTGCTGGGGGCCAACCTTCAGGCGCTGCTGCAGCAACCGTGGCTGCTGGGCACTTTCGCGGCGATCTTCGTGGTGTTGGCGCTGCCGATGTTCGGTTTCTTCGAGTTGCAGTTGCCGGCCGCCCTGCGCGACCGCCTGGAAAGCGCCGGACGCCAGCGCCGCGGCGGCAGCCTGGTGGGCGCCGGTATTCTCGGAGCCTTGTCCGGCCTGTTGGTGGGCCCGTGCATGACCGCCCCGCTGGCCGGTGCGCTGCTGTACATCGCCCAAAGCGGCAATGCGTTGCACGGCGGGCTGATCCTGTTCGCCATGGGCGTCGGCATTGGCCTGCCGCTGTTGCTATTGGTGACCGTGGGCAATCGTTTCCTGCCCAAACCCGGCGCCTGGATGAATGTGCTCAAGGGCGTGTTCGGCTTTTTGTTCCTGGGCACCGCGATCCTGATGATCCGCCCGGTCATCGACGGCTCGCTGTGGATCGGCCTGTGGGGCGTGCTGCTGCTGATTGCCGCCTATAGCGCCTGGCGGCAGACCGAAGGCTTCGGTCGTACCGCCTATGTATGCGGCAGCGCGTCGCTGCTGTTCGGCCTGTGGGGCAGCCTGCTGGTGATCGGCGCGGCGGGCGGCGGCGATGATTTCTTCCAGCCCCTGAAGGTCTATGCCGGCACCTCGGCAAGCTCGGCCGTCAGCGCCCATGATGCCTTTATCACGGTCAGCGAACCTGCCGCCCTGCAACGGGAGTTGGACGCTGCCAAGGCCCAGGGCCAATGGGTCCTGCTGGACTACTACGCCGACTGGTGCGTGTCCTGCAAGATCATGGAAAAACAGGTGTTTGGTCGCGCCGAAGTGCTGGATGCCTTGAAAGACGTCCGACTGGTGCGTATCGATGTCACCGCCGACAATACCGCCAGTCGCGAGCTGCTGGGCCGCTATCAAGTGCCGGGGCCTCCGAGCCTGCTGTGGATTGGCGCCGACGGTCAAGAGCGCCGCAGCCAGCGGATCACCGGTGAAGTCAATGCCAAGGTTTTCCTGGAACACTGGAACATCACCCGGAATGCGCGCTGATGCTGACGTTGACCCTGGGCACCTTTGCCATTGCGCTTAACCATCTATTGCTGATCAGCGCCTTGGCACTGGCGACCGTGGTGGGTTGGCGAGTTGCCAAGCGCGGTGGCGAAAACCCGGAATCGGTGCTGTTCGTGCTGTTTTTGCTCGGGCTTCTGGCCGCACGGATCGGCTTCGTCGGCGCCTACTGGAACCATTACCAGGATGACCTGTGGCAGGTCGTCGACCTGCGCGACGGCGGTTTCCTGGCCTGGCCGGGGGTCATTGCGCTGGTGATTGGCGCGTTGCTGTGGAGCCGACACCGACCGGCCTTGCGCCGGCCGTTGGCTTTCGGCGTTGGCAGCGGCCTGTTGTTCTGGCTGCTGGCGACGATGTCGTTGACGATCTACGAACAAGGGACCCGACTGCCGGAAATCAATTTGCGTACCGCCGCCGGCGAGACCGTGAAACTCACTGATTATCAGGGCCGGCCCCTGGTGATCAACCTCTGGGCCACCTGGTGCCCGCCCTGCCGGCGCGAAATGCCCGTGCTGGAAGAAGCCCAGCAGCAGCGCCCGGACCTGACGTTCCTGTTCGTCAACCAGGCCGAAAGCATGCAAAGCGTCAGCACTTACCTCGCCACCCAGGGCTTGAGCCTGGACAACGTGCTGTTTGATGGCAGCGGTCGCCTCGGTCAAGCCGTCGGTTCCATGGCGCTGCCAACGACCTTGTTCTACAGCGCCGACGGTCGCCTGCTGGGCAGCCACTTGGGTGAATTGTCGGAAGCGAGCCTGGCCCGCGCCCTGGAGCACTTCGAAACGCCGGACTCAACAACGCCCCCCCACTCCGCCACAAGGAAACCCTCATGCCCCGCCTCCGCCACTTGCTGACCCTGGCCGTCGCCGCCGCGCTGTCGCAGGCACCGCTGCTGCAGGCTGAAGAACTGCCCGCGGCCATCAAGAAAATCGAAGCCAAGGGCGCGAAAATCGTCGGCACGTTCGAGGCGCCGGACGGGTTGCGCGGTTACGCGGCGCAATACCAGAACCGCGGGATGGCGCTGTACCTGACCCCCGATGGCCAGCATGTCTTGCTGGGCAACCTGTACGACGCCGACGGCAAGGACCTGAGCGCCGAGCCGCTGCAAAAGCTGGTCTATGCGCCAATGGCCAAGGCTATCTGGGAGAAGATGGAAGCGAGCAACTGGATCGCCGACGGCAGCAAGGACGCGCCGCGCACCGTCTACCTGTTCAGTGACCCGAACTGCCCGTACTGCAACATGTTCTGGGAACAGGCACGGCCCTGGGTCAAGGCCGGCAAAGTGCAGTTACGCCACATCATGGTGGGCATCATCCGCGAAGACAGCCCAGGAAAATCCGCCGCCTTGCTGGCAGCCAAGGACCCTGAAAAAGCCTTGGAAACCCACGAGAAGGCCGGCAAGGGCAGCGCGCTCAAACCCCTCAAAAACATACCGCCGGCCATCCAGGCAAAACTGGACGCCAACCTGCAATTGATGGAAGAGCTGGAGCTGTCCGCCACCCCGGCGATTTTTTACCTGGATGACAAGGGCGAACTGCAACAGCAGCAAGGCGCACCGTCGCCAGACAAACTGGTGAGGATTCTCGGGCCGAAGTAACGGGCCCCCACAGCAGATCCCCCGTGGGAGCGAGCTTGCTCGCGAATGCGGTGGGTCAGTCACAGCTGCATCAACTGAACCTGCGCATTCGCGAGCAAGCCCGCTCCCACCGTTTCAGTTGGGCAAAAACTCCAGCAAGGCCCGGGTCACGAATTCCGGGTTTTCCATATTGGAGATGTGCCCCGCCTCTGGAATCAGCACATGCGGGCAGCCGATCAGCTCAGCCATTTCCAGCGCCTCGGACGGTGGTCGCGGCTTGTCCTGGTCGCCGCACATCACCAGCGTGCGCCTGGCGTCGAGCTCAGGCAGGCGCGGCAGGATATCGTCGCGACCGAAAATGATCCGCCCCAGCGGCACGATACTGTCGCGCAGGCGCTCGACCGGCAGTGCGGCCAGTGTGGCGCGAAACTGCTGGTAGAGCGCTGACTGCGGATCGATGCCCGGCCGGAAGAAGATCGGTACGATGATGTCCAGCAACGGCTCGGGGATGCTACCGCTGGCTTGGATTGTGTCGAACAACGAGAAGTAATACTGGCGAGTCGGCTCAGGCTCGACGCCCACGTAAGTGTCCATCAGCACCAGCGCCTCGAGCCGCTTGGGCGCCATCAGCGCCAACCGTGCGCCCCACATCCCACCGACGGAAAGCCCCACCAGGCTGAAACAGTCGATATCCAGATGATCCATCAACGCCAATGCCTGACGAGCCAGGTCGTCCAGAGAGGTCATGCCCTCAGGCAAACGCCCGGACTGGCCGTGGCCCCACAAATCCAGGGCGATCACCCGGTAATGTCGGGACAATGCCTCGATCTGCGGTGCCCACATGGTGTGATCCCACAGGTAGCTGCTGCCCAGCAGCACCACCGGGCCCTGGCCTTGGTCCAGGTAGTGGAGGGGTTGTCCGTCAAGGGTTACAAAAGGCATTGATGACCTCCTTGTTTTGAATGGAGAAAAAGCCTTGGAAGACTGAGCCGTACAGGGCGAGGCGTCAACCTTGGGCTTTGCGGTGTTAGTCATGCCGCCATCGCGAGCAGGCTCGCTCCCACAGGGGATTTGCGTCGATCACAAATCCATTGTGAGAGCGAGCCTGCTCGCGATGGGGCCTCTATAGACGCCGCAGAACTACAATCCTTCCAACTGCGCCATCAAATCATTCAACCGATCCACCTTCTCCTCAGTGAGTTCACTCGCCGCCAGCCCATCGATGTATTCGGCCAGTTCCTGCACCGTGCTGCACTCGAACATCGCCCGCAGCGGCACGTTGCGTTGCAGGGCCTTTTGCACGCGTGAGGCAATTTGCGTCGCCAGTAACGAGTGGCCGCCCAGTTCGAAGAAATTGTCTCGCACGCCCACTCGCTCGACCTTGAGCACCTGGGCCCAGATGTCCGCCAGGGTCTGTTCCAGCGCATTGCCTGGCGCCTGGTAATCCTGGCTTTGCAACTGGCCGATTTCCAGGGCCGGCAAGGCCTTGCGGTCGAGCTTGCCGTTGGCGTTGAGGGGCAAGCGCTCAAGCCACAGCCAGTGCAGCGGCACCATGTATTCCGGCAGTTCGGCCCGCAGACGCTGCTTGATCCGTTCCAGGCGTTCGGTCGGCTTCAGCGCCGAGTCGGCTGCGACCAGATACCCCACCAGATGCTTGCCGTTGGCGCCTTCCTGCACCCCAACCGCCCCATCGCGCACCTCAGGCTGTTCATGCAACCGCGCTTCGATTTCCCCCAGTTCGATGCGGTAACCACGAATCTTCACCTGATGATCGATGCGTCCGACGTACTCCAGCACGCCGTCGCGACGCCGCCGCGCCAGGTCGCCAGTGCGGTACAAGCGCTCCCCTGGCGCACCCAACGGGTTGGGCACAAACACCGGGGCCGTGCGCAATGGATCACTGACATAACCGCGCCCTACCCCAGTGCCCGCCACGCACAACTCGCCTACAGCACCCAGCGGCACCAGGTCCAGCGCACCATCGAGCAGGTACAAACGGTTGTTGTCGGTGGGCGTACCAATCGGCAGGTAGCTGCCACGGGTCGAGGCCATGTCGACCCGGAAGAACGCCACGTCATCGGAGCATTCCGCCGGGCCGTAGGCGTTTACCAGGCCAATGGCCGGGTAGCGCAGCAACCATTGATGGGCCAGCTCCGGTGGCATCGCTTCACCGGTGGGGAGCATCCAGCGCAGGCCGTCCAGGCCGATACGTTCCTGGGCGAGCATGCCCTGGATCAGTGACGGCACGCTTTCCAGCACTGTGATTGCCTGGCGTTGCACGTGCTCCAGCAGACCTTGCGGGTCGTGGGCGATCACGTTGGGCACGATGTCCACCCGGGCGCCGAACAACGGCGCGGCGAGGAACTGCCACACGGAAATGTCGAAACTCTGGGAGGCGGTCTGGGCGATCACGTCAGTCTCGCTCAAGGCCAGGTACGGCACCTTGCTGAGCTGGTTGTTGAGCATGCCGCGTTGTTCCACCATGACCCCTTTGGGCAGCCCAGTGGAGCCCGAGGTGTAGATCACGTACGCCAGGTTGTCCGGGCCGCTGTAGAGGCCGGGGTTGTGCTGCGAAACATCGCTGGCCTGGACATTTTCCCACACCAGCAATTTCGGCCGCCCGGAACAGGCGAACTCGTCCAGCAGCGCCAGCGCCTGGGCATGACAGGCCTGGGTGCAGACCAGCAGCGGCGTGCGGCTCAGCTCAATGATGCGGCTCAGACGCTGACTCGGCAGCCCCGGGTCCAGCGGCAGGTAACCGGCACCGGCCTTGAAGCTGCCGATGATCATGCCCAGCAGGTCCAGGTCGCGCTCGGCCAGCAACGCCACCGGTTGGTCGAGGCCGACGCCGGACGCGATCAAGGCATGGCCGAGGCGGTTGCTCCGTGCATTCAACTCGGCGTAGCTGTATGCCCTGTCCAGGCAGGTGGCGGCCACCCGTTGCGGATGGGCCGCGACCCGGGCCTCGAACAGCTCGACGTAACTGTGCTCCAGCGCGTAGGCACGCTCGCTCTGGTTGCAGCCTTCGATCAGGAAGTCCTGTTCCTCGGCGCCAATCAGCGGCAGCTCGGCCATGTCCCCGTGGAAACCTTCCATCAGCGCCAGCAGCAAGCGCTTGAACTCACCCAGCAAACCCTGGACGGTGGATTCATCGAAATAACGCTGGTCGTAGGACAGATGCAACCCCAGGTCATCCCCCGGATAGCAGACCGCCGTGAGCGGGAAGTTGGTGTGGGTGCGGCCCGAGTCCGAGGTGGCGTTGAGGCTTTGGGCGCGATCCAGCACCGACACCTCCACCGGCGCGTTCTCAAACACGAACAGACTGTCGAACAACGGTTGCCCCTTGGGCAGCTCGCTGACGTCCTGGATGCTCACCAACGGCAGGTATTCGTACTCGCGCAGTTGCATGTTGCTGTCGAGCAACTCACTGAGCCATTGGCGCACACTGCAACGCTGATGATCGTCGGGCATCCGCACGCGCAAGGCGATGCTGTTGATGAACAGGCCCACGGTGCGTTGCATCTGCGGCAGTTCCACCGGGCGCCCGGCCACGGTGACGCCGAACAGCACGTCCCGTTCGCCGCTCACCCGCCGCAGCACCAGAGCCCACGCGGCCTGGGCGAAGGTGTTGACCGTCAACTGATGAGCCTGGGCCAGCTCCCTCAGCCGGGCCCCGTCGCGGACATCGAGGCGGGTGTAGCAGTCGCCGACGATCATGCCGCCACTGTCACCGGCGTGTTCACGCAACAACGGTCGGTCGGTGGGGATCGGCGTGGTCCGTTCGAAACCTTGCAGGTTGCGCGTCCACCACTGCCGGGCTTCGGCCAGGCTCTGGTGTTGCAACCAGCCGATGTAGTCGCGATAACGCGGCGGCACGGCCAATCGGGGTTCGCGATGTTCACCAAGGGCCGTGTAGATCTCGAAGAAATCCTCCATCAGCAACGAACGGCACCAGGCATCGATCAGGATGTGGTGGTTGCTCATCATGAACCAGTAACGCGCCGCGCCCACTCGGATCAGTCGCAGGTGAAACGGAGCCTGGTTCAACAGATCGAAACCGGCCTCGCGCTCGCTTTTGAGCAATGCCTGGAGTTTGGCTTCCTGCTGGTCCTGGGGTACTTCACACCAATCGAGATAATCCACCGGCGTGCTGCCGGGCTTGTGGATGATTTGCAGCATGTCTTCGCCGACGTTCCAGCAGAAGGATGCACGCAGGGCTTCATGACGGGCGATGACCGCCTGCCAGGCCTGGGCGAAACGTTGCGGATCCAGTTCACTGTTGATGCGGTAGCGATCCTGCATGTAGTACAGGCCCGTGCCCGGCTCCAGCAATGTGTGCAGCAGCATGCCCTCCTGCATCGGCGTCAGCGGGTAGACGTCTTCGATCTGCGCGGCCGGCACCGGCAGGCTGTCGAGCTGGGCCTGGGTCAGTTTCGCCAAGGGGAAGTCCGAGGGCGTCAGGCCGCCCGCCGCGTCCGTCAGGCAATGTTCGATCAGGCCCAGCAGCTCCTCGAGGTAAGCATCGGCCAACGCCGCGATGGCCTGGCGGTCGTGCCGCTCGGCGCTGAACGTCCAGCGCAGCACCAGCTCACCGCCGCTGACCTGACTGTCGACACTCAGCTCGTTGGGCAGCGGCGCGTCGGGGTCGTGGATCGCGCCCAACGGGGCGTCCAGGGGTTGGAACAGCGCGTCATGACCCAGGGTCTGATCGAGCTGACCCAGGTAGTTGAAGGTAATCGCCGCTTGCGGCAGGCCGGCCATGGCCTGGCGCGTCGCGGCGTCAGCCAGGTAGCGCAGCACGCCGTAACCGAGACCCTTGTGGGGCACCGCACGCAGTTGCTCCTTGATGGCCTTGATCGAGGTGCCGAAGTCTTCACCCGACGGGCTCAGGCGCAGCGGATAAACGCTGGTGAACCACCCCACCGTACGAGTCAGGTCGATGTCATCGAACAGCGCCTCGCGGCCGTGGCCTTCGAGCTGGATCAGTGCCGACTCATGGCCGCTCCAGCGACACAGCACCCGGGTCAGCGCGGTGAGCAGCAGGTCGTTGACCTGGGTGCGGTAGGCACGCGGTGCCTGTTGCAGCAGTTGCCCGGTGCGCTCGGCGTCCAGGCGCACGCTGACGGTCTGGGCGTGACGCTCCTCACGTCCGCCGTCAGGATGCGCGCAGGGCAGTGCCACCTCCGGGCCGCTCAAGCACCCTTGCCACCAGCCCAGCTCCTCGCGCAGGGACTCGCTGCCGGCGTAGGCCTGCAAGCGCGCGGCCCAATCCCGGAAGGGGCTGGTCTTGGCCGGCAGGTCTGCGGTTTGCCCGGCGCTGATCTGGCGGTAGACCGTTTGCAGGTCATCCATCAGCACTCGCCACGACACGCCATCGACGACCAGATGATGGACGACGATCAGCAACCGTTGTCGGCCATCGGGCAACTGCGCCAGTACCGCACACAGCAGTGGCCCGCTCGACAGATTCAGACTGCGCTGCGTCTGGGCAAACAGCGTTTCACAGGCCTGCTCACTCTCCACGTCCACCTGACGCAACAGCACCGCGTCGGACCCTGACTGGTGCTCGGCGCGCCAATGCCCGGCGGTTTCATCAAAGCCCAGGCGCAACGCATCGTGCTGTTGGAAAACGCTGCGCAGTGCCTGTTCCAGCACGGGGGGTTGCAGGGTAATGGCCGGCTCCAGCAACAACGCCTGGTTCCAGTGATGACGGTTGGCAATCCTGCTCTCGAAGAACCAATGCTGGATCGGCGTCAGCGCCGACTCACCGTCGAGCAGCCCCTGCTCGGCGCTCACTGACTGACTGTGGCTGGCCACACCGGCCAGGGCCTGCACGGTCTGGTGCTGGAACAGGTCGCGGGGCGTGAAATGAATGCCCTGTTGCCGGGCACGGCTGACCACCTGGATGGACAGGATCGAGTCGCCACCCAGTTCGAAGAAGTTGTCATTCAGGCCGACCTGCTTCACGTTCAGTACCTCGCACCAGATCGCCGCCAGGGTCTGCTCCAGGGCACTGCTCGGGGCCAGGTAATGTTGGCGATTGAGTTCAGGATCCGGCATCGGCAAGGCACGCCGGTCGAGCTTGCCATTGGCGGTCAGCGGCATGCTCGCCAGCAGGATCAGATGGGTGGGCACCATGTAGTCCGGCAGTTGGGCCTGGAGGTGATGTCTCAGCGCTTCGCGCAGGGCCGCTTGTTGCTCGGTGTCCTGCTCGGCGACGTCGGTTACCAGATAGCCGGCCAGTTGCTTGCCGCCTGGCCTATCGAGCGCCAATACCACCGCCTCGCGCACGGCGTCATGTTCCAGCAGGCGGGTTTCGATTTCCCCCAGTTCGATGCGGAAACCGCGGATTTTCACCTGATGGTCAATCCGTCCCAAATACTCCACCTGACCATCGACGCGCTGGCGCACCAGGTCACCGGTGCGGTACAGCCGTCCGCCATTGACGGCAAACGGATCGGCGACAAAGCGCTCGGCGGTCATGCCCGGACGCTGGTGATAGCCCTGGGCCAATCCCGCACCGCCGACGTACAACTCCCCGGTGGCGCCTTGGGGCACCAGGGCCAGGTCGGCATCGAGGATATAGGCCACCCGGGCGCCGATCACGCTGCCAATCGGCACACTCGCCGCGCCCTCTTCCAGTTGTTCAGGGGCCAGGCTCGCCAATGGCATGACCACGGTTTCGGTCGGGCCATAGGCGTTGAAGAACAGGCTCGGCTGGAACGCCGCCCGGATACGCTGTAAATGCTCGCCGGTCAGGGCTTCGCCACCGGTGATGCACATGCGCACCGGCAGGGTTTGTCCCTGGGTCGCCAGCCATTGCGCCAACTGGCTGCCGTAGCTGGGGGTGAAGCCGAGGATGTTGATACGGTGCTCGCGAATCAGCCCGCAGATTTGCTCGGCGTCCCACTGCCCTTGCGCACGCAGCACCACCTGGGCACCGCTGAGCAGCGGCACCAGCAGGCGCTCGGTGGCGGCGTCGAAGTTGATGGAATAGAAATGCAGTTCGCAATCGTCCGGGCGCATGCCGAAACGCTGGATCACCGCCTGGCAGTGCATGGCGATTTCACCGTGGGACACCACCACGCCCTTGGGCTTGCCGGTGGAGCCTGAGGTGTAGATCAAGTAGGCCTGATGCTGCGGCAGATTGATCAGCGGCGGTGCCTGGTCCGAATAGCCGGCCAGGGCCGCGCTGTCGTCCTCCAGACACCAGCCCCCTACACCGTCCGGCAATGAGCCCAAGGCCTGGAACATCGCCCGGTCGCTGAGTAGCAAACCGAGGCCACTGTCTTGGATCATGTAATGCAAACGGTCCAGCGGGTATTCCGGGTCCAGGGGCACGTAGGCCCCGCCAGCCTTGAGGATCGCCAACAGGCCAACGACCATCTCCAGCGACCGCTCCAGGGCCAGGCCCACCCGCACCTGCGGCCCGACACCGCGCTCTCGCAACATCCAGGCCAGGCGGTTGGCGCGGCGCTCGAGTTCAGCGTAGCTCAGGGTTTGCCCGGCAAAGGTCAGGGCCGGTGCGTCGGCGCGGGCCAGGACCTGTTCGCTGAACAGTTGCTGGATGCATTGATCCAGGCGGTGTTCGCCGGGTTCGACCCCCAGGCTGTCGAGCATTTGTTGCTGCTCGCGGGCATCGAGCAACGGCAACTCGCTCAGCCGCTGGGTCGGATCGGCCAGCAGCGCCTCCAGCAGATTGCGCCAGTGCCCGGCCATGCGGGCAATGCGCGGCTCATCGAACAGGTCGGTGCTGTAGGTCAGGCAGCAACCCAGGCGATGGTCCAGGTCGGTGACTTCCAGATTCAGGTCGAACTTGGTGGCCCGGGCGTCGTTGGCCAGGTATTCGACGCTCATCCCGGCCAGCGTGCGGCTCTGCTGGAACTCCCAGCGCTGCACGTTGCACATCACTTGGAACAGCGGGTTGTACGCGGCACTGCGCGGTGGCTGCAGGGCTTCGACCAGATGATCGAACGGCAAATCCTGATGGGACTGGCCTTCAATCACGGTGTGGCGCACCTGCTCGAACAACTCACCGACAGACATCTGCCCGTCGAGCTGGCAGCGCAGCACCTGGGTGTTGAGGAACGCCCCGATCAGCCCTTCGCTTTCCGGGCGGATGCGGTTGGCCACCGGCGCACCGATGCGCAGGTCGGTCTGGCCGCTGTAGCGATAAAGCAGCACGGCCAGGGCGGCGGTCATGGTCATGAACAGGGTCAAGCCCTGTTGCGCGTTGAAGGCGCGGACCCGGGCGGCGAGGTCATCACTGAGGTCGAAGCGGAACAATTCGCCGCGATGGCTTTGCACCGGCGGACGCGGACGGTCGCCCGGCAACTCCAGCAACGGGTGTTCGCGCCCCAGTTGCGCGGTCCAGTAGTCCAGTTGCCGTTGGCGCTCGCCAGACTCCAGCCACTGGCGCTGCCAGACGCTGTAGTCCAGGTACTGCACCGGCAACGGTTCCAGTGGCGATTCGCGGTCGTCGACAAAGGCCTCGTACAGCGCACTCAGTTCCCGGGCAAAAATATCCATTGCCCAGCCTTCAGTGACAATGTGGTGCAGGGTCAGCACCAGGTAATGTTCCTGCTCGGCGGTCTTGACCAGACAGACCCGCAGCAGTGGCCCGGTTTCCAGGTCGAAGGGTTTGTGCGCTTCGCTGTCGGCCAGTTGCTGCACCTGCTGTTGGCGAACATCGACGGCGAGCATCGAGAAATCTTGCCAGTCCATGCGCAGACCCGTGGCGGCGTGCACCTGTTGCCGGGGCACGCCATCGACGCTGGGGAAAGTGGTGCGCAGGGTTTCATGGCGCAGGACCAACGCCTGCAACGCCGCTTCGAAACGCCCGACATCCAGCACCCCGCGCAACCGCGCCATGCCGCCGACGTTGTAGGCCGGGCTGTCGGGCTCCATCTGCCAGAGGAACCACATGCGCTGCTGGGAATACGACAGCGGCACCGGTTGGCTGCGATCGACCTTTTGAATCGGCGGTTGCTGGTTGGTCTGGCCGCTGGCCTGGATCGAGCGCACCTGTTCGGCGAACGCACCCAGCTCACTGGCCTCGAACAAGGTACGCAGCGGCAGCTCGATGTCACAGGCCTGGCGGGTGCGGGAAATGATCTGGGTCGCCAACAGCGAATGACCGCCCAGGGCAAAAAAGTCGTCCCGCAGACCGATGCGGTCGAGCCCCAGCACGTCGCGCCAGATGCCAGCGACCTGCTGCTCAAGGGCACTGACCGGCTCGACGTGTTCACGCACTTGCCATTGCGGTTCGGGCAAGGCACGACGGTCGAGTTTGCCGCTGGGGCTCAGGGGCATGGCGTCCAGGCGCAGCAGTTGTGCGGGCACCATGTAGTCCGGCAGTTCGGCGGCCAGGGCGGCGTGGAGTCGGGTGTTTTCGAGGTCTTGATCGTGCGTGACATCGCAAGCGGTGTAATAGCCGATCAGTTGCGGGCCGGCCGAGGTCTCGCGCACCAGGACCGCCACTTGGGCCACGCCGTCCTGAGCCAGCAACCGCGCTTCGATTTCCTGCGGCTCGACCCGAAAGCCGCGCAGCTTGACCTGCTGGTCGAGACGGCCGAGGTATTCGATCACGCCATCGGCGCTCCAACGCGCCCGGTCACCCGTGCGATACAAACGCGTACCCGCCACGCCCAGCGGGTCGGCGATAAAACGCTCAGCGCTCAACCCCGGACGGCCGAGGTAACCCCGCGCCAGACCCAGGCCGCCGATGCACAATTCACCTGGCACACCGGCCGGCACGGGATTGAGTTCACTGTCGAGCACACGGCACAACACATTGCCCAGCGGCCGGCCGATAGGCGAGCGCTCGCCGTCGGCGACGCTGCAATGCCAGTGGGTGACGTTGATGGCGGTTTCGGTCGGGCCATAGCGGTTGTGCAATTGCGCCGACGGCAGTTGCGCCAGCACGCGGTTGCGCAGATCGGCCGACAACGCTTCACCCCCGCAGAATACCCGGCGCAGGCTGGTGCAGCGGGCGCTCAGGGGTTCGTCGATGAACAGGCTGAGCAGCGGCGGCACGAAGTGCAGCGTGGTCACGCCAAATTGTTGGACCAACTGCGCGATGCGGTGCGGGTCACGGTGTTCACCAGGGCCGGCCAATACCAGTTGACTGCCGGTGATCAGCGGCCAGAAACACTCCCACACCGACACGTCGAAGCTGATCGGCGCTTTTTGCATCAGCACATCGGATTCATCCAGGGCGTAAGTGGCCTGCATCCATTGCAGGCGCTCGGCCAGAGCCGCGTGGGTGTTGCCGACGCCTTTGGGCTGGCCGGTGGAGCCGGAGGTGTAAATCACGTAAGCCAGGTGATCACCGTGCAGGTGCAGACCCGGCGGATTGCTCGGCCATTGCTCCAAATGCAAGGCGTCCATGGCAATGACGCTGACACCCTCGCAGAGGGGCAAGCGTTCAAGCAATGCAGTTTGGGTCAGCAGCAGATCGACGCCGCTGTCCTCAAGCATGTAGGCCAGGCGCTCGGCCGGGTAATCGGCATCCAGCGGCACGTAGGCGCCACCGGCCTTGAGGATCGCCAGCACACCGATGAGCATCTGCGGCGAGCGCTCGGCGGCAATCGCCACGCACACGTCCGGGCCGACACCTTTGTCGCGCAGGTAATGGGCCAGGCGGTTGGCCTGGGCGTGCAACTCGGCGTAGTCCAGGCGGCCATCGTCCCACAGCAGCGCTGTACGTTGCGGCGTGCGCCGGGCCTGTTCGTTCAACAGCTCCGGCAGCCACTGTGTGGCCGGCGCGCAGGGGGCCGCACTCCACTGCTGCTGTTGCGCATGCTCATCAACGCTCAGCAACGGCACATCGCCGATGGCTTGTTGCGCATGGGTGCAGACGGCCCGCAGCAGATTGCACAAATGCTCGGCCAACCGGGCGATGGTCGCAGCCTCGAACAGTTCATCGGCGTAGTCGAATGAGAGTGTCAGCCGTCCGTTGCGATCCTCCTCGCTATGCAACTGCAAGTCGAACTTGGCTTCACGGCTGTGCCAGGGCAGTTCGTCGGCCAACAGCCCCGGCAAACGGCGCAAGGCGCTGAGGTCGCGCTGCTGATGGTTGAACATCACCTGGAACAGACCTTGTTCGCGAACCTGGGGGAACGCTTCGAGCAGTTGTTCGAACGGCAGGTCCTGATGGGCCTGGGCGCCCAGCGTGGTCTCCCGGGCCTGGGCCAGCAATGCGGCGAACGACTGGCGCGGATCGACCTGCCCGCGCAGCACCTGGGTATTGATGAAAAAGCCGATCAGGCCTTGGGTCTCCAGGCGCGGACGGTTGGCGTTGGGCACGCCGATGCGGATGTCGGACTGGCCGGTGTAGCGCTGCAACAGCGCTTGGAAGGCGGCCAGCAACAGCATGAATAAGGTTACGTCGTGGGCTTGGGCCACTTGGCGCAAGGCATCGCCGAGGCTTTTGTCCAGACGCAGACTATGGCGTGTGGCGCTGCGCCGATGCTGAGCGCTACGGGGATGGTCCGTGCCCAGGGCCAGACTCGGATGTTCGTCGCCCAGTTGCTGTTTCCAGTAGGCCAGTTGCCGCTCGGCCTCCCCTTGAGCCAACCACTGGCGCTGCCAACTGCCGTAGTCGGCGTACTGCAACGGCAAAGGCGCCAGGGCGGCGACCTGCCCTTGGCATGCAGCCGCGTATAACCGCGAGAACTCATCGATCAGCACGCTCATCGACCAGCCGTCGGCGATGATGTGGTGCAGCGTGACCAGCAATTGGTGGTCAGCCTCATCGAGGCGCAGCAAAGTGACTCGCCACAGTGGGCCCTTCTGTAAATCGAACAGCATCGTGGCTTCATCGTCTCGAACCTGACGCGCCCGGGCTTCGCGCTGGTCGACGGGCAGGTCGCTGAGGTCGATCACTCGCAGTTCGAGTTCAGCGGCCGGGTCGATCTGTTGCAGAGCGACACCCTCGCGCTCCAAAAATCGTGTGCGCAGGGCTTCGTGGCGTTCGAGCAACTGCTGGAAACTGCAGCGCAACGCTTCCTCGTTCAACTCACCACGCAGGTGCAAGCCGCCGGGAATGTTGTAGGCGCGGCTCGCCGGATCCAGTTGCCAGGTGATCCACAAACGATTCTGGGCAAGGGATTGCGGTAACGCTTCGTGGCGCGGTAACCGGCTGATCACGTCTTGGGCCTCGGCACCTGCCTGCTGCAGGCTCGCCACCGCTGCCGTGAACGCTGCGAGGGTCGGCGCTTCAAACAACATGCGCAGATTCAGCGCCAGCCCCAGCCCTTCTTGCAGCCGCGCGATCACTTGGGTGGCGGCGATGGAGTTACCGCCCAACAGGAAGAAATGATCGTCGCCCTGGACGTGTTCAACCTGCAACTGCTCGCACCAGACCTGGCCGATCAATGTTTGCAACGACGATGACGCGCGAGTGTCAGGGCCTGCTTCAACCTCAACCGACGGAAACAGCGCATAACTGTCGAGACTGCCGTCGGCCAATCGGGTCCGGCACGCCGAGCGTTGCAACTTGCCGCTGGAGGTCTTGGGCAACGCGCCCGGATTGAGCAGCACCACCACGCTCGGTGCTTGCTGACAGGCTTCGGCCACCGCCTGGCGAATGGCTTTGATGAGTGCTTCGGGTGGCAGGATCTTCTGCACGCTGCGGCTGATCTCCGCCGCGATGCCGATGCCTTCCTCGCCGCCATCGTTGACCGCGAACGCGGCCACACGGCCTTTGCGCACCACCTCCACTTCCCGCTCGATGGTTTGCTCGATGTCCTGGGGGTAGAGGTTATGACCGCGCACGATCAACAGGTCCTTCAGACGGCCGGTAATGAACAGCTCACCGTCACGCAGGAAACCCAAGTCACCGGTGCGCAGCCAGGTGCGGCCATCGTGCTGGACGAATGTCTTGGCGCTGGCCTCAGGGTTTCGCCAGTAGCCATGGGCAATGCTCGGCCCGCTGGCCCAGACTTCGCCGACCCGGTTGTCGGTCAGCGGCTGCAACGTGTTGGGCTCGACGATCAGCACCGCATGCCCAGGCTGACTCACGCCGCAGCTCATCACCGTACTGCCCTGCCCTGGCTCGGCACGGTTGTGCGCCAGTGCCGTGTCGTCCATCTGCAACGACGGGATACCTTGACTGCGTGGCGTGCCAGCGACGAACAAGGTGGCTTCGGCCAAGCCATAGGAGGCCATGAAACGGTCCGGCGTGAAGCCGCAGGGCGCGAATTTCTCGGCAAAGCGTTCCAGGCTGTCGAGTCGGATCGGCTCGGAGCCTGAATAAGCCACGCGCCAGCCGCTCAGGTCGAGGCGCTTGAGCGCCGATTCACTGACCCGCTCGCTGCACAGCCGATAGGCGAAGTCCGGGCCGCCGCTGATGGTGCCGCCGTATTCGCTGATCGCTTCCAGCCAGCGCAACGGTCGGGCCAGAAAGTACGCCGGCGACATCAGCACGCAGGGCACACCGCTGAAAACCGGCTGCAACAGGCCACCAATCAGGCCCATGTCGTGGTACAGCGGCAGCCAGCTGACGATGACATCGTCAGGGTTCAGATCGATGCCGAAGCCTTGGCGGATCAATAATTCGTTGGCCACCAGGTTCCCATGGCTCACTTGCACCCCCTTGGGCAACGCGGTGGAGCCGGAGGTGTATTGCAGGAAAGCGATGTCAGGGTCCTGCAGGTTCGGCTGCACCCATTGCCCGGCGAGGGCGGGCTCAAGGGTATCGACGCACAGCACGGGCGGGGCCGACTCGATGGCTTGCAGCGGCTCGCGCAAATCGCTGCGGGTGAGCAGCAGGCGCGGCTCGGCATCGGCAATGATCGACAGCAGGCGTTCCTGGTGGTGGCGACGGGCGGACTCCGGCGGATAGGCCGGCACGGCGATCACACCTGCGTAAAGGCAACCAAAAAACGCCGCGACGTAGTCCGGGCCACTGGGAAACAGCAATACCGCACGGTCGCCGAACGCCGCTTCGGCCTGCAAGGCGGCGGCGATGGTCCGGGCCCGCTGATCCAGGTCGCGATAACTCAGCACCACACTTTGCTCCGGGACGTCGGCAAGGAAGCGCAAGGCCACACGGTCCGGCGACAACGCGGCGCGGCGCTGAAGGGCATGAGCCAGGGTGCTGGGGAGTTCGAACGCGTCGGTCATGAGGTTTCCTGCCTGAAATTCGGCTTGCTAGTGGTATCTGGTGGCCTGCGGAATGCGGCGCGGCATCGGGACTGCCGCCCGAAACCTTCATCCCTGAGAACGGATACCACCGGCAAATAATTAGTCAGCAACCTCTTGTTCCAGACCCGCCGGAAGGCAGAACACCGTGGCAACGGGTCGCAGTTCACGCGCTGGACTTTTCAGCATCAATAATTCTTCTTCTCAATTGACAATCATTATCATTCAGCCTAATTTGTCGCTCGATATGTAGGACGCGTCGGGCAGATCCGCCGTCCTGCTAACTTTTTGCAGCAAGGTGAATTCCATGACGGAACAAGTATCCACAAGCAGGTGCGACTCACCGTTACTTCAGGCATTCGTGGATAACCGAATGATCCTGGTCAAGATCGCAGCACGAATTACCGGTTGCCGGTCCCGGGCAGAAGACGTGGTGCAGGATGCGTTTTTCCGGCTGCAATCGGCGCCCCAGATCACCTCGTCCTTCAAGGCTCAGCTCAGTTACCTGTTTCAGATCGTGCGTAACCTGGCGATCGACCATTACCGCAAGCAGGCGCTGGAACAGAAATACTCGGGGCCGGAAGAGGAAGGGTTGAATGTGGTGATCCAGGGGGCTTCGCCAGAAACGTCACACATCAATTTTTCGACGCTGGAGCACATCGCCGACGCGCTCACCGAACTGCCCAGCCGCACCCGCTATGCCTTCGAGATGTACCGCCTGCACGGCGTGCCTCAGAAGGATATCGCCAAGGAACTGGGCGTCTCGCCGACCCTGGTGAACTTCATGATCCGCGACGCCCTGGTGCATTGCCGCAAGGTGTCAGGGATTCGTGGGGATACATTCGCCCGGCGGTAACAGTGCAGTGATTTTGCGGGCCTCATCGCGAGCAGGCTCGCTCCCACAATGGATCTGGGTGTTCACGAAGTCTGTGTTCACCACAAATCCCTGTGGGAGCGAGCCTGCTCGCGATAAGGCCTTGAGGACCTAACCCCTTACATCAACCCACACCGATCAAAAAACCGCTCACGCCCCAGAATCATCAGCGCGGCACGCTTGTGGGGGAAATCGAATTCTTTCTCACAGTGGAAACACTGGTTGTGCAGATGACCGATCATCCGGGCGTTGTCGGCTCGAGGTTCGGCCACCACGCGTTGGGTTCGCGGGTCGTCGAGAAACAGGTAATGCACCAGTGCCGACAGCCAGCTCGCCACTTTGTGCGGGCCACGGTGCTGCTCTTCGCCCACCAGCATGTGGATGCCGCGATCGTAATTGTGCACGTCATAGAACGGCGCGATCCGATCTTCCTTGGCCCAATAGGCTTCGAAGTAGGCGAAAGGCTGGTCGTCGAAACAACCGATCAAGGTCAGCACGCGGGGATCGCGCTGCAGTTTGCTCAGATACTCGCGATGCTGTTCCAGGCTGCCCTCCTCCTGCCAGAAACTCGCCACTCGTGGGCTGTTCTGCCAGCGGTTGAAGCGCGTCAGATCCTGTTCGATTTCCAGGGTGCGCAAGGACACCCAGGCTCCCAGGCGCGCATCGAAGCGCCGGTACACCTCGCCTCGCGGCTTCATGGGCCGACGCGGATGACGCTTGCCATCGGTGATGATCATCTGCTGCGGATAGCTGCCGTTGAACGACTCCCCCAGCCAGGGTTGCGGCAGTTGCCAGAACAGCGTGCGCTCGCAGATGTACTCGTCGGCGAACTCGCCGAGCGTCAGCAGTCCGCTGAGCAAGGCTTCACCGGGGCGTTCGGGCAGATGCCAGGTCAGGCGCCGGCATTCAGGGTCGCGGGCGAACAGCCAATAGCAGGCTGCCCAAAGCGCCGGGCCTACGGGCCGATCGTGGATTTCCTGCAAATGCACATGCAGCTCGGTACCACGTTCCAGGCGCAGCCGGATCAGCGGCGCGCCCTCAAGCATCAGGCTCAGGTGGCGTTCGGTTTCATCGGCGCCGAGACGGCCACCGCCGGGTAAAGGCAGCGTCGTCGGGTGCTTGAGGTTGGACATGGGCGGGGCTCACATAGTCGTCGGTAGTCAACGTGTGACGTGAGCCAGGCAGGGAAATTTAGTGCCCCGATCAATGATCGTGCGTTGGCACCAGTTGTATCTGGTAGGGCTGGAAAATCGCCAGCATCTGACCGTCGTCCCGCAGCTTTTGCAGCAGCCGCGCGAACGCTTCGCCGGAGATCGGCGCTTGGGGCCGGATCAGCGCGAAGTGGTGGTAGATCTGATCGATACGTTCGGATATCAGCAATTGGGGATCGACTTCAGGATTGCGCAGCACGTAATCGATGAGGTAGGAACGGGTGACCAGCGCGATGTCCGCCCGCCCGCGCAAGACCATCAGCAGGTTGCTGTCGTGGGAATACGTCAGCGTGGCGTTGTATTGGCCAGTCAGGAACTTGGGGTCGGCGTTGAATTCGGCAAAGGCGTAGTGGTAGCCGCTGAACAGCGCCAGGCGCTTGCCCCGCAGATCAGAGAAATAGTCTTGCTGACGATCCGGTTGCTGCTGGGCAACGAAGATTTCCGCATCCTCCAGGCCCATGTCTACCGCCGTGTGGGACACATCCTTCCAGCCCCAGTCCGGGTTCTCGAAAA
Source organism: Pseudomonas halotolerans (assembly GCF_039581215.1). Lineage (NCBI taxonomy): Bacteria > Pseudomonadati > Pseudomonadota > Gammaproteobacteria > Pseudomonadales > Pseudomonadaceae > Pseudomonas > Pseudomonas halotolerans. The sequence goes on from NZ_JBCNTJ010000014.1 coordinate 102,411, forward strand.
TGGCCATGTCGACCCGCCCCTGCTTGAAATCATTGAAACGGCGCGGAATCGACGTCGGAACCAGCACGAATTGATAGTCGCGTTGGGACCGGTTCAAGGCTTCGACCAGTTGCGGCAGCAAACCGGTATCCGCGCCACTTTCGGGGCGTATCGTATAGGGCGGAAAATGCGCTGCGCCAATACGCACCAGTTGCGCAGCCGTGGCCGGCATCGCGACCACCGCAATACACGCAGCCAGCAAGACGCGCGAGGCTATCCCCATCGTTGAAAACGTCAAGACACCTCACTCCCCAGAAAATTAATCATCAGTGAATCAAACCAGGCATCTCAATGCACATCACGCAGGGCACGCACGGCGACCACTCAGCGGCATGGCTGCCTCTTTTTATTTTTCTTCGAGCACCAGAATCAAGGCTTGCTCGGCCAACTCATCAAGACTCAGGCTGCCCTCGGCGCGAAACCAGGTGGTGGTCCAGGACAGGGCGCCGGTCAGGAAACGACGGGTGATGAACACGTCGCCCCGAATATACCCCGCGTCCTTGGCCTGCCCAAGAACCTCAAGCCACAGGGCCTCATAAATATCACGCAAAGCCAGCACCTGTCTTTGCCCTTGCTCGGACAACGAGCGCCATTCGTAGACCAGCACCGCCATCGCCTCGCCGCTGCCGCCCATGATCGACTGCAACTCGCAGCGGATCAGCGCCAGGACCCGCTCGCGCACGCTATCGGCCTCGGCCAGCGCCGCGCGCATCAACGCCGTGTTGTAGCGAATGGTCTCCTCCATCACCGCCCGCAGGATCTCATCCTTGCTTTTGAAATGATGAAAGATGCTGCCCGACTGAATGCCCACCGCGCTCGCCAGGTCGCGCACCGTGGTGCGCTCGAACCCTTTGTTGCGAAACAGATGGGCGGCGGTCTGGAGCAGTTTGCCGCGAGCGCTGTCAGGATCGGTCAGTTGCCCGTTATCGACCAGCTCACGCATCACGTTCAGGGCTTTTTGCTCATCCACCCATTCTCTCCTACAGTCGATCGATCAACGTGGGGCCACGCTTGCGGAACCGACGAGGTGGCGCGGGCAATTTAAGCTGGCCGGGGCACCCAAGCAAGCGCTTGGATCGAAGAACTGGCGGCCGTTTACAAACCAAGCGCTTGCTTGGTAGTCTCGGGCGACGTGGGCCGGAGGGAGCACCATGCCAAAAACGATACGTATCGGTTGTGCCAGCGCCTTCTGGGGCGACACCTGTACCGCTGCGGCGCAACTGGTCGAAGGCACTGAACTGGACTACCTGGTGTTCGATTACCTGGCCGAGGTCACGATGTCGATCATGGCCGCCGCGCGCATGAAAGACTCTCGGGGCGGTTATGCCACGGACTTCATCGAAGTGCTCTCACCGCTGCTTCATCGTTTGCAGGAACGCAAGATCCGCGTCATCAGCAATGCCGGCGGGGTCAACCCCCAGGCCTGCGCCGCCGCTCTACAAGCGGCTTGCGACAAGGCCGGCGTGCCCTTGAAGATCGCGGTGCTGCTGGGAGACGACCTGCAACCGCGATTCGAACAGCTCGCCAGCCAGGGCATGACCGAGATGTTCAGCGGCGCGCCCCTGCCGACGGTGTGCGTGTCCACCAACGCTTACCTGGGTGCCCCCGGCATTGTCGAGGCCTTGCATCTGGGAGCCGACATCGTGATCACCGGCCGGGTGGTCGACAGCGCCGTGGTCAGCGCGGCCCTGGTGCATGAGTTTGGTTGGGCCTGGCACGACTACGACAAACTGGCCCAAGCCGCATTGGCCGGGCACCTCATTGAGTGCGGGGCCCAATGCACGGGCGGTAATTTCACCGACTGGCAGCAGGTGCCGGATTACGAGCACATCGGTTTTCCCATCGTTGAAGTCAGCGCCGACGGCCAATTCATCGTCACCAAGGCCGAAGGCACCGGCGGGCTGGTCACGCCGCTGACGGTCGGGGAACAACTGCTCTATGAAATCGGCGATCCCCAAGGCTATCTCTTGCCGGACGTGATCTGCGACTTCAGCCAGGTCAGGTTGATCCAGCAAGGCCAACACGCCGTGCGCGTCCAAGGCGCCAAGGGCTTGCCGCCCACCGATCAATACAAGGTCTGCGCCACCTGGGCCGATGGTTTTCGCTGCACTGCCCTGTGCCTGATCGCCGGCATCGATGCGGTGGCCAAGGCCGAACGGGTCAGCCAGGCGATCATCGCCAGGACTTCGCAGTTGTTCAGTTCGCGCGGCTGGGCACCCTACAGCGAGGTGAACATCGAGCTACTGGGCAGCGAAGCCACTTACGGTCAGCACGGCCGGCGCCAGGACAGCCGCGAAGTGGTGATCAAACTGGCGGTACGCCACCCCGACAAACAGCCGCTGGTGCTGTTTTCCAGGGAGATCGCCCAGGCCGCCACCGGCATGGTGCCGGGGCTGACCGGCCTGATGGGTGGCCGCCCGACGGTGTATCCGCTGATTCGCCTGTTCTCGTTCCTGATCGACAAGTCCGCTTGCCGGCTCGACATCGAACTCGACCGGCAGAGGCATCCTTGCCTGCTGCCCGCCGTCAAAGCGCTGCAAACCCGCGACTTGCCGGTCGCTCCCGACCTGCCCAAACCCCGGGGCCGGGCTGACGCCAGCGTGCCATTGGTCAAACTGGCGGTGGCGCGCTCCGGCGACAAGGGCAACCACAGCAACATCGGTGTGCTCGCCCGGGCCCCCGAATACTTGCCGTGGATCGCCGAGGCGCTGACGCCCCAAGTGTTGGTTGACTGGATGAGCCACGTGCTCGACCCACTGCTGGGGCGCGTCGAGCGCTGGTATCTGCCGGGCACCCACAGCCTGAACTTCGTGCTGGAAAATGCCCTTGGCGGGGGCGGTGTCGCCAGCCTGCGCATCGATCCGCAGGGCAAGGCGTTCGCTCAGCAGTTGCTGGAGATCCAGATACCGGTGCCACAGAGCATCGCCGATCAGGTCAATTAAAGGACGCTCACCACGGCGTTCGGTTCGAGCACAAGGAACACTCATGCCAGTCATCGAATCGCACCTTGACCCTCACAGCGCCGACTTCGCCCGCAACCACGCGGCCATGCTGGCTGGCGTGGCTCACCTGCGGCAGATCGAACAGGCGGTGCTGGAGAAAGCCGCCCTGGCCCAGACCAGGTTCGAGCAACGCGGCCAACTGCTGCCGCGCGAGCGTCTGAACCTACTGCTGGACCCCGGCGCGCCGTTCCTGGAACTGGCGAGCCTGGCCGGCTACAAACTCCATGACGACAAAGATGGCAGCCAGGCCGGTGGCGGCTTGATCGCGGGGATCGGCTACGTATCCGGCGCTCAGGTATTGGTGGTGGCGAACAACAGCGCGATCAAGGGTGGGACCATCTCTCCCAGCGGCTTGAACAAGACCCTGCGTCTGCAAAAGATCGCCATGGAGAACAAACTGCCGGTCATCACCTTGGCCGAAAGCGGCGGCGCCAATCTCAACTATGCCGCGCAGATTTTTGTCGAAGGTGCGCGCAGCTTCGCCAATCAGGCCCGAATGTCGGCCATGGGCCTGCCGCAGATTACCGTGGTGCATGGCTCGGCCACGGCGGGCGGGGCCTATCAGCCGGGGCTGTCGGACTACGTGGTGGTGGTGCGCGACACCGCACGGCTGTTTCTGGCCGGGCCACCGCTGCTCAAGGCCGCCACCGGCGAAGTCGCCACCGAAGAAGAGCTGGGCGGTGCGCAAATGCATGCGCAAGTGGCCGGCACCGCTGAATACCTGGCCGAGAATGACGCCGATGGCATACGCCTGGCCCGGGAGATCGTCAGCCTGTTGCCCTGGAACGAGCAGCAGCCGCCACAGCCTGAGCGGACCTGGAGAGAGCCGCGCTACCCGGCCGATGAATTGCTGGGGTTAATCCCCGACGACCCGAAAAAACCCTATGACGTGCGGGAAATCATCGCCCGCATCGCCGACGGTTCGGACTTCCTGGAATTCAAAAGCGAGTTCGATCAACAGACGATTTGTGGCCACCTGCGCATTCGTGGCCATGCCTGTGGCCTGATCGGCAACAACGGCCCGATCACGCCCAAGGGCGCGAGCAAGGCCGCGCAATTCATCCAGCTGTGCGACCAGAGCCGCACACCGCTGCTGTTCCTGCACAACACCACCGGATTCATGGTCGGCACCGAGTCGGAACAACAAGGCGTGATCAAGCATGGGGCGAAGATGATCCAGGCCGTGGCCAACGCCCGGGTGCCGAAGCTGACGGTCGTGGTGGGCGGTTCCTACGGCGCCGGCAACTACGCCATGTGCGGCCGAGGGCTGGACCCACGCTTCATCTTCGCCTGGCCCAACAGCCACACAGCGGTGATGGGCGGTGCCCAGGCCGGCAAGGTTTTGCGCATCGTCACGCAGGCGACGCAGATCAAGAATGGCCTCACCCCCGACCCGAAGATGCTGGACCTGCTCGAACAAACCACTGCGCAGACACTCGACAGCCAGTCCACTGCGCTATACGGCAGCGCCAACCTGTGGGATGACGGGCTCATCGACCCGCGCGACACCCGCACGTTGCTAGGCTACCTGCTGGACATCTGCCACGCGGCTGAGCTGCGGCCGCTGCAACCCAACAGTTTCGGTGTGGCCCGTTTCTGAACGTGTGAAGGACTTTTGATCGCTGCCCACAGGAGAACAATAAAAATGATCTTCACCCAGGAACACGTAGCGCTGCGGCGCACCGTTCGCCAGTTTGTCGACCAGCAGATAAACCCCTATGTCGACGAATGGGAGAAGGCCGGACGGTTTCCCATCCACGAGGTGTTCCGCAAGGCCGGTGAACTGGGATTGCTGGGTATATCCAAGCCGGAGCAGTTCGGCGGCATGGGCCTGGACTACAGCTATTCGATCGTCGCCGCCGAGGCGTTCGGCACCATTCATTGTGGCGGCGTGCCGATGTCCATCGGCGTGCAGACCGACATGTGCACCCCGGCCCTGGCGCGCTTCGGCTCCGATGAGCTGCGTGAAGCGTTCTTGCGCCCGGCCATCAGCGGTGAGCAGGTCGGTTGCATCGGCGTCTCGGAAGTCGGGGCCGGCTCTGATGTCGCCGGGCTCAAGACCACAGCCCGCAAAGATGGCGACGACTACATTATCAACGGCAGCAAGATGTGGATCACCAACTCGCCGAGCGCCGATTTCATGTGCCTGCTGGCCAACACGTCGGACGACAAGCCCCACATCAATAAATCACTGATCATGGTGCCGATGGACAGCCCCGGTATCAGCCTCGGCGCGCACCTGGACAAACTCGGCATGCGCAGTTCGGAAACCGCCCAGGTGTTCTTTGACGACGTACGGGTGCCGCAACGCAATCGCATTGGCCAGGAAGGCGCCGGGTTCATGATGCAGATGTTGCAGTTTCAGGAAGAACGACTGTTCGGCGCGGCAAACATGCTCAAAGGCCTGGAGCACTGCATCGACAGCACTATCGAGTACTGCAAGGAGCGCAAGACCTTCGGCACCGCCCTGATCGATAACCAGGTGATTCACTTTCGCCTGGCGGAACTGGCCAGCGAGATCGAATGCCTGCGGGCACTGGTCTACCAGGCCACCGAACAGTACATCAACGGCCAGGATGTGACGCGGCTGGCATCCATGGCCAAGCTCAAGGCCGGGCGCCTGGCCCGGGAAGTCACCGACAGTTGCCTGCAATACTGGGGCGGCATGGGTTTCATGTGGGACAACCCGGTGGCGCGGGCTTACCGCGACGTGCGCCTGGTGTCCATCGGCGCCGGTGCGGACGAGATCATGCTGGGCATCATCTGCAAACTCATGGGCATTTTGCCGGGCAAGAAAAAATGACTACGTCGCCTGCCAGGCCGCCATCGCGAGCAAGCCTTGCTCCCACAGGTGAATGCCACTCACCGGGCATTGTGGGAGCAAAGCTTGCTCGCGATGAGGCCCTGACAGCCACCGTAAAACCCCAGGAATGACCACCATGCCCGCCTTCAGCAAGATCCTCATCGCCAACCGCGGTGAAATCGCCTGCCGGATCCAGCGTACCGCCCAGGCCCTGGGCTATCGCACCGTGGCGGTGTTCAGCGAGGCCGACGCCGACGCGCTGCACGTGCGCCTGGCCGATGAAGCCGTATTCATCGGTGCGGCACCGGTGCAGCAGTCCTACCTCAATCAGCCGGCCATCCTTGATGCCGCCCGGCGTACTGGCGCCGACGCCATCCACCCCGGCTACGGCTTCCTGTCGGAAAATGCCGGGTTCGCCAAGGCCTGCGAGGCGGCCGGGATCGTGTTCATCGGCCCCAGCCCCCACGCCATCGACCTGATGGGCAGCAAACGCCGCTCGAAAATCGCCATGCTCGCCGCCGGCATACCGTGCATCGCCGGTTACCAAGGCGCGGCCCAGGATGACGACACGCTGACTCGCGAAGCCGCCCGCATTGGCTATCCGTTGATGATCAAGGCCAGCGCCGGCGGTGGTGGCCGAGGCATGCGCCTGGTTTGGCGGGCTGAAGACCTACTGGAACAGTTGCGCACCGCGCGCTCCGAGGCGCTGCAGGGTTTTGGCAATGATGAGTTGATCCTCGAACAGGCCTTGATCAATCCTCGGCACGTGGAAATCCAGGTTTTCGGTGACCACCACGGCAATCTGCTCCATTTGGGCGAACGGGACTGTTCGATCCAGCGACGCCACCAGAAGATCATTGAAGAAGCGCCCTGCCCGATCATGACCGCCGACCTGCGTCAGGCCATGGGGGATGCCGCGCTCAAGGCGGGCCGCGCGGTCAATTACGTGGGTGCCGGAACCGTGGAGTTTTTGCTCGCCCCGGACGGCGGTTTTTACTTTCTGGAGATGAACACGCGCCTGCAGGTCGAACATCCAGTCACCGAACTGATCACCGGCCTGGACCTGGTGGCCTGGCAACTGGAGGTGGCCGCCGGTCTGCCACTGCCCCTGCGCCAGGACCAGATCCAGTTCAGTGGTCACGCCATGGAAGTGCGGTTGTATGCCGAAGACCCGGCTGCGAACTTTCTGCCGCAAACCGGCCATTTGCTCAGTTGGGAACCCCCTATCCGCGACGGTGTACGAATCGACCATGGTTTGCTTGAAGGCCAGACCATCACCCCGTTCTACGACCCGATGCTGGGCAAAGTCATCGCCCATGGCGCTACCCGTGAAGAGGCACGACGCAAACTGTTGCGCGCGGTGGAAGATTGCCTGCTGCTCGGTGTCCAGAGCAATCAGCGCTTGCTGGCGGGGTTGCTGGCTCATCCACACTTCATTGATGGAAATTTCGACACAGGCTTCATCGAGCAGCACTGCGCCGATCATCCCGCCTTGCACACCCACGCGCCATCGGCTGAGCAGCTCGCCATCGCCGCAGCCTTGTTCTATCAGGCGATGCATGCACGCCATGCACCCGGGCTGGGAGGATGGAGCAACAATACTGGCACAGCGCGACGCTATCGCATTGGTCTGGGCGAGCGCGACTGGACCCTGACCCTGGCCGCCGAAGCCGGGGGCACGCTGCGTGTCCGGATAGCCGAGCGCGAGATCGCGCTGAAGTGGCTCGAGGCTGATCCGCGCGGCGCAACACTGATGATCGACGGCATTCGCCAACATCACGCCTGGCGTCTGGAGGGGAATGAGCTGTGGCTGTTCACTGGCCCTGGCGGCCTGCATTTTCAGGATCGGACCCAGGCCCGCATCGCCGCCAGGGCCAGCGTCAGCGATGGCACCGTAAAGGCACCGATGGACGGCGCTATCGTCGACGTACTGGTCCGCGAAGGCACCGCCGTGCGCCAGGGGCAACTGTTGATGGTGCTCGAGGCGATGAAAATGGAACATCCACTCAAGGCAGGCATCGATGGGGTGGTCAGGGCGCTGCACGTCAAACAAGGCGATCAGGTGAAAAACCGACAGGTTTTGTTGCTGGTTGAAACAGCGCACTAGGCGGATGCGCAGGGTTTGACTACGCTCAAACCCATCAGCACGCCGATACCGGGAACCCTGCGATGCCTCACTGGCTGGTGATTGATCTGGAGGCCACCACCGATGAAGGTGGCTGGCCGGTTACCGAAATGGAAATTATCGAAATCGGCGCCACACTGGTGAATCGGGATGGCCGCGAGCTGGACCATTTCCAGCGTTTCGTAAAGCCGTTGAGACGGCCCTTGCTCACACCTTTCTGTCGCGAGCTGACCCACATCACCCAGGCCAATATCGACAGCGCCGCGCCCTTGACCGAGGTCTGGCCGGCGTTCGAACGCTGGCTGGCGCCGTATCACGCAAACCTGGAAAGCTGGGTCAGTTGGGGTGATTACGACCGCAAGCAATTGCTTCAGGAATGGCAGCATCAGCGGTTGCACAGTTTTCTCGGCCAGGTACCGCACATGAACCTCAAGCAGCGCTTCGCCAAGGCCCGCCGGCTGGAGCGGCCACTGGGGCTCAACGGGGCGCTGCAACTGGCCGGCCTGCAATTCTGCGGTCAACAACACCGGGCGCTGGAAGATGCGCGCAATACGGCACGATTGTTGCCCCTGGTACTCCCAGGCTGAACGCGCGCCACGACGGCGGAGCGGCAGATGACGAACGTTGCAGCGTTGTGCATACTGGCCGGCCTTTTCCAGCCCCTTTTTCGAGGAATCGCCCATGTTTAAAGTCAACGAGTACTTCGACGGCACCGTCAAGTCGATCGCTTTCGGCACTGCCGAAGGTCCTGCGACCATCGGCGTCATGGCTCCGGGCGAATACGAATTCGGCACCGCGCAGCGGGAAATCATGCACGTCGTCTCCGGCGCCCTGACCGTGAAACTGCCCGACAGCACCGACTGGGAAACCTTCGAGGCCGGCAACCAGTTCAATGTACCGGCCAACAGCAAGTTCCAGCTCAAAGTCGCCGTCGACACCGCCTACCTGTGCGAATACCGCGGCTGAGGCTGTGCCGAGGGGATTTATCCCCGCTGGGCTGCGCAGCAGCCCCAAAAGACGGAACACAGTCAGCCTGATACACCGGGGCTGCAGGTCTTTAGGCTGCTGTGCAGCCAGCGGGGATAGATCCCCTCGCCACAAAAGCCCCGGTGTGGCGTCGGGTAATGAAAAATGCCCGTGTCCGGTGGACACGGGCATTGTTTTTTCAGAAGTGGTGTTTATTCGAGCACTTCAACCGGCATACCCACTTCAAGCCAACCATTGCTGTCATTGACCAGGTTCTGGCCGAACATCGCACCGTCCGGTGTCGAACGATACTGCTGCAACGTGGCGAAGGGTTCGCGATCAGGAGCACGCTCACCGGTTTGCGGATCGACCGTGGTCATGATGCAGCGCGAGCACGGCTTGACCAGCCGGAACTCCACATCGCCAATACGAATGCGCTTCCAGCCATCCTCGGCAAATGCCTCGCTGCCCTCGACAACCAGGTTGGGACGAAAGCGCAGCATCTCCAAAGGGCGGCCAACGCGATCGGACACGTCCTGCAAGGAGCCCTGGCCGATCAGCAGCAATGGGAAGCCGTCCGCGAAGGCAACCTTGTCGTCATCCTTGCCGTAACCGGCGGCGGTGGTACGCGCCAGTTCCACCGGCACATGCACCAGCCGGGTGGGCTTGCCGATGAATTCGCTGACCCAGGCCGCCGCCTCGTCACCGGCATCCGGTACGCGCAAGGTGTCGCGCCAAATGATCACACCGCGCCGTTGCTCTTCGTCAGCAGGCGGTAGCGGTACATCAAGGGTATCGAAACCCGGCGCGCTGAGCGTCAGCCCCCCTGCCTCGTTCCACAATGCCGAGAGCTGGCTCATCTTCGCCACCGCGCGCTGAGTCAGGAAACGCCCGGTGCCCTCGTCCACCAGCATCCAGCGCCGGTCACCGTCCAGGCCCAGCTTGTCCAGGCCTATACCTTGCAGGAGCTGGCCCTTGCCGGACTTCAACGGATAACGATACAACGCGCTCAGCCGCAACATGCTCAACTTCCCTGGTGACGAAAAACGCCACCTTATACGAGCCGGCCATCGAAGCAAACCAAGATCAGCCTCAGTCGAGCATCAGTCGCTGGCGCACCACATCCACCAGCTTGTCCGGCTGGAATTTGGAGAGGAAGTTGTCGCAGCCGACCTTCTTGACCATCGAATCGTTGAAGCTGCCAGACAGCGAGGTGTGCAGCACCACGTAGAGGCCTCGCAAACGAGGGTCGTTGCGGATCTCGGTGGTCAGGCGATAGCCGTCCATTTCCGGCATTTCCGCGTCGGTGAAAACCATCAGCAATTTGTCGGTCATCACTTCGCCGGTATCGGCCCAGGCCTTGAGCATGTTCAGGGCTTTCAAACCGTCGCTGGCAATGTGCATTTTTACACCCAACTGACCCAGCGTATCGCGCAGTTGAGAAAGCGCGACGTTGGAGTCGTCCACCAGCAACACTTCGCGTCCACGGGCGCGCTCCAGCACTGGATCTTCGAGTTTGTCCCGGGAAACCTTGGCGTTGTAGGGCACGATTTCGGCCAGGACTTTTTCCACGTCGATGATTTCCACCAACTGGTCATCAACCTTGCTGATGGCCGTGAGGTAGTGCTCACGTCCGGCACTGGTCGGCGGCGGCAAGATGGCTTCCCAGTTCATATTGACGATGCGGTCCACGCCACCCACCAGGAACGCCTGAACCGAACGGTTGTACTCGGTGACGATAATGGTGCTGTTCGGTCCCGGCACCAGTGGACGCATACCGATGGCCTGGGACAGGTCGATCACCGGCAACGTCTGGCCCCTTAGATTGACTACGCCGCACACAAACGGATGGCGCTGTGGCATCAGCGTCAGCTTCGGCAACTGCAGCACTTCCTGGACCTTGAACACGTTAATGGCGAACAACTGCCGCCCCGCCAGGCGAAACATGAGAATTTCCAGGCGATTCTCACCCACCAGCTGGGTTCGTTGATCTACTGTGTCGAGAATGCCGGCCATCTATGACTCCTGGGCTTGTTCGGATGAATCCATAAAGGGGATATCGGCCGTACAGGCCGGATCTTGACCCCTGTATAAAATGTCGCGCGAGGCATTGATATCACATTAACATCATGCTTTACTGGCTTCACGCATTTCATCCCCCAAGCTCTGTGCGGCGCGACCTCAGTTTTCGCACAAAGTTCCCCCGCCTAGGGGTTTCCCCTAGGAACAATCAGGTCCAACCTGATATTCCCGCTATCCAATAGCCATTAATGTGACGCCATTCTCATTGCTGAACGGAGTCAGGCTTTTGTGCGCGACCGCAGGACACCGGACCACCAGCCAATTGGCCGATCCCGCCAGTGCAATCGTTTGCGAGCATGCTTTTGCCGACCGGCAAAAAAGTGCCTGCGGGTCTTCGTTAGTTGCCGGCCGCGAGGCCCAGCCGTTCGCCACACGCGATTTTCTTTCGCCTGACATGATGTTGTGGAGATAAGCATGCCGAACGATCGTAAAAACTGGAATCAGCGCCTTCCCGAATTTCTGATCGAGGCCGAAACGCTTTTGGCCAAGTCCGAGGAATGCCTGGCCCACCTGCAACTGATCAACAACGACAGGGACGCCATCGATTGCATACTCAGTACCTTGCTGAAGCTGGCAAGCAAGGCCGATGCCTTGGCGCTGGAAGCCGTTTCGGAGTTTTCGCTGCATATCCATGGCTTGCTCAGCCACGCGCAAAGTCGCATCCAATTGCATGATCAGGCACTGGGCGCGCTTAAGGATTGCTTCACCCTGATGGCCTGGCAACTGGAGTTGGTTGATCACACCACCGGCCAGCTCAGCCTGGACACCAGCGAACAGACCTCGTTGATCGAAGCCTTTGCCTTCCAGGTAGGCCAGAGTCCTGTCCAGACATTATCCGCTTCGCGCCCCCTGGGCTTGGTGCCCTACTCGCAAAAACAGGCCTGATGCCGAGGAGTGCGGTTCGACCCGATGCAGCTGACACTGGGCGCTTTCAAGCCATCCTGCTGAACGCGACCAACGAAATATGAAGTGGTACTATCTCCCGCGTCAGTGGCCTCAAGAGAGTGGCATTAAGCCGCCACCTGAGGTTGCCTTCGACCTGAAACGTTTACCCGTCCCGGCCCGTCAGATACGCTGACCGGCCTGCCCGCAGCGAACATTCATTGGCTCCATCCGTCATGTACGCCAGCCTCAAGTCAATCATCACCTGGCCACCCTCCCGAGAAAATGCCCGCCGTTTCACGTTGTCGTTGTGCATCTGCTCAACCCTTGGCAGCCTGCTGGTCTACCTGTTGGCCTCTACCGTCCCCCTGGGTTTGCTGGCGCTGAATATCGCGGCCACGACCTGCGTCTGGATCCAGCATCGCCTGTCTCACAAATCCATCAAGTTTCAGCCCCAGGAATTGGCCGATCGGTTGCTTGAGGTCCAGGAAAACGAGCGCCATCGACTCAGCCGTGAATTGCACGACGATATCGGCCAGTTGCTGACCGCGGCAAAACTGCAAAGCGAATGGCTCAAGCGCCGTCTTCCGGAAGAACTGCACGGCCAGTGCACGATCCTCTGCGAGACGCTGGACGAAACACTCAACAAGGTTCGCGACGTCTCAGCCATTCTCAACCCAAGACAACTGACCAGCCTGGGACTTGAAGCCAGCCTGCGCGCGCACCTGCTCAAGACGCTGGCTAACACCCCGCTGAAATGGAGCCTGGACTGCCAGCAACGCATGAACGGTATCCCTGAGGAAATGACGGTCGCCGTGTTTCGAATCACCCAGGAAGCCGTGACGAATATTTTGCGCCATGCCCAGGCGAAAAACCTGCTGGTGCGCCTGCAACGCCTGCCCGAAGGCCTGACCCTGCTGATCAGCGATGATGGCAAGGGCTTCGTCCCGGCCTCCCACCCCGCCCAAGAAGGGCAACGCGGCATGGCCGGCATGTCGGAGCGGGTTGAACAATTGGGCGGCACCTTGAAGGTCACCAGCGAGGCCGGCAAAGGTACCCACATCGAGGCGAGCTTTCCCTGGACACCTCGTGCCCTGGAACGGGCCAGCAAGAATAAGGTTCTCCATTGATTTGTAATTTGCTGCTGATAGATGACCACTCGCTGATCAGAGCCGGCGTGCGCGCCCTGGTCATGGATCTTCCCGGTTATGCCGTTGTTGGCGAAGCCAGTGACGGGACGCAATTGCTGGAACTGGTGGAGCGGCTGGCTCCAGATATCGTCTTGCTGGATATTTCCATGAAAGACACCTGCGGCCTGGACGCACTGCAACAGCTCAAACGAGTGCGCCCCCAAAGCAAAGTGCTGATTCTGTCGATGCACACCGATCCGGCGTTGATCATGCAGGCGCTGGAATCCGGAGCCCATGGCTATCTGCTCAAGGACACCACCGCCACCGAGCTGGAACACGCCCTGGAAGCACTGCGCAACAACGAACGCTACCTGAGCCCCGCCATCGCCCACACCGTGATCAACCAGGCACTGACCCGCGTCCAGAAGCCGCAACCCGACCCTGGCCGGGCTCATAATCTGACCGCTCGCCAGTTGGAGATCCTGCGGCTGATCGTGCGCGGCAAGTCCACCCGGGAAATCGCCAACGGCCTGAACCTGAGCATCAAGACCATAGAAACCCACCGGGCGCAGATCATGAAACGCTTGCAGATCCATGATGTGGCCGGGTTGGTGCTGTTCGCCGTGCGCGAGCAGATCATCAGCCTGGACGATTAAGCGCCACCGCCGCCCCCAGCAAAGGCGAATCGGCGGGCAGGTGAACACGCAGCGCTTTCGCCCGGACAGTGAAACGCAAACTGTCGACCTGCAACGGCTCGCCATCAAGATTGATATCCAGACCTTGCGCGACCTTGATCTCCACCCACGGCAAGCGGGCGCGCACAAACATGTTGTCGATGCCCAGGCCACCCGCCAGCAGGTCCTTCAGGGTGCTGACCACTTCCTGTGGCGCCGGCAGGATGCTGATGTCCAGCAACCCATCATCGGCCAGCGCCTCCGGACACAGCACATGGCCACCTCCCGCCTGCCGGCCATTGCCGATGCCCAGCGCCAGCAAATCGCCCTGCCAGTGGAAATCCGGGCCCTGCAACTCGCCATAGGCCGCACTCAGTTCACTGAAACGAGACAAACCGGTGAACAGATAGGCGGCACCGCCCAAGACCTTTTTCAAGTCCTCGGAGGTGTTCGCCGTCACTTGACTGCCAAAGCCGCCCGTGGCCATGTTCAGGAAAATCCGGCCAGCGACTTCCCCCAGATCGATGGCCCGGGGCGTGATATCCAGCAGATCCAGGGCCTGCTCCGGCTCCAGCGGGATACCCGCCGCACGGGCAAAGTCATTGGCCGTCCCCAGCGGCAGCAATACCAGGCTGACCTCACTCGACTGACCCACGATCGCCTCGGCGATATCACGCAAGGTCCCGTCCCCGCCGCCGGCGATCAGTGTCGTGTAACCGGCATCCAACGCCTCATCGACACAGCGTCGGGCATCGCCGGCCTCCCACGTCAGCCGGACCGCCAGGTCCCAGCCCTGCTTGCGCTTGAGCATCACTGCGGCGCGAACCTCATCGTTGAGCGCTTGCTTGCCATGCAAAATCAACAGCGCCTTGCCTTTGCTCATTGTCATCTCCGTCATGGGAAGGTTCAGAGAATGGGACCGCTCACACGGCCGAAAAAGCCCGGGCCGATTCAATTTAAATAAAAGAAGCCGCGTGCCCATGGAAGAACAGCCGGGCAGCCCGCCCGCTTTCTGCTTCTCGGCTCGAAGAATTTTCTTACAAGAACTGACGAATCAGCTCAATTGACCCTTCAACGGTATTGAGACACTTTGGTGTCCTGTTGTGCTGGATCGTTTAAATGCTCATTACACAAGGATGTCCTAACCCATGGATGGATACGTCACGGCCGACAAGGGCCGGAACAATGGTTCGAACCGTTATGGCCAAAGGGATGAAACGTCCCATGCATAGCCATAAATACAAGCTGTCACCCCGGCAGCTCGCATCTGGAAACGAACAGGCCAACGTTCAAAACGAATGCAAAAGTTGCAGTAGTACTGCAGGAGGAGTTGATTTGGAGCCGCGCGTCGTTGAACTGGAAACCCACCTTAAATACATCCGTAAAGACATGGATGAAATCCGAACCGATGTGAAGGTTATCCGCCACAGGCTCGCCTATTCGGCAGGCGCAGCGGCGGTACTCACTGGCCTGCTGGGCTGGGTTGCGAACAGCCGATTCGATCAACTGGTCATGTTGCTCTCGCAATAAATTCGATGGGCATGAGCGCCCGAGCACTCCACTCGGGCCAGATGACACCGCTGCTGCAGCGCTAGCCCAGGACCTCGCTCAAAGGAATGAAACCCACTTCGTCACCTTCGACCAGGGTTCGCCCTTCATGCACTTCAACCAGTCCTTCAGCCCAGGCCGCGCTGCGCAGCACACCGGAGCTTTGATTGCGGTAAATGATCGCCCGACCGTTCTCGATGCGACCTCTCAAGTATTCTCGTCGTCCGCCTGCCTTCGGCCAATTGAAGCCGGCTGGCACCTTGAACGTGAGCGGCGTTACCGCCTGAACGCCCTGGCGTCGCAACAAGTAAGGCCGGGCCAGCAGTGCGAATGTCACCAAGGTCGAGGCAGGGTTTCCGGGCAGGCCTATCACGGGCACACCACGAAAATGCCCGAACGTCAGCGGTTTCCCGGGTTTGATGGCGAGCTTCCAGAGCGCGAGTTCACCTTCTTCGCGCAAGGCGGTTCCCAGGAAGTCAGCCTCCCCCACCGACACCCCGCCAGTGGACAGGATCAGATCGACATCCGACAACTGCCCCAAACGCTGGCGGGTGGCTGGCAAGTCGTCGGGCAGAATACCCGCGTCGACCACTTCACAGCCCAACTGCCGCAGCCAGCCACAGAGCAGCACGCGGTTGCTGTTATAGATCTGACCAGGGCCCAGCGCCTGACCTGGCTCTACCAGTTCGTCACCGGTGGAGAGGACTGCAACACGCACCTTGCGCACGACCTCCAGCGACGCGCAGCCAAGAGACGCCGCCAGCCCCAGCTCGATGGGCCCCAGGCGAGTACCGCAGGAAAGAACCGTTTCTCCGACGGTTGTCTCCTGCCCCTGAGGACGGATGTTTTGTCCGCTCACCATGGGCTCGGTAAAGCGTATGCGCAGGTCATCTTCAACGACGGTGTTTTCTTGCATCTCGACGCAATCAGCACCGGCAGGAACAGGCGCTCCCGTGAAGATCCGTGCACAGGTTCCGGCCGCCAGCGGCTGCGGGGCCTGACCGGCGAAAATTCGCTGGCTGACCACCAGCGGCTCACCTGTGCAGTCAGCCAGCCGCAAGGCGTAGCCGTCCATGGCGCTGTTGGGCCATGGCGGCAAATCAAGGGTCGATACCACATCCTCTGCAAGCACCCGCCCTTGTGCCGCAGCCAAAGGCAAACGCTCGCGCTGGGTAATCGGCGTGGCCGCCGCCATCTCGAGCAAACGCTCCAATGCCACTTCCACAGCCATCAAGGCGCCGGCCTTGCCCGGTTTACCCACGGGATTCACAAGGCGCCGCCTGTTTCAGATGGGCCACGAAGTTACACGGACGATGCCGCGCATCCAGTTGCTCGGCGAGGATCCCGTCCCAACCGGTGCGCACCGCGTTGGTCGAACCGGGCAGGCAGCAAACCAGCGTGCCATTGGCCAGGCCTGCCAGCGCCCGAGACTGGACGGTGGAAGTGCCGATGTCCGCCACCGATATTTGGCGAAACAACTCGCCGAAACCGTCGACCTGTTTGTCCAGCAGACACGCGACGGCTTCCGGAGTGCTGTCGCGCCCCGTGAAACCGGTGCCGCCCGTAATCAGCACCACTTGCACCACGTCCTCGGCGATCCAGTTCGCGACTTGCGCCCGGATCTTGTACAAATCATCTTTGAGCAGAACCCGCGCCGCCAGGTTGTGACCGGCCGCCGTGAGCCGATCGACAAAAACCTGCCCGGACGTATCGGTTTCAAGGGTGCGGGTATCACTGACTGTCAGCACCGCGATATTGAGCGGCACGAAAGGTACATCAGCCTTGGCTTTCATAGGCTCGTCCAGTTGTAGAGGAAACAGCCCGGTGTTATATCACAGCGCTTCATTTTTTCGCCTGTGCGGAGATACGCCATGACTTCGAACACTTCACCGCCATCATGCTCCATCCTGCTGCTGGCGGGTGGCCGCGGACAACGCATGGGCGGGCAGGACAAAGGCCTGTTGGAGTGGCAGGGCGAACCGTTGATCGCCCATCTGCATAGACGAACCCGAGCACTGAGCGACGACCTGATTATCTCCTGCAACCGCAACCCGGAACGCTATGCGCGGTATGCCGATCAATTGGTGCATGACGATGAAGGGGGCTTCCCCGGCCCTTTGGCAGGCATACGGGCGGGCCTCAAGGTGGCACGCTACCCAACTCTGCTGGTGCTGCCGTGTGATGTACCGCAAATCGACGCAAGCCTGCTTGACAGCATGCTCAGCGAAGCGAGCCAGCATCCCGACAAGCCGCTGATGATACGTCATGGTGAACATTGGGAACCGCTGCTGTGCGTCATTCCGGTGGCGCTGGCACCGGCCTTCGAACAGGCCTGGAGCGAAGGCGAACGCAGCCCGGGTCGCATCATGCGGGCCCTGCATGCGATTGCCCTGCAATGCCCTGCCAACGATCATCGCCTGGCCAATCTGAATACGCCGGAACTGCTCAATGGACACAAAGGTGTGTCAGATTGACACTAGCCAGGAACTTGCGTGCGATGTATACGTCTGAAGGTCAGTAACTTGAAGAATTCTATTTCGGAGAAACACCATGACTCAACGGACCCTCGCCACTTTCATGCTCGCACTGGGCCTCGCCACTCTCGCCGGGTGCGCATCGCCAACAGTGATCACCTTGAATGACGGTCGCGAAATCCAGGCCGTCGACACCCCCGAGTACGATGAAGACACCGGCTTCTACGAATTCGAACAACTGGACGGCAAAGAGACTCGCGTGAACAAGGATCAGGTTCGTACCGTTAAGGACCTGTAATTTTCAACGCCACAGCCAGATACAGAAAAGCCCGCGATGTTTGCGGGCTTTTTAATGCCTGTTCGAAAGCCGGGCCGACTACCACTGCAAGCTGATAGCGCTTTGAAAAACACGTTCCTGACCGGTGACAGGATCGATGAAACGCAACCCCTGGGCCAGCAACTTGAGCGGGTTGGCGTAATCGTCCGCCACGTCCCGGAGCACATCGGGGTAAAACGGATCGTTACAGATGCCCGCCCCGAGCGCATTCATATGTACTCGTAACTGGTGCTTCTTGCCCGTGACCGGATACAGACCGTAGCGCCACAGCTCGCCGTTTTCTTCCAGGACTTCGATGGCCGTTTCGGTATTGGGCACGCCCGGCCCTTCCTGCATCCGGAAGAAGGGTTCGCCATCGATCATTCGGCTTTTGTGCACTCGGGGAAAGACCAACTCGGGCAACGCAGGGGCTATGGCCTGGTAGCGCTTCTCGATTTGCCGCGTTGGAAACAGCGACTGATAAGCCGAACGGCTCTGGGGGTTGGCTGAAAACAGCACCAGCCCGGCCGTATGCCGGTCGATACGGTGCAGGGGCACCAGATGGGGATTGTCCAGACGCCGGATCAGACGTCGCAACAGGGTTTGCTCGACGTACTCGCCCGCGGGAGTGACAGGCAGAAAATGCGGCTTGTCTGCCACCACCAGATGTTCGTCGGCATACAGAATCGATTCCACGACCGGTATCGGCTTCTCGTCGGGCACTTCACGAAAATAGTGGATGCGCAGGCCCTCCCGGTACGGCAGATCGGCGGTAATTGCCTTGCCCTCGCCGTCCAATACCCGGCCCCGAGCGATCCGGTCCACCCACTGCTCACGACCGATGGTGCTGAAATGCTCGCACAGGCACTCCAGCACCGTCTGCCAGGAGCCGGGCGGAAGATACAAGGTGCTGGCCTGATGGTGTGCGGCGCAAAACGATGACCGGGACATGGGAAACTCTAATCTTCTTGCAGGGTGGCATTATCCGTCAGCCGCGCAAGCCAGCCCAGCAATGATTGCTTCACGCCGGGATCGACGTCGTCTTGGCTGCCGCTTCGGTAAACTCTTTCAACCAGCGCAGCACCTCCACCGCCTCCCAGCGACCCGGATCGTACAACGCGTACAACAAGCCCTGGTAACCCACCACATCCAGTTGCTTGTGGTAGCCGGCACGCTGGAATAATGCTTCGATCTCAGCGAAGCAGGTGTTGAAATGCAGTTTGTTGAAAGGCGTCTTGCCTTCGGTGACCAGCCCGTCCAGGCGCAACTCCTGGACCGCCTCGCGCACAACGTCCACGGACATCCTGTTCACGCTGTTTTTCAGTTGTTCGACATTGACCAAGGGACACACTCCGGATAGCTGTATGGGCATACAGTAACCGAAGAAGGGAATTTTCGCCAATGGCCGTGTCCGGAATCGACGTACGCAGGGAGTCAGCGCAGAAAGTCGGCAACCCGATCAGGATCGTCGAAAGGCCAATCCAGCTCCGCACCATTGTCGACCCTGCGCAGCACCGGGATTCGCAGCCCATAACGTTCGGACAAGTCCTCGCTCTCGGCGATATCCACCAGTTCCACCAACAATCCATGCTCGACGAAGGACATCAATACACTTTCGGCAACTTCACAAAGATGACAACCCACGGTGCCGAACAATTGGCATTCAGGAGACATGGCAGGTAGACCCACAAAAAATAGATGGTCATTCTAGGCCCCCTCCGCGAAACCGTCGAGCCGGGTAATATGTCGCCCGGTGCTTCGGTGAACGCTGATGCAAATCTCTGAGCGCCAATGCTTTTCCCGCGATGCCCGGCGCTTTTTCCTTCTACGCTGTGTGGCGCAAACCTTGAAACGGAGTTCCCCTTGTTTGCCAATCTGCTGATCATTCTTGCCTCGTCCCTGGTGGTCATCGCCCTGTTCAGGCGCCTGCGCCTGCCCCCGGTGCTGGGCTATCTGTGTGTCGGGCTGGCAGTCGGCCCTACCGCCCTGGACTGGGTGAACGACAGCGAAGAACTGCCAGACCTGGCCGAGCTCGGTGTGGTTTTCCTGTTGTTCTCGTTGGGTCTGGAGTTCTCCCTGGCGAAGATGATCCAACTGCGCCGGGTCGTGTTTGGCCTTGGCAGCCTGCAGGTGCTGTGCTCAGGGATACTGCTGGGCGGCCTGTTACTCCTCGCCGGCGCCCCCCCTATCGCGGCAATGCTGCTCGGCACCGGGCTGGCCTTGTCATCCACCGCTATTGTCAGCAAGGAGCTGACCAGCCTGGGGGAAATATTCAGCAGCCATGGCCAGAACGCAATCGGTGTGCTGCTGTTTCAGGATGTCGTCGCCGTGTTGCTGTTGACCCTCGTCCCCGTTTTCGCCGGCAGCAGCGAACAACCATGGTACTGGGCGTTGCCCCTGACCTTGGGCAAGACCCTGGTGCTGTTCGGGGGCTTACTGCTGGCCAGCCGTCTGTTGTTGCCCCGGTTGTTCCATGAAGTGGCCGAATCCCGGTCCGCAGAGCTGTTCGTGCTGCTGGCCCTGGTGATCGTATTGCTGACGGCGTGGCTGACCCATCTGCTGGGCCTGTCGCCGGCCCTTGGGGCGTTTCTGGCGGGTATGTTGTTGGGGGAAAGCCATTACCGACATCAGATCGAGGCCGACATACGGCCGTTCCGCGACATTCTGCTGGGGCTGTTTTTCGTCAGTATCGGCATGTTGATCGATCTGCAATTGTTTGTGGAGGACGGCTTGCTGATCCTCGGCTTGACCTTGGGATTGATGCTTGTCAAAGGCGGCGTGGTCGCAGCGCTGGTGAAATGGCAAGGGGACGACGGCGAAACCTCCTGGCGCAGTGGCTTGGCCCTGGCCCAGGGCGGCGAATTCTGTTTTGCCCTGATGGCACTGATGCAGCAGAACCGTCTCATGCCCGCTGACATCAGCGGCCTGCTGCTGGCAGCGACCTTCTGCTCGATGCTGCTGACGCCACTGCTGCTACGTGCCGCGCCGCGTATTGCTGCCCATCTGCACCGCAAACCCAACGAAGAGGCACAGCTGGACCAGATAAGTGCACTCAATGCCGACTTATCAGGTCATGTAGTCATTTGCGGGTATGGTCGTGTCGGCCAGTCAATCGGACGGTTTCTACGCCGGGAAAACCAGGCGTTCGTGGCGCTGGACGACGACCCGGTCATCATTCAGGAAGCCAGCGTCGGGGAAAGCTGCGTGCACTATGGAGATTCACGCCGGGGCGACCTGCTGGCCGCTGTCGGGCTGAGTCGCGCCAAACTGTTGGTGATCGCCGTGGACAAAACCGACATCGCCATCAGCGTGCTAAAGGAAGCCCGCCGGCTCAATCCGCAGGTGCCGATTCTGGTACGCACCCGCGATGACAGCCAATTGGCCGAGTTGCAGGCTGCCGGGGCCAGCGAAGTGGTCCCCGAGCTGCTGGAGTCAAGCCTGATGCTGGCCTCCCACGCCCTGATCATGCTCGGGCTGCCGAACCAACAGGTCCAGCAGCATGTGAATCAGGTCCGCCGCGACCGTTATCGCTTGCTACACGGTTTCTACCCCGGGAATCAGGACAAAGAGCCTTAGCATCAGTCCTGACTGACCGCGCCGATGCTGTGGATCGAAAGGTCGGCGCTGTAAGACTCCTGCTCCTGGGGCAGACGCAGCCTCAGCACAACGCGGTGTTGCGCTGGAGTGCTTCGCGAATTCTGATTTTCTGGGTTAAGGTTTTACTCGCTGACGCCCAGCTTCAGCGCACAGGCGCAGGGGGGGCGCACCCGTACATGACAGAACCCTGGGCAAAAGTTGCACCAGTCAGTTTCACTGAACCTTCCGGCAAGGCTCATACTCGAACGCTTCAGACGTCACTTACGGAGATCCACCCATGGCCAGAACCCAGGCAAAGACTGCTCAAGAAATCCTGATGGAAGATTTTCAGACGCTGGTCAGCGACACCGAACGGCTGTTGGATCACACCGCGACATTGGCCGGCGACCAAGCCGATGAGCTGCGCGGTCAGATCCACGAAACCCTCCTGCGCGCCCGCGACACCCTCAAGTTGACCGAAGACTCCGTGCGTGAGCGCGGCCAGGCTGCGGTGATAGCCACCGAGGAATACGTACAGGCCAATCCTTGGCAATCCGTCGGCATCGCCGCGGGCGTGGGCTTTCTGATCGGCCTGCTGGCGACACGGCGCTAATGATGGGCATTGACGAATCCGACTCGTCCAAAGCGGGCACACAACCTACAGCACGCCGCCTGGGCGCAGCATTTCTCGGCTTGCTGCACAGTCATGTCGAGTTGTTCGGCATCGAATTGCAGGAACAGAAGGCACGCACAGTCAGCCTGCTGCTGTTCGCAGGGCTGGCGCTGGTATTTGCGTTGCTGCTGCTGGTCGGGCTGTCGGCGCTGGTACTGATCCTGGTATGGGATACCTATCGTCTGGCGGGGATTATCGGACTGTGCCTGTTTTATCTGCTGGCAGCGCTGTTCTGCGGGCTGCGGCTCAAGGCAGCAATCTATGACGAGTCCTCACCCTTCCATGCCACCCTGGAAGAACTGGCTAACGACCGGGAGCGCCTGTTGCCATGAGCCTGCCTGATATCCCTCAAGCCCGGACACGCCAGGAAATGCGCAAGGCGCTGGTACGCCTGCGCATGGAAATGCATCGACAGGAAATTCGCCAGGAAACCCGTCAACTGTTGCAACCTCTGCAGCGGGTGCGCGGTTTCACACAGAGTTGGCACGAGGGCTTCGGCATCAAGCACGCGCCGCTCTGGGGCGTGGCGGCGGTGTCCTTGCTCGGTTTTCTCACCGGCAAACGGACCCGCAGCGGCCGCACCAGCAGCCTGACGGGACTGATCCGGCTGGCAACGACCCTGCTGCCACTCATCAAACTAGCCAAAAGTGTGCGTAAACCCTGACGTAGCGATAGCCTATAGGCCTTGCGAGGTGCCCCGCGAACCGCGAAGCTAGTGTCCTGTTTCGCAAATACGTTCCTTTTGACGAGTGGCTGTTTTCGTCAGGCAAGGCGCCGCGACAAGTCATAGCCCGCTATGGCGAGGAGCGGCAACGCAGCATGACGACAACAGACGCCGTCAAAAAGGAACAGTATTTGTGATACTGGACACTCGCATCGACCTCATCAAACGGAGCAACCGGCCTTGGATTGGCATACCCTGCTGACTCGCGAACGCCTCGGAAAGCCGCTGCACAGCCCGGAAGAACTGGGCCGCAGTCCGTTCCACAAAGACCACGACCGCATTATTTTCTCTGGCGCGTTCCGACGCCTCGGACGCAAGACGCAAGTGCATCCGGTCTCCAGCAACGACCACATCCATACACGCCTGACCCATTCGCTGGAAGTCAGTTGCGTGGGCCGCTCCTTGGGCATGCGCGTGGGAGAAACCATCCGCAACGTGCTGCCTGATTGGTGTGAGCCAAGCGACCTGGGCATGGTGGTGCAATCGGCCTGTCTGGCCCATGACATCGGCAACCCGCCATTTGGTCATTCCGGGGAGGATGCCATCCGCTATTGGTTCCAGCAGGCCGCAGGCCGCGGTTGGCTTGACGCCATGAACGAAGCCGAGCGCAACGACTTTCTCAACTTCGAAGGCAACGCCCAAGGGTTCCGGGTGCTTACGCAACTTGAATACCACCAGTTCGACGGCGGTACGCGGCTGACCTACGCCACCCTTGGCACTTACCTGAAATACCCCTGGACCGCCCGTCACGCAGACTCCTTGGGCTACAAGAAGCACAAGTTCGGCTGCTATCAGAGCGAACTGCCGTTGCTGGAGCAGATCGCCCACAAACTCGGCCTGCCTCAGCTCGAAGACCAACGCTGGGCACGGCATCCGCTCGTTTACCTGATGGAAGCCGCCGATGACATCTGCTACGCGCTGATCGACCTGGAAGACGGCGTGGAAATGGAGCTTCTGGAATACTCGCAAGTAGAGTCGCTGCTTCTGGACCTGGTGGGCGACGATCTCCCGGACACTTACCGTCAACTGGGGCCACTGGATTCGCGAAGGCGCAAACTGGCGATCCTGCGAGGCAAGGCGATCGAACACCTGACCAACGCTGCAGCCAGGGCTTTCGTCGAGCAGCAGCAAGCGTTGCTGGCCGGGACGCTGCCAGGGGATCTGGTGGAGCATATGCATGGCCCGGCCAAACGTTGTGTGCTGAATGCCAAGGACATGGCGCGCAAAAAAATATTTCAGGATAAGCGCAAGACCCTGCATGAGATTGGCGCATACACCACGCTGGAAATCCTCCTCAACGGATTTTGCGGCGCCGCCCTGGAGCAGCATGGCGGTCGCACACCCTCGTTCAAGAATCGCCGCATTCTTGATCTGCTGGGCAACAATGCGCCCGATCCGAACGGTTCTTTACATGGTGCGTTCTTACGAATGATCGATTTTATCGCCGGGATGACTGACAGTTATGCCAGCGAAATGGCCCAGGAGATGACGGGCCGTACCCGTCAGTGAAAAATGGCGTCGGCCTCCACCGCCAGCCGACACCACGCATTCGTCAAAGCCCCCCTGTTGGGAGCGAGCCTGCTATCGCGTGCAGGCTCGCGCCCAATAGTTCGTCGCACAAGTTGCGCATGAACGTATGGGCAAACAGCCTAACCCATCACCTCCTCCAACTTACTTTAATAACAAACTCCCCAAAGAAACATCTGACCCACTATAACTTTGTAATATAAAACTAACGCAGTTCTTCTTACCTGCCTACCACACCCCTAATTACCTCGTAGTACCTCGCCTCTTTTTTTGTAGGAAACTTCTGAAATTGAAGATGTATGCCTGTCTCCTCATACGACCTCGGCTTTAACTGGGCTAAGGTGCGCGCTTTATAAGCTCGTAGGGACTTTATTCATGAACTCCGTTTTCATTGTTGACGACCATCCAGTCATCCGCCTCGCCGTGCGCATGCTCCTTGAGCATGAAGGCTATAAAGTCGTAGGGGAAACTGACAACGGCGTCGATGCGATGCAAATGGTGCGCGAATGCATGCCGGACCTGGTCATCCTCGACATCAGCATACCCAAACTTGACGGGCTGGAAATCCTCTCGCGCTTCAACGCCATGACCACTCCGCTTAAAACATTGGTGCTCACGGCCCAATCCCCAACGCTCTTTGGTATCCGATGCATGCAGTCCGGCGCCTCCGGTTACGTTTGTAAACAGGAAGACCTCAGCGAGCTGGTCAGTGCAATCAAAGCCGTGCTGTCAGGCTACAACTATTTCCCCAGCCAAGCGCTGAACCCTGTCCGTCATGATGATCCGCGCAGCATCGAGTTGGAACTTTTCAAGAGTGTCAATGACCGGGAGCTGATGGTGCTGCAACTTTTTGCTCAAGGCCGTACCAACAAGGAAATAGCCAAAGGCATGTTTCTAAGCAATAAGACCGTCAGCACTTACAAGCAAGTTTTTCATTAATGCACTTTATAAGGAAGCCGCCGCGACAGGCGAAAGCCATACCTGTTTGCCTCCTTGGCTTGACTCAAGATGCCACCCATCGCCCACAGATTGAAAACCCGCTCTTGTACCGATACTGTTCATTTGTACAGTATTTGGTGCGACGGCAATGCAAGACGATTTTGATGGTTTGGTGGACGATTCAGGCTTTGAGCTGGGGATGCCCACCCATGAGGAGCTGCTGAAACATCAGTGCGACCTTCTCTGTAGCGACCTGGAGCTAACACGCCGCAACCTCAGAGCGGCCCACAGGGAGCTTGCTGGGTTGATCGTTATGTACCGGGGTGTGCTGAAGGAGGTGGCAACACTGAAGATCGAGAACGAGAAGCTGAGGTGGACGCTGAGTGAGATCTACCTCCGACAAAGCCGAGAGGCGACGAAGAAGATGGGGTATGCCTATGGGGATCACGGCAAGAAGTGAAACGCTAGGGGCAGGTTCAACGGGTGACGTGATGGCACGGCACTCCACCGAGGCGGTAAGCTGAGGGAACCCGACATCCCGAAAAGGAGCCTCTCGTGATTATTGGTCATTCCGACCCACACAAATACCTCTACCACTACACCAGCGCCGAGACAGCGACTACTGGAATTCTCAAGTTTCGCACGCTGAGGCTCAATCCTTACATCAACACCAACGATCCGAAGGAGAGCAAAGACTGGCTTTTCGATTTCGGCTCGAGTGAAGGCAGGGATCTATCTGCATATGACCGAAACGACCTTTCCGCCAAGCTTTCTCAAGAACTCAAACACAAGACCCACGTCACTTGCTTCTCGACAGATGAAGACTCACTAACGGGCAACCAAGCTCTGGATATTAACAAGCGAGGTTTCTGTAAGCCCACCATGTGGGAGCATTACGGTCGCAGACATACAGGTGTGTGCTTGGTCTTCAATCGAGAACGACTCATCGAGCAAGTGAGAACACAAATTGCTGAAAGATATCCGGTCTACTGTGGCCCCGTCAGCTATGCCAATCACGTCCTTGAGCACCACCCCGACCACCAAGAATTCACAGTAAACGTCGATGTATTGGATAGGGTCGGGGTGGAGAAATACATGCTGATGCACCTCGCCGAATACCATCAAAACCTTTTCTTTGAAAAAATGACCGACTGGAAAGCCGAATGCGAGTGGCGCTTGCTTGCGTTCACAGACTCAGACAAGCCTGTCGATATTAATTTCGAACAATCGCTGGCAGGACTGGTATTTGGGTGTGACATCACACCAGAACACCGTAAAGAGATATTTGAGTTAAACCATTGCAGCGGCGTTCATCACATAGGTCTTCAGTGGAAAAATAATAGGATGTGGTACGACTGGAAGTGAGGCCGATATTTCCAGAGACTGGCCCGCGCCAAAATCCACTAAGCACTCTTGCTCAGCCTCCGCGTTTCCGGCTGAAAAATAAGATTGGCTGATTTTCGTCAGTTCTGCCCGAGGTGTTAAACGGGCTCACTGGGGGGGCATGCCTAGCCGCCAGTGATTATAAAATAACCCTTCCCCCTAGGACGCTTTCTGAGGCTGATTCAGACCAGCAATCGGCTCAGCTTGCATGGGATCCAAACGCAATCAAGCCCACCTTGAGCGGGCTCCTGAGACTGCCTGAAACCCTATTTCATTTCACGTTTGATCCTGTACACAGTTGCCACGCCGCAGTCAGCGAGCTTAGCCACGTCGTCGGCTGAAAGGGTTGGATTCTTGGTTATGATCGCTTGCACCTTATTCCAGAGATCGGCGTTCTTGCCCTTCCCGGCTGGCCTCCACTCAGGATCAGCAGCTCGCTTGTTGCTCAATCCTTGCTTGATGCGTTCAACACGCTTCTCCTGGTCGAGACGGGCCATGGTAGCCATGAGGTCTAGAAGCATTGCGTTGATCACTTCCATGATTTGGCCGGTAATGCCCTTATCTTCAACCATCAAGTGAGAGGTTGGCAGGTCAGCGATTACTAAACGTAGGCCCTTGGCCTTGATGGCGGCCTTCAGAGTCTCCCAGTCAACCTGTGAGAGACGACTGAGGCGGTCTACAGACTCACAGGCGATAACCTCCCCTGGCTTTGCTGCATCGAGCAAGCGCATTAACTCAGGACGGTCGAGCTTCGTTCCGCTGATGTTCTCGGCATACACGGCAACGATGGTCAGGCTTTTTTCAGCAGCGAACGCTTCCAATGCTATCCGGGCACGGTTGGCGTCTTGGTCCTTTGTGCTGGCTCTCAAGTACAAATGTGCGTTCATGGCTGGCTATCCTTTAGTCTGTTGACTTGATAGATCAAGGATAGTCTATCAGATAGCTATTTATCTATAGATATTTAATAGTCGGATCAACCCTCAGACAGACGGTTATCGGACTACCGGAAAGGTATAGACCTCAGATAGCGATCATTGGCGAAGTTTGAGAATTCCAGCACTGATGGCGGAGGCGTTCTCATCAAGGGTCGCAAGCGATGTGACAACGCTCTCATGGGTAAATGGCGAACCACCAGCTTTAGCCCACAAGGCCAACTCTTCAATGGCTGCCGCAATCGCGTGTTGGTTGTGCAACAGGAGCGTCAAAACGTCTGCTGTGGCGATGTTAGCGTCTGAGCTGTCTGGCATGAGTGTCATCCTTGAGGGTGTGAGGGAGACTAGCCACTTCCCTCACGATATAGCTATTTACCTTTTGGCTTTGTTGGTTTCTTCGGCGGGGGGATCGTCTCCACCGTCGTAGTGTTGGGGCGCCGATTTGCTTCTTTGATAGGGATGAACTCACCTGTCTTTGAATCTCTGCCACGTTTGTTAGCCATGCGCTGCTCCTTGATAACCGTCGCCACGTTGGCGACACCATCAAAGCTAGTTCAGGAAGGACTTTCCGCAAGCTGACCGGGGATGTGCGTTCTTTTGTAGAAATCAGTGATTGCGGCTCAAAACTGACGTTTTGGTGCGAAAACCTCAAGTTGAGACGCTCTCACCGTATCCAGCTTATCCATGGAATATGGAAAGCCCCGGAAATGCGGGGCTACAGAAATGCCACATACTCAAATTCCCGGAGTGAGCGCCGACAGCGGCCACAGGTTTAAGGTATGTTTCGTGTGGGATAATCGAGGTTATGCTTGAGACAACTGACAAGTGGGGGTCATTCGATGCAAATGGTGGTAGACAGCAACCAGCTACAAAGCCCACAGCTTAAAGCATTTCTTGAGGCTTCCACTGCCAACCGAGCGATATTGACGGATTACTCCGCAATAGAAGCGCTACAGGGAGATATCGTTAGGAGTTTCGCCAACGGCATGAGTATCGCCGGACAATATCCAAATCAAATCATCATACTTAAAACAACGCAGTCGGTTTGCCAGCTCAGTGGTAGGAAAGCTGGGTTGCAACGCCGCTTGATTGATACATCGCAAACATCTGGATTTGCCGACTTCGTTCAAAAGCTCAAGTTGGCAGGGAGTGGTTACCAACCGATGGTTGACGAACTTATAAAGAAGGCGAGAGACGCCGATGAACAACTAAACAGAATGCTTTCCGACGCAGCCGCTATAGCTCAAGTCTTTGATGAGCTCACAATAGGCTTCAGCAAGGATGAGCGCAAAATAGTGCGAGATAATGAACCCTTCACCATGAAAATGGTGGACACTCTTATCAAGTTGGTAATAGAGGTATCTGGAGAAATATTCAGGACCCACCCAAGAGCACCCCGAAAGGTTACGTACGAACAGTTGTCCAACACTTTTATATTTCGGAACTCGCTCTGTTGCTGCCTTCTCGCACTCGAATGGACAGCTAACGGGGGAGCCAAAGACGTCAAACGCCACAAAATACGAAATGACATGATTGACTCTCACTTTGCTACTTATGCAACATACTTTGATGGCCTACTATCCAATGATGCAAAAGCATTACGACTTTACAATAGAACCAAGGAAGTTTTAACAGCCGCTTTCAAATGAATCGCTTACTACCGATTAAAACCAGCTCATCCACTCTCAAACATTACCCCATAGATCCGGCTCGCTATCGGTAAGCCCTTTAGGTAACACAGGAGCATCAAACTTAATCTCCTCATCCAATGTATCTGCAAATCCTCGTAACGTTTCATGCACGACTACAGAAGCCTTCGGCGGCATGTCAATATATGCCTCTAACGGAACATCTTCAAAAATCGGCCCTGTAAGGCCCTGTGGAGCCACTGTAGACTCGCTGGGCGTTATGACTACCGAAGCCATTACTGAGCCCTCCCCTCTATCCAAAGACTGCGCTGAGACGGCTGTAGAGGCATGTTTATTATGTGACTCTAGTGAAGCAATGATCCTGTAACTATTTGAATAAACATAGCCACGGAGTTTCTTACGCTCCACCGCCATATAACCATGCTCAACTAGCAGCTTGATGAATCCCTTCACTGTACTAACGTCGCATCCCGTATCTTTGGCGATGTCTTCTTGATCATCAAACCATTCTTTACCTAGCGAGCGGAAAAACTCGTAGCGACTGGTCATGTGCACCCAGATGATTTTCTGAGTACCAGTGAGCTTAAAGAGTTCGCCAGTAGTTTTACTGATCCAGTGTGTAGCACGCATAATCTCATGTGTAAGCTTGCAAAATGTTTCGGTCATCGTATTCCTCGTATTAACTTATAAAGTTTTCATCTGCCTTAGAAATTCTGCCTCATCTGTAACACCTGTACGGAATAAGGCAATTGCTTCAATCATCGCAGCTACACGAGCTGCTGCACTGGGACCACCAGTACCATTGCGAGCCTTCAACCATTCCCGGCTCTTGCATTTAAAATCAATATTCATTTATATGCTCTCCTATTAAATTTATGCTCACGCATACGGTTTATTGCACAGAAAGCGAAGCTTTCATCCCAAGCACTCTCATAATGAAATCACCCTAAGCATCTCTGCACAGTTAACAGCTTTGACACGAAAGCGTTAGCTTTCAGGAATTATCTACAGAGGCGGGATCAACTTAGACCAAGCGGTCTTGCACCCAACAAACAACAAATATCAACACAAAACTAAAAAGCTTTGCTCTTGATCTTCAGTATTTACAGTGCCAAAACTCAGAGGGCGAGCCCGACGTGTCTGCGAAACAGAGCGAGCAGACAAAATCAATCTTATTATTTCTTTCTTGTTATTATCTATCTTACTAGTAGGGGATTTTCCACCGTGTACGTAGTGGATTTTCCCCTGCGTACATAGGGGAATTTCCCCTCCGTTGATATCTGGTGCAAACGCCTGGGTCAAATTTCAGGCAGCACAAAACCGATGCCTGACATCACTCTATGGTGAAGTCGAGAACATTCGATGTAGACTGCTGAAGAAGGTGGCGAATATACGCCTTTTGACCCAGTTTGTCAAGTTGTAAATAATGCAGTTAGTTATACAAAATGGAACTATCGATGCGAGCTCCTATAGTGCGCTCTGGGAGGCGTTAGATACACTCACCACCCATAGAGGCATCCCGTGCTTATTAAGCGTGATAGAGCGCATTACAGGGCGTCGTAGGAGGTAGGATAAATAGTGAGCAACTCTCATTGCTTCAGTAGCGTTATCAAAGACTTGATTCATTATCGGGTATCCTTTAGATGATAGGGCCGCAAGCAACCCTTAATTATTGCATCAATAAACTTCCTGCTGATTTCCTCTCGCTTTAATCAGCATCTTAGAAAGCTGCGCATCAACCTCGACCCCAACAACATCACCAATCTTGTTAGCCAGCGCCGTATCATCGAGACGACCCCCTTCAACAGTGACGTTAACTATCACAGCACTCTCCGAAGCGTGGGTGCTCGAATTAATGTGTTCGCTGGGAGCGGCTATCTTCCCAGCGTTCAAGTCAGTTGGCAGCAGCCAGTCACTTGGCAGCAATGTTTGTCGGCGCTGTTGTTGAGCTGTGTCGTCCATAATGTCTTTAGCGGTAACTGGCTCAGGCATCCTGAACTGCCTGTATCGGCCATCAGCGAAGTTCTCAGGCTCAAGAACGAATTTAGATAAGTCCAACTTTGGAAATTGCATCGCTACCGTGTTTGGCTCTAGAGCTTGCAATTCATTAGCCTCACCCTTGCGATAATCTTTGACATCGAAGAGCCAGTTCCAAAATCCGCCAATAGGCCCGCCTTGACGCTGGGTGCTGCCATCAATGGCGTCATAGTTTCCTGTGCCCGTCATACGAGTATCTACAGCGATATCAACTGTGGACATCTTATCTTGAACTTGTTGATCGGATGTCTTCTCAGAGCCATCGACATTACGATTTGCACCGAAGCGAAGCATCTGTGTAGCCAGCTTAGTCAACCCAATATCAAATAACGCTAGCGTCTCTTTAAAGGGTTTCATTGCCTCATTAAGTTGTCGCTCAGACTCTATTCGCTCAAGGATAACGCCTTTCAATTCCTCGCTAGCGTTGATAATGTTGTCATTCAAATAAGCTTGATTGTCAGAACGCTGTTGAGCGGCTGCAATAGAGTTCATTTGTTTGGCGAGGATATCTTGGTTAGCCTTCAGGAAGTTGGACATACCCTGATCAAAATCAGCAGCCGTAATCTTGGCATCCGTAACAGCCTGCTTGAACCATCCTGCCTGCTCTTCCACCTTCCCCTTAAAGCCCAAGCGAGTTGCAGCAGCTTGTCTGATTGAAGCAGCGACTACACCACCAACAGCATCGAACAAATCGTTTACATCAGAGCCCTCCGGGCGCCCTTTTGCTCGAATTTGGGAAATCTGGTAGTTGGCGCGCTTCTGACTCTCCTTATCAAGAGACGCTGCTCTCCAAGTAGCACTCTGATTTTCAAAAATTTTTGTTGCCTGTGTCAGAGTCTTACCTAGAGCCAGTTGTCCTTGAACAAACAGAGCAAAGCTTCTGGCCGTTTCTACTGACACTTCCTGCCCATACTTATTGCTGATATCGATGAACTGATCACGAGCAAATTTCTGATTGTCTGGATTTTTCCCGCCAGCCGCTTGGAGTGACGTATCAAAGGCTTCTGCACCACTTGCCTCAGATTGTCTTTGTGTAACACGTTCGCTTAAGTAGCTGACACCGCGTACAAGCCCGTATAGCGCTGCTGTAGCTCCCGTAACTCCTATAGCGAGACCACTGAAGTCCATAGGCTTTGGCATAGTCTGACGGGCCTGCCAAGCCTCGTGGCGTTGAGCAGCAAACTGGAATCGCTGAGCCTGCTGCTGGTGACGCTCAGTAGCGCGGGCTTCACGATTAGCGGTTGTGGTCTTAGTTGTTGCCCAGCGCTCCGCCTGACGGATCCCAGCAGCACGAGCATTATTTAAGGCAACTTCGGCACGCTGGAATTTGTTCTGAGCTAACAAGGCTTGTTGTTGAAGCTGCACCGTCCGAGCCTGTCGCTTTTGGAGTATGTCGGCCAAGCGAGTCTGACGAAGCTGGGACTGTTCAGCAGCAGCGGTTAGCTTGGCCTCGCCTAGTCGAGTCTTGAGTGCCTCTTGTTGAACTTTCTGCTGTTTAGCGGCAACTACAGCTCGTTGAATTTGATCCTTGAGTGCAGCACTTTGAAGTGAAGCCTCTTGTTTGGCACCAGCGTAAACCAACTTCTGCTGGGCGAGTTCAGTGCTAAACTGTTGGCGGCGAAGTTTAGTAAGCTTTGTTTCCAAAGCCAGCTCTTTATCCAATGATCGACGAACATCAGCATCGAGCTTAAGTTTGCTAGAACTCTTATTGCCAATGTTAAGTGATTTGTTAAGTTTGGTTTGGAGCTGCGTAGCCTGCTTGCCTAGCCTAGTCATTTGGCTTTCGGCTGTTTTCATCATCTGTGTGAAACGCTGTAAGCCGCTTGAGTCTACAGAAAACTTAAGGGCGCCAACGAGCTGAGAAATAATTTCGTTCATAGGCTACGCCCCTCCCGATACCCGAGACGACGAGGGTAAAAATAATCAACGTGGCTTTTAAAGGTTTTAGCACCACGCCCACGATAAATAACCTCATAGCCACTTGGAAGGTGATGCCGATACTGAGAGATGTATTCAGCAATGAACGTTAGACTGTTACGACTACCGTGCATAGCGACAAGGGTTGAATTTTCATCGTAATCAAACCAGTGATATCCAAAGCTGCTCTCGCCACGACGCTGAACATACATGGAAACAAGCCCAACGAAGTTTGGTACGTTTGCTGGGCGATGGACCCGGAGAAGAAGAAAGTATTCGGGCTCTTTATTCAGAGCTTGTTGCAATGTATCGGGTTTTTCCATTAAAGCTCCTCAAATTCTATATAAACCCACGATCCAGCGGGGATACCTTCATAGGCGCAGGGTAGTTGATAACTGTTGCTCATCGTTTCAGGGTGCATAGCATTAAACTCATTACAAGCCTTAGTAATTATCCCGTCACTATATTTGCTTGAACTCATCAAGACAGTAATAGTGCCCGCCCTACCACTTGCAGACTTATGTAGGAGCCCCTGTGAGCTCGCAGGAGGCGTTACATTAGACTGTTGATGCGTATGTAGCGCCTCGCTATTAGAAGCGCTTACAGGGGCTTGTAGGAGCCTATTAGTTGGATCATACTTCTCAAGCAAGATCCTGGTAGTTGCATCGAGTATCATGCTGCACTTCCATCGGCGTTTAGCTTACCAGCCTCAATTAACTCTGCACGAAGCTTGGCCCGGGAAGCGGTGAGCTGATCACGTGTCTGTTGAGCAAGCTTCTGACGCTCTTGGTCAAGTTCTCGTTGGCGCTTACGCTCATCTGCTGCAAGGGCAAGATCAATCTGTCTTTCAACCGCAGATTCAAAAGCCGCAGACAACTCAGCTTCCAACTCAGCCTTCACCTGATCATATATCGCAGCGAGGTCTTGTTCTTGCTGAGCTGCGGGCTTCTTCAGATATAGGCTGATGTATTCGCCCATTGGATTACTAACTAATGTCGCCGTTGGCAGACTACCCGGTACTGGTTCGAGTGGCGCGTAACCTTCATTAAGAAGCCGGTGGTACAAGTCTAGGGCTTCGATCAACGTGCTGGGAACAAACTCAACGATTGCTCCGGGAACATCCGTACTTGGACGCTCAAAGCGGTTTAAATAAAAGTCTCGCTTATTATTGCAACGGGCTTGGTACTCCGATTCGCTAAAGACGAACTGCATTGGTGTTTGTGTTTGCTGTTGTTTGCTCACGATAGGTGTTTCCTCGATTTTTAGTTGTGTATTACTTTGTTTGGGTTGCGGGGTGTTATTCTGTTTAGCTGCTCGACACGCCTTCTGACGACAGGCAGCGGAACAGGTTTTGCTAATAGTGTTTCGAGCGCCGTAGCGAGCGGAACATACATCACAGTTTCTAAAGATTAGAGCCACAGGCGGGCCTCCTATTACGGGGTAGTTGTCACGGATGTTTGAGTTTTACTGGAGGGATGTCACAGAAGGAGCTTCAGGTAAAAAAATAAGCCGAACGGAGTCCGGCTCAATGAGCGCATAGAGCGTTCTAAAGCTTGCTTCTTCGTGAGAGGGTGATGCGGAAAATAAGTGACAGGAATCGGCACATCGCTCCTGTCGGGCGAGCCCTAGGCGCCACCGCCTCGGCCTACACGACACACTGAACTCAAGCAGCGCTTGGTTCCATGTCGGTGATTCTGGAATTTAAGAGGATATTGCGACTGGCGTAGGAAAATTTCCCTATCTACAGGCTTAGTATGCACCACAAAAGCTATTTTGTCAAGCATAAACACGCTACAATAGCAAGCTATTTTATGAAGTTGTCGTATATGTCTTATATTTTGTCGCTTTTATCACATTAAAGAATGTTCTAACGTTGGGCCTGGAGACTTTCGTAGTCTGCCTCGGTCCAAATCGCCTCCCCCATCATGGCGTCCCCTTCAAGTGGTTCCGCTTCTAGATGTTCATCAGCCGCTTTAAGGACGAGCAATAGCTTTTCCCCTACATAGAGCCGATACCGGTTCGATTTCCGATCGACACCGGCATAACGGTAAACAGCATCCGAATGAGACGAAGTGATACGGCGATCCGCGTATATGGTGATGGTGTAACCAACACTGCGCAGCATCGCTGCAAGCCGTTGGGGGTCGTCCCGCTCTAGTTTCCAGACGTCCCCCTGCTTTTGCCATACCTGCCCCTGGGAGGGCACTACGGTAGCTTTAAGCAAGGCGAGATCTCGCTTAAGCAGTTCGCGCTCTTCATTAGCCTGACCTATCTGTTCTACAAGCTCCACAATAGCTCCCGTGGAACGAATGGCAGCCCCTAGGGACTCTATGCCCCGCGAGAGCTCTAGTAATCTCGCCTCGGCTGCGATAATTGCTTTCTCATTTACGCCCACGCTCTGTTGGGCTACCGCCTGTCGTGCAGCCTTCACACTAGTGTGGCGATAAACCGTATCGATGATTTCCTTTGGAATCACTTTCTTGTTTTCACAACCCTTCAGCTCCTGGCGCCTCCGGCATCGCATAGATACCTGCACACCCTGAATGGTTCTCATGATGTAGTTGTGGCCGCAACTCTTGCATTTCACCAAACCAACATAGAAGTGAGCAGCGGTTTTCGCCCTTGGAAGGGTTTTACGTTTCTCGCCTTCAATCTGAGCCAAGTGAAATGTGGATATGTCCACGATTGGCGGATACACCTCCGAACCGTCCCAGCGGCCTATCGCCGCTTCATTTCGAAGCCATCCTTCAACACCCGGCCCGGAGCACTTAGCAAGCGCGGCAAGGCCACTCTCACGCATGCGTCTTGCGATGACAGCTTTACCTAGACCCGAGATGTAAAGCTCAAATGCCAGCTTTACCTGGGCTGCAATCTCTGGAATCACTACACCTTCCGAGGTGAGCCAAACAGGGGTATTCCGCTTGGGCGTCTTACCCTCCTTCGCCAGCCTACGGCGGGAATCGTAAGATCCGGTGAGGCGACGACTGAGGTTGTCACTGTACTGGCGAGCTGACTGAATCTTTCCCAACAGGATGTAGATATGCCCGCCGTCCAGACTCTGGCGTGTGTATCTTATGCCGTCGTCTAGAGTGACGATCTCGACGCCTTTGCGGAGTATCGGACCCAAGATGTCCAACATTCCTAGGGTATCCAGACGGCCAGCTCTATCTACCGACTCGACTAGAACCGCGTCTCCCGACGCAATCGCGCCTGCTTCAACAGCGGCCAATAGATTAGCGAAGCCTCCGCCTTCCTTGATGTGGTCGCCTTTCCAACCGCTCTTACCCAGGTCTTGAAACGTCAACTCGCTAATGGTGTAGCCGGGGTTTTGGGCCAGCCAGTTAGCAACCATGGATTTCTGACGCTCAAGGCTTGAACCCTTTGCTTGTGGGGCACTTGAGAAGCGTGCGTAGCTAAATGCGGTAGCCATTTTTTCCCCCGAATGTGAACCTCAATCTAATTCTACATATGTGAAATAGCTACAAAAAAAGGCTGATGCAGAAACTCAAAGTCAAATCCCTGGTAGAACTGATAGAAATGGCAAAGCGCAACGCGTTGGTGTGAGAAAAAACAGGATGCTCAAATGCATAAAAAAATACCTCCTGCCGTTAAGCGCGGGGTTATATGCGCAAGTCCTCATGGCGACGCCGGGAGTGCCCGAACCCTACACACTTTTGGGTCGCTCGACGGCGGCTCATATCGAGGTCCTGCTGGATGACGCTCACCGTAGCCTGTTACAAGACCGGCAGGAACTGGTACTGGGGACGTCTGCCCCGGATTATCCGCCCTTCGATCTGTCCACCAGCGGGCACGACTACGAGGGCATGACCGCCGACTACGCCGGCATCATCGCCAGGGCGATCGGTCTGCCCATGCGGGTTTTGCGCTTTGCTTCCCGAGATGAAGCCATTGCTGCCCTCAAGAATGGAAAAATCGACATGCTCGGCACCGCCAATGGGTTCGAAGCTCGCACCCCCGGCATCGTGCTGTCGACCCCCTATGCCGTGGACCAGCCCGTTCTTGTCACCCGAACGAATGAAAGCCGTTCCCTGACCGAAGATCTCCAGGGATTGCGGCTGAGCATGGTCTATCACTACCTGCCGCTGCGGGAAATACAGAAGCTTTACCCCAAGGCAATCATCAGCACCTATCCCTCCTACCAGAACGCCATAAACGCCGTTGCTTTCGGCCAGGCGGATGTCTTTCTCGGCGATACCATTTCCACCCACTACATGATCAGCAAGGGCTACCTGAGCAATATCCGCATGGCCAGCTTCGGCAAGCATGAGTCCTACGGATTCGGTTTCGCAGTTCGAGGTCACGATACCCGGCTGCTGGAGGCTATCAACGCCACGCTGAACCAGATTTCCATCGCCGAGCAAGCAGCCATCTCCAAACGCTGGAGCGCAGGCAGCGACTTGTATCTGACTGAACACAAAATACAACTGACCGCCCGTGAGAAACGCTGGCTGGCAAGACACCCGGTGGTTCGAGTCGTCGTGAATGAAACCGCGGCCCCCTTCACTTTTTTCGATTCCGATGGCGATTTTCGCGGCATCAGCGCCGACCTGCTGGAACTGATCCGGTTGCGCACCGGCATGCGCCTGGAGATCCAGCGCAGTCAGAACGACAGCGAAATGATTGGTGCGGTGTTGAACGGTCAGGCCGATATGATTGCTGCGCTGCTGCCCAGCAGCGAACGGCAACAACAGTTGAAGTTCAGCCGCCCCTATGTCGACAGCTCATTCGTGTTGCTGACCCGCAAACAGTCTGACACCCCCGCAACCCTCGACCAGTTCGGGGACCGAAGTCTGGCAATCACCAAAGGCAATCCGGTCATTGAATGGCTGCGCAGCCAGTATCCCAACATCAGGATCATCGAAACCGTCGACCCCCTGCATGCCGTGGAAATGCTCGCCCAGGGCCAGGTCGACGGCGGTGTGAATTCTCTGGTCATGGCCAACTACTTCATTTCGTCCCACTCGCTGCGCAACACGTTGCAAATCAGCAGCACCGTAGGAACCCAACAGGCCATGTTCTCGCTGGCCACGGCTAAAAACACCCCAGAGCTGAACGCCATCCTCGACAAAGCCTTGACCAGCATCGACCCCGACGAACTGGGCGTGATCAACAACCGGTGGCGGGGTTACGTTTCGGCATCGGAACACGCTTGGCGCACTTATAACCGCCTGTTTTTCCAGATTGTCGCCGCCGTCGGGCTCTTGTTACTGCTGTCCCTGGCATGGAATGCTTATATGCAGCGGCAGATCAGGCAACGTCAACGGGCGGAGCTGGCCCTCAATGACCAGCTTGAGTTCATGCATTCGCTGCTCAATGGCACTCCCCACCCCATCTATGTCCGAGATCGCAACGGTTTCCTGCAAAGCTGCAATGACAGTTATCTGCAGACGTTCAACGTCAAACGCGAAGACGTCATCGGCAGGAACGTTATGCCCGGATCCATGAGCAATGCCTTCGAAGCGCAGGAGTATCAAGCGGACTATCAGCGTGTCATGGCTGAAGGCACCCCGCTGATCATGGATCGCCCGCTGCATATCGGCGATAGAAAACTGACCATCTATCATTGGATTCTCCCCTATCGCAACTCTACTGCCGAAGTACAAGGCATCATCGGCGGCTGGATCGACATCAGCGAACGACGCCAACTGTTCGATGAACTGCGCGCCGCCAAGGAGCGGGCCGATGACGCGAATCGCGCCAAAAGCACATTCCTGGCGACCATGAGCCATGAAATCCGCACCCCCATGAACGCGGTGATCGGTATGTTGGAACTGGCTTTGAAACATGCCGACAAAGGCCATCTGGACCGCTCGACAATAGAGGTGGCGTACGAGTCGGCTTCCGGTCTGCTGGAATTGATAGGCGATATCCTGGACATTGCACGTATCGAGTCAGGCCACCTGAACCTGGCACCCGAGCGGGTCAATCTCAGGGCCTTGCTGGAATCGGTCATACGGGTTTTCGAAGGCGTGGCCCGGCAGAAAAACCTGGCATTGTCGCTGCTGTTCGAGCCCAGTGAAGACAACCCGGACGTCCTGATAGACCCCTTGCGATTCAAACAGGTACTCTCGAACCTGATCAGCAATGCCCTCAAATTTACCGAACGGGGTCAGGTCCGAATCAAGGTCCAACTGTCTCCGGGCGCCGAGGATGACGCCCTGCACATGCAACTCGAGGTCAGCGACACCGGCATCGGCATCAGTCCGGCAGACCTGCAGCGCCTGTTCGAGCCGTTTTCCCAAGTCGACAATACAGGCCGGATGGCGCGAACGGGTGCGGGGCTTGGCCTGGTGATCAGTCGCAACCTGTGTCAGATGATGGGCGGTAGCCTGCACATGAACAGCCAGCCGGGCGTCGGTACCCAGGTCCAGGTTTCCCTGCAACTGACCACCCTGCCAAAGACAGCAGTCTGCGCGCCCCCTGAGCCTGTCATCGATACAGCCGCGACCGCCCTGAGCGTTCTCATCGTGGATGATCACCCGGCCAATCGCTTGTTGATGTCGCAACAACTGGAATACCTGGGTCATCACTACCATGTCGCCCATGATGGCGCACAAGGGCTCAAGGCCTGGCGTGAAGGGGATTTCGACCTGGTCATTGCCGACTGCAACATGCCCATCATGAATGGTTACGAACTGGCCGGATCGATTCGTCGCCATGAGCACGAACGAGCACTGCCGCGCTGCACCATCCTAGGGTTTACCGCCAATGCGCAACCGGAGGAAAAACAACGCTGTAAGGAGGCAGGAATGGACGACTGCCTGTTCAAACCCATCAGCCTGAGTGCCCTGAGCCAATGGATGAAAACGGTCAGATCCGCCGGCCGCTCAAGGGTCTTCAATGTGCAAAGCCTGCAGGCATTAACCGGTGGCAACCCCTTGTCAATCCGGCGCCTGTTGGAGGAACTGCTCAACAGCAATCGTTCGGACCGTCAGGAATTGCTCGACGTCGCCCGCGGTGGGGACCGACAGGCACTGACCGAAACGGCGCACAAAATAAAAGGCGTCGCCCGAATTGTGCAGGCGACCTCGCTGATTCAGCGATGCGAAGCACTGGAGCACGCCTGCCAAAAGGCTCAGGGGCCTGAACCCATTGGCGAATACACCCAGGCCCTCGATCACGCCCTGATTGACTTGGAGCGGGCCCTGGAAACAGAGATCGCCAAGGCAAAATAATCCAGCGTTTACTATGCTGTTCGCTCAGCAGTGCGCACCAGGGGGCGCTCTCAATTGGTTTTCCCCGGCGCGGCAGGGAATGAGTTGGGAACGCCCACTGACACTTGGAGTGACTGCAATGCCCAGCGCACCGCCTCCGCAACAACGCCGGTTCCCTCTGCACGTACACATCAGCGTGATGTTTACGTTACTCCTGCTGCTGACGGGTGTGATGCTAGGCATTTTCAACTATCGCCAGACCACGCAAATCATCCTGTCCAGCAGTGAAAAGCTGTTCAACCGTATCGAGCAGGACGTACGCCTGGATTTGTATGACACCTATGAGCCCATCCGCCATCTGTTGGGCCTGCTGGCCGATTACCCGGCGACACGCGAACCCACGACCGCTCAACGTCTGGCCCTGCTCGTGCCCTTCAGCCAGGCGCTGCGGGACAACCCGAACCTGGCGTCGCTGTACCTGGGCGACAGCAATGGCGACTTCCTGATGGTCCGCCCCTTGCGCACCGAAACCCTGAAGACCGCGCTGAACGCGCCGACCAACGCAGCCTACCAGGTCTGGACCGTGGATCGGACAGCTACCCCCGGCCAGGTTCGTGCCCAGTCGCTGTTCTACGACCAGAGCCTGACGCTCATTGGCCGTCAGAACATTGCCGACGAATCCTACGATCCGCGCAATCGAAGCTGGTTTCGCAGCGCGCTGGCAAGCGCCGAGCAAATCACCACCGAACCCTACGTCTTCTTCTCCACCCAAAACCTGGGCACCACCCTCGCCCGGCGCAGTGGCGCACAGGCGGTCATCGCTGCCGACCTGACCCTGGCGTCCCTGTCCCAGACCCTGGCCAAGCACAGGGTGACCGCCGGCACCGAAATTGTGCTGCTCGACCCCCAGGGCAATACAGTCGCCTACCCCGACAGTCATCGGCTGATCGCCGACACCCAGTCGGCCCGCCTGAGCAAGGCACGCGACCTCAGCCCGGCCATCGCCGCCGCACTCGACGACAACACCGACACCCCACGCCTGGAGGCAGGTGGACGCCAATGGATCGTTTCCCGCAGCCACATGCAGGAAGGCGGACCGCAGGGCCTGGAACTGGCGTTGCTGGTCCCTGAAGATGAGTTGCTGGCCGATGCCTATCGCATGCGCTGGCAAGGCGCGCTGATTACCCTGGCCACCCTGCTCCTGTGCCTGCCCCTGGGCTGGTTGACCTCCAGGATTCTGGTCAAGCCCCTGCGCGCCCTGGTGCAGGAGGCCGACGCCATTCGCAGCTTTGATTTCAACTACCCGGTGTCCCGTCGCTCCCCCGTGCTGGAGGTCGATCAGTTGGGCGTTTCGATGGCGCGAATGAAAGAGACCCTGGCAAGTTTCTTCGAAATCACCGCCAGTCTGCGCGCCGAAACCCGCTTTGCCCCATTGCTGGAGCGGGTGTTGTTCGAGACGGTGAAAATCGCTCAGGCCCAGGCCGGCCTGATTTACCTGCGCGAAAACGATGACGATCGGGTCAGGCCTTACGGGCTGGTCATCGATGGAACGCCTCGGGACCTTGCCGCCTTCGAGTTGAAAGGCCATGCGCTCAAGGCACCGGACAGCCCGCCATGGCTGCAGCAGCTGGACGCCTCGGACAACCTCGTCACCTCGCTGGGCTTCGAGCAGGCCGCCGACCTCAAGAGTGTCTTGCTGGCACTGGACGCCCCTCGGGTTCACCTGATCGGCATTCGCCTGCGCAATCGTCACCAGGAAACCGTCGGGGTTTTGGTGCTGCTGATCACCGACAGCGGTACTGAAGCCGACCTGGAAAAACTGCAGCCGGACCGCATCGCCTTCCTGCAGGCCGTGTCCGGTGCCGCCACCGTGAGCATCGAAGGCCAGCGCCTGCAAGCCCGGCAAAAACAACTGCTCGATTCGTTCATTCAACTGCTGGCCGGGGCGATCGATGCCAAGAGTCCTTACACCGGCGGTCATTGCCAGCGGGTTCCCGCCCTGACGCTGATGCTCGCCCAAGCCGCCGCGGCCAGCCAGGCGTCGGCGTTCCAGGCCTACCGCCCCACGGAGGATGAGTGGGAAGCGCTGCACATCGCCGCCTGGCTGCACGATTGCGGTAAGGTCACCACACCCGAATACGTGGTCGACAAAGCCACCAAACTGGAAACCCTGAACGATCGGATTCACGAGATCCGTACGCGCTTCGAGGTGCTCAAGCGCGACGCCTGGGTCGATTACTGGCAGGCCCTGGCAACGGGTGGCGAGTCGTCATCCCTGGCCCAGCGACGCGACGCGACACTGGCCCGCCTCGATGACGACTTTGCCTTCGTCGCCCGCTGCAACCTCGGCTCCGAGGCCATGGCCGACGCCGATCTGCAACGTTTGCAAGGTATTGCTCAACGCCCTTGGACCCGGACCCTGGATGACCGCCTGGGCGTTTCCTGGGAAGAAAACCGCCGCCAGGCACGCACCCCCAAACCTTCGCTTCCAGTGACTGAACAGTTGCTGACGGACAAGCCCGAGCACCTGCTGGAGCGCCACGAAGCCGAACTGATCCCGGCGGACAACCCATGGGGCTTCCAGCTCGATGTGCCGCCCTGGAAATACAACCGCGGCGAACTGTACAACCTCAGCATCACGCGGGGCACGCTGACGCGAGAGGAGCGCTATGTCATTAATCATCACATGGTGCAAACAATCCTGATGCTCAGCCAGTTGCCCTTCCCCAGTCATTTGGACAACGTGGCGGAGATCGCCGGCGGGCATCACGAGAAGATGGACGGCACGGGATATCCCAAGCGGCTCAAACGCGAGGAGATGAGCCTGCCCGCGCGCATGATGGCGATTGCGGACATATTCGAAGCGTTGACGGCGGCCGATCGCCCTTACAAGAAGGCCAAGAAACTGAGTGAAGCCCTGGGCATCATGGCCACCATGTGCCGTGACGCCCACATCGATCCAGAGCTGTTCGGGCTGTTCATCGATGAAAAGATCTACCTGAGCTACGCCAACCAGTTTCTCGATCCGCGCCAGATCGATGACGTCGACCCGGACAGCCTGCTGGCCAAAGCGGGGCTCAAAGCATGAAAGCTATCCCTGTAGGAGCTGCCGAGCCAAGCGAGGCTGCGATCTTTCTGCTGACGTTTGAATCTCACGCGGAAGATCAAAAGATCGTCCGAACGCGGCCCGAGCCTTCGCCAGCGCCTACAGGAAGCAGGTCAGCAGTCGGTCAGGCGCAGGAAAATTTCGGCCAGTTGTTCAATACCGACCCGATCATGTTCGGTAAAACGCGCCAGTTTCGGACTGTCCAGGTCGAGCACACCGATCAGGCGCCCGCCCTTGACCAGCGGCACCACCAGTTCGCTGTTCGATGCGCTGTCGCAGGCGATATGACCGGCAAAGGCATGGACGTCTTCGACGCGCTGGGTCTGGCGAGTCGCCGCCGCCGTCCCGCACACACCACGGCCAAAGGGAATCCGCACGCAGGCGATCTGGCCTTGGAACGGGCCCAGCACCAGCTCTTCGTTACGATTGAGGTAAAAGCCGGCCCAGTTCAAGTCGTCCAGTTGACTGAACAGGAAAGCCGAAAACTGCGCGGCATTGGCGATGAAGTCCCGCTCATCGGCCAGCAGGGACTCAAGCTGTGCCGCTAACAAGCCGTAGCCGTCCAGACCTTCGCCCGTGCCCTTCAAATCGATCATGCCTTATTCTCCAAAAGTTTGAGGCCTACCCAATACCGGGCAAACTGATAGGCGCAACGTCCGTTGCGGTTGCCACGCCCGGTGGCCCAACGCACCGCCTGCACATCCAGCGCTTCATCACGCTGCCAGGCCAACCCGGCCTTGGCCGCCAGCTCGCCGATCCAGTGCTCCACCACGTTGAGGAAATGCTCCTGGGTAAACGGATAAAACGACAGCCACAACCCGAAACGGTCAGACAGTGCGATCTTGTCCTCCACGGCCTCACTGGGGTGAAGCTCGCCATCGACCCGCTTCCAGTTCTCGTTGTCGCTTTCCTTTTCCGGCACCAGGTGACGGCGGTTGGAAGTGGCATACAACAGCACGTTGTCCGGCGCCTGTTCCAGAGACCCGTCCAGCACGCTTTTAAGAACGCGGTAATCACCCTCCCCGGATTCGAACGACAGGTCATCGCAAAACAGCACAAAGCGCTGTGGCAGTTTTGCGATTTG
The DNA here is from genome assembly GCF_039581215.1 of Pseudomonas halotolerans. Lineage (NCBI taxonomy): Bacteria > Pseudomonadati > Pseudomonadota > Gammaproteobacteria > Pseudomonadales > Pseudomonadaceae > Pseudomonas > Pseudomonas halotolerans. The sequence goes on from NZ_JBCNTJ010000014.1 coordinate 147,174, forward strand.
TTCGACCACCCGCGGCAGATCGGCCAGGTGATCGCGCTCGATCTCGATCAACCGCAAGCCATGCTGGGCATGTTCGGCCAGCAACGCGCGCACCAGAGACGACTTGCCAGTGCCACGCGAGCCCCACAGCAACGCATGGTTGGCCGGCAGGCCATCGATGAACTGCTGGGTGTTGCGACCCAGCTGTTCAACCTGACGATCCACGCCAATCAGGTCCGACAAGCGCATGTCGAGGCTGACTTCAAGCGGCAGCAGGTAACCACTGCGCCCGTCGCGCTGCCAGCGGGCCGCCAGCGTCCGGGTCCAGTCGATCGTCGGCCGTGGAACGGGCAACAAGGGCTCTATGCGGGCCAGCACTGCATCGGCACGCTCAAGAAAAGCATTCAATCGAGAGTCCACGTCTTCTCCTCGGACAGGTTCACAGTGATGATGGCGCAACAGCGACGAAACGCCGTACCCAATGGCGGGTCTATCCCACACAACATAAACCGGCTGCATCGGTATTCAGAGATGATCAGCTATGCTTGAGCGGCGAAGGGAAACGTAAGTGGTTCATCATTCCATGGACATCAGATTCACCCAACGGCTGTCCTACAAGCAGGCCCGGCTGACCGTTCTGGTGGGTTTCGTGCTGGGTACTTTGCTCAGCCTGATGCAGATCGGCATCGATTATGCCAGCGAAGACGCGTCGATCAACCGTGAAATCCTGTCGCTGCTGGAAATCAGCCACAACCCGGCATCGCGCATCGCCTATAACATCGATGCCGAACTCGCCCAGGAGCTGTCCCTGGGCCTGTTGCGCTCACCGGCCATCATCGGCGCCCAACTGGTCGATAACAACAACACCGTGCTAGCCAGCGTCAAACGCCCTGAACTGCAGAGCAGTTACCGGTTCATCAGCGACTTTCTCTTCGGCGCCCAGCGCCAGTTCGAAGACCGCCTCTACCTGGACCATCTTCCCGCCGAGTCTCTGGGCGTGCTGCGGCTGGAGGTCGACACCTATGCGTTCGGCAGCCGGTTCCTGCGCCGGGCCGAAGTGACGCTGCTCAACGGTTTCGCCCGCAGCCTGATCCTGACCGGTCTGCTGCTGGCGTTGTTTTATGTGATGCTGACCAAGCCGCTGGTTCGGGTCATCCGCGAACTGAGCAGCCGCGATCCCAGTAGCGGCGAGCAGAGTCGCCTGGAATGCCCCTCCGGCCACCAGCAGGACGAGATCGGCGTACTGGTGTCGGTGGCCAACCAGCAGTTCGAAAATATCGCCACCGAGATTCAGCAACGGCGCACCGCCGAAAATCGCCTCACCGATTACCTCGCGCAGTTGGAAAACATTGTCTCGGCCCGTACCGCCGAACTCAAAGCCATCAATGCCCGCCTCAGCCAGTCCAACGAGGAGCTGGAAGTGGCCCGGCGCACCGCTCTGGATATGGCCGAAGCCCGTTCCGTGTTTCTGGCCAACATGAGCCATGAGATCCGTACGCCGCTCAATGGTCTGCTGGGGATGATCGCGCTGTCACTGGATGGCCCCCTGACGGCCGAACAACAGCAACAGCTATCGATCGCCCATGACTCAGGCAAAGTGCTGGTTGAACTGCTCAACGACATCCTCGATCTGTCAAAATTCGACGCCGGTCAACTGGAACTCGAACGCATCCCTTTCGACCTTGGCGCCCTGGTCGAAGACACCGCCAACCTGCTTTCCCAGAACGCCGCTCCCAGTGTCGAACTGGCCTGCCTGATCGATCCGGCGTTTCCAGCACAGGTCCTGGGTGACCCGACCCGGGTGCGCCAGATCGTCAGCAACCTGCTGTCCAATGCGCTCAAATTCACTCGCTTCGGCCGGGTCGACGTCCGCTTGAGCCCACATGAAGACGGTGTGCGAATCGAGATCTGTGACACCGGCATCGGCATCCCCCAGGAAGATCAAGCGAGAATCCTCCAGCCGTTCACCCAGGCCGGTGTCGGCATTACCCGCCAGTTCGGGGGCACCGGGTTGGGCCTGGCGCTGACCTACAACCTCTGTGAGGCCATGCAAGGCCGTTTGACGATCACCTCCGAAGCCGGTTTCGGCAGCCAGTTCTGCGCTGACTTGCCCCTGCCTTGCCACACCGCCGCGACGGCCGTCGAGCCGTTGCGTGGCAATGTCGTGGCCATCACCGACCGCAGCAGCGGCCTGGCCGAATTGCTCAGCATGCTGTTGCCCGGCTGGGGGCTGGACTATGAAAGACGTTCGGTGGATGACGGGTTGCTGGGCCTCAAGCCTGACGTCCTGATTACCGACTGCCCGGAATGCCTGTTCAATATGCGTCCCACTTTCGACGCGCCCATCCTGCTGGTCACCGCGTATGGCAGTTTTCTGCCCAGTGAAGAAGCCACCGCTCTTGCCCCTTTGTTACAGCAGGCCCGGCCCTTGGCGCGCCACGCCCTATACCAGATCCTGCGGCGCGCCTTGCAAAGCGACGCCACCACCATCAATGACGCTCAGATCGAAACCCTGGCGCCGTCCAAACGCGGGCGGGTCTTGCTGGTGGAAGACAATCCGGTCAACCAACTGGTGGCCAAGGGCATGCTGGTGAAGCTGGGCTGCGAAGTCATCGTCGCGGCCCATGGCGCCGAAGCCCTGGACCTGCTGGAACAGAGGGATTTCAATTTGGTCCTGATGGATTGCAACATGCCGGTCATGGACGGTTACGAAGCCAGTCGGCAGATCCGTCGCAGCGGGCGCTGGCCGGACCTGCCGATCGTCGCACTGACCGCCAACGCCATGCCTGAGGAACGTGAGCGATGCCGGGCCGCCGGCATGAACGATTACCTGTCCAAACCGTTTCGTCGCGAAGAGCTGGCGGCGTTGCTGGACCAGTGGGTGCCGACTACGTCAGCGCTTTGATCTGCCTCAACAGATGATCGAGACCGTCTCGCAAATCCCCCAGGCGGTCCAGGTCGAACCCGCTATCGCATAACAGACGGGCCTTGAGCGGACCGACCTGCTCACGCAAGTTCCAACCTGTTTGCGTAAGGCTCAGGTGCACCTCCCGCTCATCGCGGGCCGAACGCTGGCGCTGGACCAGGCTCAATTGCTCCAGACGCTTGAGCAACGGCGTGAGCGTGCCAGAATCCAGCAGCAACCGTTCGCCCAAGGCCTTGACCGTGGGTTGTTCCGGTGCACTTTCCTGCCACTCCCACAGCACCAGCATCGCCAGGTATTGCGGATACGTCAGGCCGAGCTGATCGAGCATAGGCTTGTAGCCGCGAATGACCGCCCGCGATGCGGCGTACAGTTTGAAGCACAACTGGCTGTCGAGCTTCAGCGCATCGACTGACAGATCATTCATTTGAGCAAGGCTTCGATCTCACCGGTCAGGTCCTGAGGTTTGGTGGTCGGCGCAAAACGCTTGACCACCTGACCGTCCTTGCCGATCAGGAACTTGGTGAAGTTCCACTTGATGCCCTTGGACCCGAGTACGCCGGGCGCCCGCTGCTTGAGCTGGACAAACAACGGATGAGCATTGGCGCCATTGACTTCGATTTTCTTGAACAGCGGAAAACTCACCCCGAAGTTCAGCTCGCAGAACTCGGAAATCGCGCCCTCGTTGCCCGGTTCCTGCTTGCCGAACTGATTGCAAGGAAAGCCCAGCACCACCAGGCCCTGGTCCTTGTAGGTCTGCCACAGCGCCTCAAGCCCCTTGTACTGCGGGGTGAAGCCGCACTGGCTGGCGGTATTGACCACCAGCACAGCCTTGCCGGCGAAATCGGCGAGGGTCTTTTGCTCACCCTTGATCGTGGTGCACGGGATGCTCAGCAGGTTGTCGCTCATGGCAGGGCTCCAAATGGGAAGAAGAGGACACTGAAGATAGCGAGCAATTAAATTGCATGCAATTTAATTATTGGAACCCGCTCGCAACACAAAGGCCCGGCCGGACAAACTTGTGGCGAGGGGGTTTATCCCCGCTGGGCTGCGCAGCAGCCCAATGGCTATCACTTGGCTGTGCCAGGCTGATTGCGTTCAACCTGTTTGGGGTCGCTTCGCGACCCAGCGGGGATAAATCCCCTCGCCACAAAGGACTGCACCCGGTTTACCCTCGGGGTACGAGATCCAGGCACACCGAATTGATGCAATAACGCAGCCCCGTGGGTGGCGGGCCGTCGGGGAAGACGTGGCCCAGGTGAGCGTCACACTGGGCGCAAACCACCTCAGTGCGGATCATGCCGTGGCTGACATCGCGCACTTCCACGACCGCGCTGCCTTCGATGGGCGCGTAGAAACTTGGCCAACCGCAGCCGGAATCGAACTTGGTCCGCGAATCGAACAGTGGCTCGTTGCAGCAGATGCAGTGGTATACGCCATCAGTCTTGGTGTCGTTGTACTTACCGGAAAATGGCCGTTCGGTGCCCTTCAGCCGACAGACGTTGTATTGCTCCGGGTCGAGCATGGCGCGCCATTCTTCAAGGGTTTTCTGCAACTTTTCCATCGTCCTACCTCGGCAATTGAAAAAGCCCGATCCGACGCTTTTCCACAGATCGGGCGGCACGTATGATTGCGCCTCGTCAGGCGCCAGTCTGGCAGCCACGTCATGCGCATTCAAACGGATTGTCACGCATGTACCGCGTCACGCCTGGGCACAGACGCAGGATCCCCAGTACGGTAGTTCACTCGCCGCCTGGATCGTTCATTTTCGGGAACACATCGCCATGCAGGTCAGCAAATCGAACAAGCTCGCCAACGTCTGCTACGACATTCGCGGCCCGGTGCTCAAGCACGCCAAGCGCCTGGAAGAGGAAGGCCATCGCATCCTCAAGCTGAATATCGGCAACCCGGCGCCCTTTGGTTTCGAAGCACCCGATGAAATCCTCCAGGACGTTATCCGCAATCTGCCGACCGCCCAGGGTTACAGCGACTCCAAGGGCCTGTTCAGCGCCCGTAAAGCCGTAATGCAGTACTACCAGCAGAAACAGGTCGAAGGTGTCGGCATCGAAGACATCTACCTGGGCAACGGCGTGTCCGAACTGATCGTGATGTCGATGCAAGCCTTGCTCAACAACGGCGATGAAGTGCTGGTGCCGGCCCCGGACTACCCATTGTGGACCGCCGCCGTGAGCCTGTCGGGCGGCAATCCGGTGCATTACCTGTGTGATGAACAGGCCAACTGGTTCCCCGACCTGGCCGACATCAAGGCCAAGATCACCCCGAACACCAAGGCACTGGTGATCATCAACCCGAACAACCCGACTGGCGCGGTGTACTCCAGGGAAGTCTTGCTGGGCATGCTGGAGCTGGCTCGCCAGCACAATCTGGTGGTGTTTTCCGACGAGATCTACGACAAGATCCTGTACGACGATGCCGTGCACGTCTGCACCGCCTCGCTGGCGCCGGACCTGCTGTGCCTGACCTTCAACGGCCTGTCCAAATCCTACCGGGTGGCGGGTTTCCGCTCCGGCTGGATCGCCATCTCCGGTCCCAAACATCACGCCCAGAGCTACATCGAAGGCATCGACATGCTGGCCAACATGCGCCTGTGCGCCAACGTGCCGAGCCAGCACGCTATCCAGACAGCGCTGGGCGGCTACCAGAGCATCAATGACCTGGTCCTGCCACAGGGCCGGCTGCTGGAGCAGCGCAACCGCACCTGGGAATTGCTCAATGACATTCCTGGTGTCAGTTGCGTCAAGCCAATGGGGGCGCTGTACGCCTTTCCGCGGATCGACCCGAAGGTCTGCCCGATCCACAACGATGAGAAATTCGTCCTCGACCTTCTGCTGTCCGAAAAGCTGCTGGTGGTCCAGGGCACGGCGTTCAACTGGCCATGGCCGGATCACTTCCGCGTCGTGACCCTGCCGCGGGTCGACGACCTGGACCAGGCCATTGGCCGGATCGGCAACTTCCTCAAGTCCTACCGCCAGTAATCCAGGTGGCGTGCGAGGGTCTACTCGCACGCTGTTTGATTCAGCAACACATCCGTTTCGCCCGCTTCGGCAGGCCTTCTACACTGAAGGCGCGGTAAACGGTGCGCAGCGCAACTCAACGTTCACGGGGTACGGGTGCTCTTTTTCTTTTCCACGAGCACTTTCAGAAAAGTCTTTCAATCATTTAGGACGTCTGTAGGACACAGTTTGAAATAGTCGGCGTGTTGAATAGCCTGCGGCGGCACCTTATATACCCGCATAACGCTACATCTTTAGCATGAGGAGATTTCCACAACCATGATGCGCATCCTGCTGTTTTTGGCCACTAACCTGGCGGTCGTGCTGATTGCCAGCATCACCCTGAGCCTTTTTGGCTTCAACGGGTTCATGGCGGCCAACGGGGTTGACCTCAACCTCAGTCAGCTGCTGATCTTCTGTGCGGTGTTCGGTTTCGCCGGTTCCCTGTTCTCGCTATTCATCTCCAAGTGGATGGCGAAGATGAGCACCAGCACCCAGATCATCACTCAGCCGCGCACTCGCCACGAACAATGGCTGCTGCAAACCGTCGAGCAGCTGTCCCGCGAAGCCGGCATCAAGATGCCGGAAGTGGGTATCTTCCCAGCCTACGAGGCCAACGCCTTCGCCACCGGCTGGAACAAGAACGACGCGCTGGTCGCTGTCAGCCAGGGCCTGCTCGAGCGGTTTTCGCCGGATGAAGTCAAGGCCGTACTGGCCCATGAGATCGGTCACGTCGCCAACGGCGACATGGTGACGCTGGCACTGATCCAGGGCGTCGTGAACACCTTCGTCATGTTCTTTGCCCGCATCATCGGCAACTTCGTCGACAAGGTGATCTTCAAGAATGAAGAAGGCCAGGGCATTGCCTACTACGTGGCAACCATTTTCGCCGAGCTGGTATTGGGCATCCTCGCCAGCGCCATCGTCATGTGGTTCTCGCGCAAACGTGAGTTCCGTGCCGATGAAGCCGGTGCACGCCTGGCAGGCACCAGCGCCATGATCGGCGCCCTGCAACGCCTGCGTGCCGAGCAAGGCTTGCCCGTGCACATGCCCGACACCCTCAATGCCTTTGGCATCAACGGTGGCATCAAGCAAGGCCTGGCGCGCATGTTCATGAGCCACCCACCGCTGGAAGAGCGTATCGACGCGCTGCGTCGTCGCGGCTGACAGGTTCAAGCTTCAAGAAAAGCCCGCAGCGATGCGGGCTTTTTTCTGTCTGATTGATGAGTTGCCTGATCTGGCCCCATCGCGGGCAAGCCTTGCTCCCACAGGGGGCAATGTGGGCGCGAGCCTGCTCGCGATAAGGCCAGCGGGCACGCCATATCAACGACTGGAAACCCGATACACCCGCTCATCCAGTCTTTTGACGCCAGCCTGCAAGAACTTCCAGCTTTCCCCCAGCACATCCTGCTCCTGCAATACCTCCAGCCGCCAGACCTCGCCCAACAGCCTCTGCACTTCGTCATCCCCTACGGAAAACGGTGGGCCAGGCATTTCATCCTGGGCGTAATCCAGAGTAATGAGCAATCCGACGCACTGCGGCAGAATCGTCTGCAGATGAGCCGCATACCGCTCCCGCATCGGCCCAGGCAAGGCGATCAATGCGGCGCGATCGTACAGCGCCGAGCAATCGCTCACATCCTCCGGGCTCAGGGCAAAAAAATCACCGCAGCGGATTTCAATGTCAGCGGCCCGGAACACCTTGAACGCGCCCTCTTCACTCACGCTCGGCTCAAGATGATGCTCAAGGAAAAAATCCACTGCGGCTTTTTCCGACAACTCCACACCCAGTACCGAATACCCTTGATGAGCGAGCCATAACAGATCCAGGGTTTTCCCGCACAGGGGCACCAGAACTCGACTGCCCTGCGCCAATCCCAGTTGCGGCCAGAAACGTTGCAGATAGGGGTTCACCTCCGGCAAGTGAAAACCGATCTGATTCGTTGACCAGCGCTTATGCCAAAACTCAGGCTCCATCACTCACTCCAAAAAAACCGATTAAAACGGGCTAAAACTTATATTAGATTTAGATCATAGACCTGACCGAAGATGGCGACATCTTAACGCTCAGGAGTCCGCTCATGCTGCCCAGCCTGTTTATCTCCCACGGCTCACCGATGCTGGCCCTGGCACCCGGCGACAGCGGCCCGGCACTGGCTCGCCTGGCCGCGCAACTGCCCACCCCCAAAGCGATCGTCATCGTGTCGGCGCACTGGGAAAGCACCGAACTGCTGGTCAGCGCCAATCCGCACCCACGCACCTGGCACGACTTCGGCGGCTTCCCGCCGGCTCTGTACGAGGTGCAATATCCGGCGCCAGGCGATCCGCAACTGGCGGCGCATGTGGCGGACTTGCTCAACGCCGCGCACCTGCCGGCCCGCCTCGACACAGGACGGCCCTCCGATCATGGCGTCTGGGTGCCGCTGTCCTTGATGTACCCCACGGCGGACATCCCGGTGGTGCAGGTCTCCTTGCCCAGTCGCCAGGGAGCCGCGCTGCAGACGCAGGTCGGCCAGGCCTTGGCCAGCCTGCGTCAGCAAGGCGTATTGCTGATCGGCTCCGGCAGCATCACCCATAACCTGCGCGATCTGGACTGGAACGCCGGCCCCGAAAGCGTCGAGCCCTGGGCCAAGGCTTTTCGTGACTGGATGGTGGAGAAACTGGCAGCGGATGACGAAGCCGCGCTGCATGATTACCGTCGCCAGGCCCCACACGCCGTGCGCAGCCACCCCAGTGATGAGCACTTGTTGCCCCTGTATTTTGCCCGGGGTGCAGGGGGTAAATTCAGCGTTGCCCACCAAGGGTTCACCATGGGGGCTTTGGGAATGGACATCTATCGGTTTGACTGACAGATAGACCGAGTCGCTCCATTCGCGAGCAAGCCCGCTCCCACACTGGATCGCGGGGCCCTCAAATGCTGTGTTCACTGCAATTCCCTGTGGGAGCGGGCTGCTCGCGAATGGGACAATGCCCCTCAACCTGAATGAACACAAACCAGCAGGCAAAAAAAATCCCCGAACCAGTCGGGGATTTTTTATGTTCGATCAATCAGCTCGAGAGCGGATCAATCTTCGCGATAGCGACGCAGCTTGAGCTGCTTGCCGGCGACACGGGTGTCCTTCAGTTTGGTCAGCAACTTCTCCAGACCATCTTCCGGCAGCTCTACCAGGCTGAAGCTGTCACGCACCTGGATACGACCGATGGCCTCACGAGCCAGGCCGCCTTCGTTGAGAATGGCGCCCAGCAGGTTCTTGGCGGCGATGCCGTCACGGGCACCCAGCGCGGTACGGCAGCGGGCACGACCTTCGGCCAGCGGGATCGGTGCACGACGCTCGCGATCACCCCGGTCCGGACGATCACCGCTACGCTCTGGACGATCGCCACGCGGTGCGTTGTTCGGCACCAGTGGACGTTCCTTCTCGATCGCAGCGAGGGTCAGCGCCTGGCCATTGGTGGCCTTGCGCAGCAGAGCAGCGGCCAGGGCACGTGGGGTGCAACCGATGTCGGCGGTCAGGCGATCAAGCAGATCACCGTGGGTCGATTCGGCGTCAGCCACCAGTGGCGACAGGCTGTTGGTGAGTTTCTTGATGCGGGCATCGAGCACCGCCTGGGCGTCCGGCAGACGAACCTCGGCAACCTTCTGACCGGTTACACGCTCGATCACTTGCAGCATGCGGCGCTCACGCGGGGTGACCAGCAGCAGCGCACGACCTTCGCGACCGGCACGGCCGGTACGGCCGATACGGTGAACGTAGGATTCCGGATCGTACGGCATGTCCACGTTGAACACGTGGGTGATGCGCGGAACGTCCAGGCCACGGGCGGCAACGTCGGTCGCCACAACGATGTCCAGACGGCCATCCTTGAGGGAATCGATCACGCGCTCACGCTGGTTCTGGGCAATATCACCGTTCAGCGCAGCGGCTTTGTAGCCTTTGGCTTCCAGGGCACTGGCCAGGTCCAGGGTCGCTTGCTTGGTCCGTACGAACATGATCAGGGCGTCGAAATCCTCGACTTCCAGCAGGCTCAGCACGGCCGAGGTCTTCTGGTCGGCGTGAACCAACAGGTGAGCCTGTTCGATCGCGGTGACGGTCTGGGTCTTGGTCTGGATCTTTACGTGTTGCGGATCGCGCAGGTGGCGCTCGGCAATAGCGCGGATCGACTGCGGCAGGGTGGCCGAGAACAATACAGTCTGACGGGTCGCTGGCAGGGCCTTGAAGATGACTTCCAGGTCATCCATGAAACCCAGCTTGAGCATTTCGTCGGCTTCATCGAGAACCAGGTGGTTCACGGTGGCCAGGACTTTTTCGTCACGACGCAGGTGGTCGCACAGACGGCCCGGAGTGGCGACAACAATCTGCGCGCCGTTACGGATGGCTTTCAGTTGCGGGCCCATCGGAGCGCCGCCGTAGACAGCCACGACGGTTACACCAGGCATTTGCTTGGAGTAGGTTTCAAAAGCGGTTGCTACTTGCAGCGCCAACTCACGAGTTGGCGCCAGGATCAGGGCTTGCGGTTCGCGCTTAGCAGGATCGATGCGATGCAGGATCGGCAGGGCGAACGCGGCGGTTTTACCCGTACCGGTTTGCGCCTGACCAATCATGTCGTGACCGGCCATGATGATCGGGATCGATTGCTGCTGAATAGCCGAAGGTTCTTCGTAGCCGGTCGCAATGACGGCTGCAAGAATGTTCGGATTAAGATTAAAAGCGACGAAGCCGCCGGTTTCCTGGGTCATGGGTCTGCCTCTAAGTGCATCCGCAAAGACCCATGCTCCAAAGCTGCGCGTGCCGTGTTGAGACTCAAGAGTCGCCCTGGCTGCTTTGTCGGCGGGGATTTGCGAAAACGAATGAATGAAAAAGAACGTCGTGGAAGCATCCGTTGTGCGGACATGCAACCGAAGCTGGCTTCGGGGAATTGCGCTACCTTGACGCGGCCCGGCTAAAGGCCGGCGCGCACTATACCGGAAATCGCCCGAAAAGGGAGATTTTTTATCGTAGAACACGCCTGTGGCGAGGAGCTTGCTCCCGCTCGGCTGCACCTGTAGGAGCTGTCGAGTGCAACGAGGCTGCGATCTTGTCCCAGACAGTGGAGTCGCAAGCGAAAGATCAAGATCAAGATCAAGATCAAAAGATCGCAGCCTTCGGCAGCTCCTACAGGTGCAGCCCTGCGGGAGCAAGCTCCCTCGCCCCTCAGGTCGCCGGGCGGATCGCCTTGATCAGCGGCAACAGCGAGTAACCCAATTGCGGCGCCAGCCCTTCAGCCCGAACCACCAGGCCGTCCATGTCCAGCGTCTGGTCCAGATCCGCCGGCACGATCAGGATGACATTGCCTTCTTTCACCGGCAGCTCCCAATAATGCCGGTGGTACAAGCCACGCAGCAGGGCAGCACCCAATGGCCTGCCGTCGTCGGTGGCCCATTGGTTGATCACCAGCCAACCGCCGGGGTTGAGGCGTTTCTGGCAGTTTTCCAGAAAACCCCAGGCCAGGTGCCCGACGCCGGGACCGACGTCGGTATAGAGGTCGACAAAGATCAGGTCCGCAGGCTCGGCGGTTTCCAGCAGCTCCAGGGCATCGCCGACGCGGATGTACAGCCGCGGGTCGTCTTCCAGCCCCAGGTATTGGATAGCCAGGCGCGGCACATCGGGACGCAGTTCGATGGCTTCGACGTCTTCCAGCGGCAGGAACCTGAGGCAGGCCTGGGTCAGGGTTCCAGCACCCAGCCCCAGGAACAGCGCGCTTTCCGGCTGCTCGTGGCACAACGCGCCAATCAACATGGCGCGGGTGTAATCATATTCGAGCCAGCTCGGGTCGGCCGTGAACACGCAACTCTGTTCGATGGCGTCGCCAAACTCCAGGAAACGGTAGTCCGCCACTTCGAGAACCCGGATAACACCGAACTGGTCACGCACTTCGGCGAGCAAATGCTCGACGCGCTCCTCTGTCATTTCGTCTCCTGTGGTTGCGCTGACCCTGAACGCAACCGGGGCAAAAACGCGATTGTCCGCGAAGCGACGCAAACAGGTCACGCACTAATTTGCTGATAACATGGCAACCCGAGCGTAAACCACCTAGAGATCATGATGAGCCAACCCTGGAGCCCTGACAGCTGGCGCGCCCTGCCGATCCAGCAGCAACCCCGATACCCCGACGCGGCGCATTTGCTGCAGGTCGAGCAGACCCTGGCCAGTTATCCGCCGCTGGTGTTTGCCGGTGAAGCCCGGGAGTTGCGCCGTCAGTTCGCCGAAGTTACCCAAGGCCGGGCCTTCCTGCTGCAGGGCGGCGACTGCGCCGAGAGTTTTGCCGAGTTCTCGGCGGCGAAGATCCGCGACACCTTCAAAGTGTTGCTGCAAATGGCGATCGTCATGACCTTCGCCGCCGGTTGCCCGGTAGTCAAGGTCGGCCGTATGGCCGGGCAGTTCGCCAAGCCGCGCTCGGCCAACGATGAAACCATCGGCGGCGTGACCCTGCCGGCCTATCGGGGCGACATTGTCAACGGCATCGGCTTCGACGAAAAAAGCCGCGTGCCGGACCCGGAGCGGTTGTTGCAGTCCTACCACCAGTCCACCGCCACCTTGAACCTGCTAAGGGCCTTCGCCCAAGGCGGATTCGCCGACCTGCATCAGGTGCACAAGTGGAACCTGGACTTCATCGCCAACTCGGCCCTGGCGGAGAAGTACAGCCACCTGGCCGACCGGATCGACGAAACCCTGGCCTTCATGCGCGCCTGTGGCATGGACAGCTCGCCGCAATTGCGCGAAACCAGTTTCTTCACCGCCCACGAAGCACTGCTGCTCAATTACGAAGAAGCGTTCGTGCGCCGCGACAGCCTGACCAACGATTACTACGACTGCTCGGCCCACATGCTGTGGATCGGTGACCGCACCCGTCAGTTGGACGGTGCCCACGTCGAATTCCTGCGCGGGGTGAACAACCCGATCGGCGTCAAGGTCGGCCCAAGCATGAACCCTGACGACTTGATCCGCCTGATCGACGTGCTCAATCCGGACAATGACCCGGGGCGGCTGAACCTGATCGCGCGAATGGGCGCGAACAAGGTCGGCGACCACCTGCCGCAGCTGTTACGCGCCGTGCAGCGCGAAGGCAAGCAGGTGCTGTGGAGTTCAGACCCGATGCACGGCAACACCATCAAGGCCAGTAGCGGTTACAAGACCCGGGACTTCGCGCAAATCCTCGGCGAAGTGAAGCAGTTCTTCCAGGTTCACGAAGCTGAAGGCACCTATGCCGGGGGCATTCACATCGAAATGACCGGGCAGAACGTCACCGAATGCATTGGCGGTGCGCGGCCGATCACCGAGGATGGACTGTCAGACCGTTACCACACGCATTGCGATCCGCGGATGAATGCCGATCAGTCGCTGGAACTGGCGTTTCTGATTGCTGAGACGTTGAAGCAGGTGAGGCGGTGAGTCAGTCAGTTTTGTAGCGCCAGGCCTATTGCTTTCGCGAGCAAGCCCGCTCCCACAAAGGATCTGTTGAGTTCACAGCATCAGTGACCGACTCGGTCCAATGTGGGAGCGGGCTTGCTCGCGAAAGGGTCAGCTCAGTCCCCCCCCCACCTCAGCCAACGCCCCCGCCAACCGAACCCCGCCCGCCCGAGCGCAATTGAGCTGCACCCGCTCCAATCCCAACCACCGAGCCATGCGCCACAGGTTCACCGCCAAAGCCCGCAGCCCCTCCTCGTCCAACCCCGGCGCTTCCTCGTGCACGGCATGCACCGCTAATCGACCCAAAGCCCGCTCCGCCCGCAGGTCGACCCGCGCCGCAATGCGTTCGTGGTGCAGGAACGGCAACACGTAATAGCCATACACCCGCTTGTGAGCCGGGGTGTAAATCTCCAGCCGATAACGGAAGTCGAACAGCCGCTCGGTACGGCTGCGCTCCCAGACCAGCGAATCGAACGGCGACAACAGCGCGCTGACCGCCACCTTGCGGGGGATTTTCACGCTGGGTCGGCACCAGGCCGGTTGCTGCCAACCTTGCACCTGACAGCGCACCAGCTCACCGGCCTCCTCCAGCTCGGCCAGGCGCTCGCGGCTATCGGCCGGATCGAGACGAAAATAGTCGCGCAAGTCTTTCTCGGTGCCCACGCCCAAGGCTTGGGCAGCATGCAGCAGCAAGGCACGCTGAGCCTGGGGCTCGTCTGGCAGGGGTTGTTGCAGGACCGAGGACGGGAGCACGCGTTCGGGCAAGTCGTAAAGCCGCTCGAAACCCCGCCGCCCCGCCACCGTCACTTCACCCGCCGCGAACAGCCATTCCAGCGCATGCTTCTCGGCGCTCCAGTCCCACCAGGGGCCGGCCTTTTCCTGGCGCGTGGACAAACTGCCCGCCCCCACGGCGCCTTGCTCACGGACCGAAGCCAAGACGCGACGAATGACGTCCTGGCGCTCCTGACCGAACTGCGCCAACTGTCGATAAATGCCCTCACCGCGGGCAGCACGATCCATGCGCCAGCGCATCAGCGGATACATCGCCAGCGGCAGCAGCGAGGCCTCGTGTCCCCAGTATTCGAACAGCGTACGACGTCGGCCCTGGCTCCAGGCTGCCTGATCGAGCAAGTCGGGGGTGTAGTGACCGAGACGGGAAAACAGTGGAAGGTAGTGCGAACGCACCAAGGCATTGACTGAATCGATCTGCAGAACGCCGAGGCGTTCAATCAGGCGGTTCAGGCGCGCCGGTTGCACCGACGCCGACATTGGCCGCCCGTCGAATCCTTGGGCGGCCAACGCCAGACGCCGGGCCTGTTTGAGGGTAAAGGACAGAGTCGCGGGCATGAAGATCTCCTTGTCTGCTCGCAACCTACCTCACCATTAAGCGGTTTGTGTAGGGAAGGATGGCTCATTTGTGCATCGGGTCATCCCAGAATGGCCGAACCACTTCCTTTTCGACATCGGCACGGCTGACGCCGATGTCTTTGAGCGCCTCATCGCTCATTCCGGCAAGCAGTTCACGTTCGTGGTGCAATTCGTACCAGCGGCTAAACTTGTGCAGCAGAGCGCTGATGGAAAAGCCGTGGGACGAGAGTTTTTCTATCAGTAGATAACCTTTTTGACCTTTCATCGTGATGTCCTCCGTTGGGGATGGCTCAAGTCTCGCGCCAACGATAAGATCAATCCAACGAATGTTTCTTATGCAATACATCTCGGAGATTGATCAATTGTCGAGTTACCCGAGCATCGATACGGAAGTGCTGCGAACCTTTGTCGCGATCGCTGACCAGGGTGGTTTCACCCGTGCCGGTGAGCTGGTCAATCGCACCCAGTCCGCCGTCAGCATGCAGATGAAGCGGCTGGAAGAAGATGTCTTGCAGCGGCGGCTGTTCGAGCGTGACGGGCGCCAGGTCAAACTCACCGCCGAAGGCCAGGTGTTGCTGGGCTACGCCCGGCGGATCCTCAAGCTGCACAGCGAAGTGTTCAACACCCTGCGCGAACCGCACATGGTCGGCACGGTGCGCATCGGCACCCCGGACGATTATGTGATGCGTTTTTTGCCGGGGATCCTGCAGCGCTTCGCCCAGTTCTACCCCTTGATCGAAATTGAAGTGCACTGCGAGTCATCCAAACAGTTGCTGCTGCGCCAGGATCTGGACCTGTCCATCGTCACCCGCAAACCGGGGGACGAAATCGGCCAGTTACTGCGCAAGGAACGCTTTGTCTGGGCCGAAGCGGCGTGCTTCAACGTCCATGAACAAACACCGTTGCCGCTGGCGATGTTCAACAGTGATTGCTTCTGCCGGCAATGGGCCTGCAATGCGCTGGATGCCATGGGCCGCGATTATCGCGTGGCGTACAACAGCTCCAGCCTGTCGGCGCTCATGGCGGTGGTTGGCGCGGGCCTGGCGATCACCGCGCAGTTGGAAAGCCTGCTGACCCCGGACATGCGGGTGCTGGGCGAGGCGGAAAACCTGCCGGAGTTGCCCGAGGCCAGCATCATGCTGATCCGCAACCTGCATAATCCGTCGCCGATCACCGAGTGCCTGGCCGAGCACATCGTCGAAGGGTTCAAACTTTAAAGGCGAGCAAGATCGCGCACAGCACCAGGAAGCCGCAGAACAGCCCGCGCAGCAGCCGCTCCGGCATGGCGTGGGCAACCTTTACCCCCCAACTGATACTGAGCAGACCTCCGGCGGCCAGCGGCAGGCCGATCCACCAGTCCACTTGATGATGCACCGCATACGTGGCGAGGGTCACGCCGGTACTGGGCAAGGCCAGCGCGAGCGACAATCCTTGGGCGACCACCTGACTGGTGCCAAACAGGCTGGTCAGGATCGGGGTCGCGACGACCGCCCCGCCGACACCGAACAATCCGCCCATGGTCCCCGATGCCGCTCCCAACACCGCGAGCCATGGCCAGCCATAACGCATCTGCGCCGAGGCCGGCGCACTGGCGGCAAACATGCGAATCAGGTTGTAGGCCGCCAGGACAATCATGAACGCGACAAAGCCGATTCGCATGCTTTGCGGGTCGATGCCCACGGCCCAGATCGAACCAAGCCAGGCAAAGCAAAAACCCATGGAGGCCAGTGGCAGTACATGACGCATTTCAATGCGGTTGCGCTGGTGGTAACGCCACAAGGCGAGCATTACGTTTGGAACGACCATCACCAGGGCCGTGCCCTGGGCGATCTGCTGATCGAGGCCGAACAACACGCCCAGCACCGGAATGGCAATCAACCCGCCACCAATTCCGAACAATCCCCCCAAAGTGCCCAATGCGGCACCGAACGCCAGATACATCACACCTTCGATCACAGCCGATTCCCCCTTGATCAGGGCGCTTATCCTACGCAGTCGGCGCTCGCGGGGGAACGCAACATCTGATCAGAACGTCAGAATTATCTGGCGCATTAAAGGTTCGCCCGCTAGATTCGTAGCCATCATTGATTGAAGGTTCTGCCATGAGCACCCAGCGCGTTACCCCTGACCCCTGCGAAGCCCTGTTGCTCGACAATCAGGTGTGCTTTGCCCTGCACTCCACGTCGCTGCTGATGACCAAAGTCTACAAGCCGCTGCTGCAAGCCCTGGGCCTGACTTATCCGCAGTACCTGGCGATGATGGTGCTGTGGGAAAAGGACGGCCTGACTGTCGGTGAAATCAGCAACCGCTTGCTCACCGATCCGGGCTCACTGACCCCGTTGCTCAAACGCCTGGAGGCCGAGGGCTTGCTGAGCCGCACCCGTAGTCGCGAAGATGAACGCGTGGTCATCGTCGAGCTCACCGAACAGGGGCGTGCCCTGCGGGAAAAAGCCCTCGACATTCCCCAGTGCATTCTCGGCGCCAGCGGCCAGACCCTGGAGCAGTTGAAGAAGCTGCAACTTGACCTGCAAGCACTGCGCAGCAACCTGCAAGACAGCCTCTGATTCCAATTCCAGGTACACCACCGCTCCCACAGGCCCGGAGTCAGATGCTGTGGATACCACAGATCCAATGTGGGAGCGGGCTTGCTCGCGAAGGCGGTGGCACATCCTGACCCATCTTTAACTGACCCACCGCTTTCGCGAGCAAGCCCGCTCCCACAGGGAGAATGAGGGCAAGCCTGAATTTTGCGTTCAACCTAGCGTCGCTAAAAAGTTAAATCCTTTGAAACAGCTCTAGCTCAAGGGTTACGCACCCTTTCAGCTTCGCAAACCCAATGTCTCTCAAAAATTTATCTTGCGCACTAAATATTTGCGCTATATATTCGCCTCACACCTACTTAGCGCGCAAACATTTAGCGCTTAAACAGCAACCAGAAACGAGGCTCTCACCATGCAAACGCTCTACACCGCAATCGCAACTTCCACCGGCGGCCGTGATGGTCGTGCCATCTCCAGCGACCACATCCTGGACGTCAAACTCGCCACCCCCAAAGAACTCGGCGGCGCAGGTGGGGCGGCAACCAATCCTGAGCAGCTGTTCGCTGCCGGCTACTCAGCCTGCTTCATTGGCGCCCTGAAATTTGTTGCCAGCCAAAGCAAACGCAAAATCCCGGATGACGCCTCGATCACCGCCCATGTCGGTATCGGCCAGATTCCCGGTGGTTTCGGCCTCGACATCGACCTGCACATCAGCTTGCCGGGCCTGGACCAGGCCGATGCACAAAGCCTGGTAGATGCGGCTCACCAAGTCTGCCCGTACTCCAACGCCACCCGCGGCAACGTCGATGTGCGCTTGCACGTCACCGTTTAACCAACCTCTCGCGACCTGTACTTAAGGAGATGCACATGAACACTTTCAGCAAAGTTTTGACCGGCACCCTTCTGGCCCTGAGCGTCGGCAGCGCTTTCGCCGACGGCATCGTGGAACACAACACCCAGGCGTTTCTCGATGCACTGAATGCCGGCACCGGCAAGCCACTGGAGCAACTGTCGCCCAAGGACGCCCGCGCGGTACTGGTCGGCGCCCAGGCAGGGGTGAAGCTGAGCTTGCCCAAGGCCGACGTCAGCGAGAAGACCATTGAGGTCGATGGCCAGCCGATCAGCCTGACCATCGTCCGGCCGGCCGGGGTCAAGGGTGAGTTGCCGGTGTTCATGTTCTTCCACGGCGGTGGCTGGGTATTGGGAGACTTCCCAACCCACGAACGGCTGGTTCGCGATCTGGTGGCCGGATCAGGTGCCGTCGCGGTGTTCGTCAACTACACACCCTCACCGGAAGCGCACTACCCGGTAGCGATCAACCAGGCCTACGCGGCCACGAAATGGGTGGCCGAACACGGCAAGCAGCTCAATGTCGACGGCAAGCGTCTGGCGGTGGTGGGCAACAGCGTGGGCGGCAACATGGCCGCTGTCGTGGCGCTGATGGCCAAGGACAAAGGTACCCCGGCGATCAAATTCCAGGCCTTGTTGTGGCCAGTGGCCGACGCCAGCTTCGAGACCGCATCCTATAAGCAGTTCGCCGAAGGACACTTCCTCACCCGCAACATGATGAAGTGGTTCTGGGACAACTACACCACCGATGCCGGGCAACGTAACGAGATTTATGCCTCGCCGCTGCGGGCAACCACTGCACAACTCAAGGGCCTGCCACCCGCGCTGGTACAGACTGCCGAGGCCGATGTCTTGCGGGATGAAGGTGAAGCCTACGCCCGCAAACTGGACGCCGCTGGCGTGCCGGTCACGGCGGTGCGCTACAACGGCATGATTCACGATTATGGTTTGCTCAATGTGGTGAGCCAGGTGCCAGCGGTGCGTTCGGCTATGTTGCAGGTGTCCGAAGAACTGAAACAACATCTGAAGTGACTTGTGGCGCAACCTTGTGGGAGCAAGGCTTGCCCGCGATGAACACAGCGCGGAACCGAGGCGTCTGGATCGCGAGCAAGCTTTGCTCCCACAGGGCAGGATTAAATCCCCTCGCCACAGTCTCCATCCCGCCCTCTGTCTGAACATGATCCGCAGGCATGAAAAAGCCCGACTCAATGGTCGGGCTTTTTCATACACAAGACTTCGCTTATTTAGCGCGGCCTTTGTAGGAACCGCCTTCGCGGGTATCGATCTCGATCATGTCGCCGATTTCGATGAAGTCAGCGACCGACAGTTCGGTACCGTTCTTCAGTTTGGCAGGCTTCATGACCTTGCCGGAAGTGTCACCGCGAGCGGAACCTTCGGTGTAGTCAACCTGACGCACGATGGTGGTCGGCAGTTCTACGGAGACCAGACGCTCTTCGAAGAACACGGCTTCGCAGACGTCGGTCATGCCTTCTTCGATGAACGGCAGAACGCTTTCGATGTCTTCGGCGTTCAGCTCGTACATGGTGTAGTCAGTGGTGTCCATGAACGTGTAGGTGTCGCCGCTGATGAAGGACAGGGTCGCTTCTTTACGGTCGAGGATCACGTCGTCCAGTTTGTCATCGGCGCTGTAGACGATCTCGGTTTTGTAACCGGTCAGCAGGTTCTTCAGCTTGGTCTTCATGATCGCGCTGTTACGACCCGACTTGGTGAACTCAGCTTTCTGAACCAGCCAAGGATCGTTTTCGAGACGGATCACGGTCCCGGGTTTCAGTTCTTTACCAGTTTTCATTGCGAATATCCGAATTTGGATGGGATTTACAAAAATCTAGGCCGCGTATCATATCCAATTTACATAAAACTTCACCAGCGCTGCGGCAAGATCGGGTCGCGAGGCCTGTTCCAGACACCATGCCTGGGCATGTTCGAGCAGTTCCTGTTGCTGTTGGTCGACCATTTTCCAGTGTTCGGCCATGTCCTGGCCGGCATTCCAGGATCGCCAGAGACCGCTGATCGCTTTTTCAGCCGGCTGCGAAAGACCGTGGGTGTACAGCCGGAGAAAGGCCTCGAGCTTTTCCAGATGAACGTCTTCTTCCTGTTGGTAGATATGCCAGAGCAGCGGCCGCCCCGCCCATTGGGCGCGCACGAAGGAGTCTTCACCCCGCACGGCGTTGAAATCGCAGCACCATAACAGTTGATCGTACTGATCCTGGCGGACGAACGGCAGCACCTGCACCGTCAGGGCACCCCGTTGGTGTACCGCCCCGGCCTTCAGGCCATCGATGCCCAGCCAACGCTGGACATCGCCAAGGACCCGCCCTTCGGGAATCAGCACATGCGAGGCGCGGGAATCGGCCACCATGGCATCGAACCAACTGGCAAGCCCGGCGTTTTCGTAGGCAAACAGCGAGATCAGACGCGATCCCGGCGTCCGATGGACTCCCAGCGCCTCCAGGAAAAGCCGTTGCGCCTGGGCATCCTGCTGAAATTGCCGACGCCGCTCCAGCAGGCCGGCTTCACGCAGCAGCCCGCCCGTTCCCTCCCGAAACCCCGGAAAAAAGAAATATTTCTGCACGTGCCTGTATTTGACCGACGGTAATCCGTGGCAGCCGATCACCCAATCCTCCGCACTCAGATAATCGAGGTTCATCCACAACGGCGGGGTCTGACGCTCGGCCATCGCGTCCATGTAGGCACTCGGCAACTGGCAGGCAAACGCGGCGATCACCACATCGGCGGCGTCGGTGGACGGCCAGGCCTCAGGCCAATGACACACTTGCACACCCTGCTGCCATTGCTCGCCAAGCGTGATGTCGATTTGCGGACACAATCGTTCGAAGGCCCGCAGGTCATCGACCCATAACCGCACCGCACATTGATGCTCGGCCACCAATTGCCGAGCCAGGCGCCAAGTGACGCCAATGTCGCCAAAGTTATCGACGACGGTGCAAAAAATATCCCAACGCACGGTCATTCCCGACTCCCTGTGGCAAAGGCCCGATTGTCCCGCATTAAACCGATGATGCAGAAGAGCCGACGGCGATTAATCTTCATGCGACAATCGCCGCCTATCACCTGTTCATTGCCAGGAAGCAGCCATGTCCGATCACCCACCAGCGCCACGCCTTAGCGCCTTGCAATTGACCGTCAGCATTGCCCTGGGCCTGTGGCTGGGGTTCCTCGCCATCGTGTTGACCGGTTGGCTGCTGTCCAGATTCCTGTTCAACGAACAACTGGCTCCAGTGGCCGCGGCCGTGCAGCAACTGGGGCAACCGCCTGCGGAGCAACCGGCCCCGGAACCGCCAACCCCCATGTTCGAGCAATACCAGCAAAACCTGCAGCGAAACGAACAACGACAGGCTCTTGATCAAGCCCGCAGCGATCCTCGCAACCTGTCCAACCCCAAGTGCCAGTTCTGGCTGCAACAGGACCAGAATGCGCCCAGTGAAAAGAGCCGTGCCAACGTTTTGCAGTTTTGCGATTGATCATGAACAAACAGATCGTCCACCAACTGATTCTCGACAAACTCAAAATTGACCTCGATGTCGCCGAGCGCGCCGCGCAGACGGCCTACGAAACCGCGACCCACGAGGAAAACATCGCCGAGAACAAATACGACACCCTGGGTCTTGAAGCGTCCTATCTGGCCGCCGGGCAAGCCAGGCGTGTCGAAGAAATCCGCCAGGCCCTCGCCCTCTGCCAGAACCTGATACTCAGGCCATACGACGAACAGCGCGGCATTCAGATTGGCACGTTGATCGGGCTGGCAGATGAGGATGATCGCCAGCAATGGCTGTTTCTGGGGCCGGATGCAGCGGGGTTGAAAGTGTCGCTGGTGGGCCAGCCGATCACCGTCATCACCCCTCGCTCGCCGTTGGGACGAAGCCTGCTGGGCAAATTCGAAGGGGATGAAGTAGAGATCGTCGTCGCAGGCGCCCGGCAACAGTTCGCTGTTACCGAGGCGATCTAGCACTCACTGTTCAGTGCACCGGTAATTCCACACCGTCGAACAGCTCTTCGAGTTCCTGCTTGTTGTGGCACTGGATGGCCTTGGCCATGACGTCCCGGGTCAGGTGTGGCGCGAATTTTTCGATGAAGTCGCACATGAAGCCACGCAGGAAGGTGCCGCGCCGGAAACCGATCTTGGTCACGCTGGACTCGAACAACTCGCTGGCATCCAGCGCCACCAGGTCGCCATCCAGCTTGGTATCGACGGCCATTTTCGCCACGATGCCCACACCCAGGCCAAGGCGTACATAGGTTTTGATGACGTCGGCGTCGGCGGCGGTGAACACCACTTTCGGGGTCAGGCCGCGATGGCTGAAGGCTTCGTCGAGTTTCGAACGGCCGGTGAAACCGAACACATAAGTCACGATGGGGTATTCAGCCAGGGCTTCGAGCGTCAGCTTCGGCAGCTTGGTCAGCGGATGGCCCTGAGGCACGACCACGCAGCGGTTCCAGCGGTAGCACGGCATCATCACCAGGTCGCCGAACAGTTCCAGGGCCTCGGTGGCGATGGCGAAATCCACGGTGCCATCTGCGGCCATTTCGGCGATCTGCATCGGTGAGCCCTGGTGCATGTGCAGGGCCACGTCCGGGTATTGCTTGATGAAATTGCTGATCACCGGCGGCAGTGCATAACGGGCCTGGGTGTGGGTGGTGGCAATCGACAGGGTGCCTTTTTTCTCGTTGGAAAATTCCTGGGCAATCTGCTTGATGCTTTCGACCTTGCGCAGGATCTCCCCGGCCGTGGTGATGATGCGCTCACCGGCCGGGGTCACGCGGGTCAGGTGCTTGCCGCTGCGGGCGAACACTTCAACACCCAGCTCATCCTCCAACAGGCGGATCTGCTTGCTGATGCCAGGTTGCGACGTGTAGAGGCTTTGGGCAGTAGCGGAAACGTTGAGGTCGTGGTGCGCCACTTCCCAGATGTAGCGCAGTTGTTGAAGCTTCATATGTATCCCTCAAAGCAGTTGGACGCCACGGGCATCAGCGACGGTATATAACTATATGAATGGTTGTATTAATTAATCTAGAACTTTTTATAAAAAAGCCACTACTTTGCCTCAAGCCTCCCCCTGACGTCGCCGCTGCACCAGCGGCACCAGGTAGACCGGTACCCGGGATAACTGCAATACCCGCGCAGCGGTCCTGCCCAGCGGCGTTTCGCCGCTCGCCCCTTGGCAGTGACTGCCTACGATCAGCAAATCGACAGAGAGTTTCGCAGCCTGTTCGAGAATGACCTGGGATGGATCGCCCTGAAAAACCCGGACCGACTTGATCAACTTCAAGTCCTGCTGCCCCTCCCCCAACTCTTCGCGAAAGCTGTCGAGCACCCGCTGCTCAATGTTGGCCATCACCGTATTCAGACCCTGGCGATGAAATTCGTTCAGCGCTTGCTCATCGAGATAACTTTGCAACACCGACTCCGCGAACAGCCCCATCGGCTCTACCGCGTGCACCACATACAACTCGGCTTCGAACGTCCGTGCCAACGCCAAGGCATGCTGCATCACATAAGGGGCGTAAAGTCCCAGGTCTGTGGCGTACAGCATCGAACGAATCATGTGACCTCCTCGCGTGCCAGAATGGCGGAGATGGATTCAGCTTAGCAGCGCCTTGAGCAGTGCGACGTCCAGCGTAACGCCCTAAACAACGGGCAGTCAGAGCTTCACTTCATTGCTGATGCCGTGAGGCACATGACCCGTGGCGACCACCTCGCGAGCCAGTTCGCAGTGGCCGGTCTGGTCGTCGAAAAAGACGTCGGCGGCGAAGGCTTCGAGAAACGCCGATTTGGTCAGGCCGCCGAGAAACAGCGACTCATCCAGACGAATATCCCATTCGCGCAACGTCCGGATGACGCGCTCGTGGGCCGGTGCCGAACGCGCAGTGACCAGCGCCGTGCGAATCGGACAGGCGTCTTCGGGGAACTCGCGTTGCAGTGCATTGAGCGCCGCCAGAAAGCCCTTGAACGGCCCGCCTCGCAGCGGCTCTCGGGCGGCCTGCCGCTCGCTGGCCTGGAACGCCGCCAGGCCGCCGCTCTGATAGACACGCTCGGATTCGTCGGAAAACAGCACCGCATCGCCGTCGAAAGCGATGCGCAGTTCCTCACTGGCGGCGCGGCTGGCACCGCCCGACAGAATGGTCGCTGCGGCAAATCCGGCGTCCAGGGCGCTGCGCACATCTTCAGCGTGGGTGGACAGAAAAAGATCACAGCCGAATGCCTTCAGATAAGGGTAAGGGCTGCGTCCGCCGACGAACGCCGCGCGGGAAATCGCCAGCCCATAATGATGAATCGAGTTGAACACCCGCAGGCCAGTGTCGGCGCTATTGCGCGAAACCAGAACCACCTCGACCCGCGCACGCCCCAGATGCGCGTTGAGGCTCAGCAGCTTTTGTACGAGCGCGAAGGCGTCACCGGGTTCGAGGACTTCGTCCTCGTGCTCAATCTGATATTGCCGGTAAGCCTCGACGCCGCCCGACAGATACACCTTATGGCTTTCACTCAGGTCGAACAGCGCACGCGACGAAATCGCCAGCACCAGTTTGTCATCGATGTTGTTTGCCATGTCGCTCCCCTTTCGCCTGATCAGCGGTTTCGTCGGTCCATAAATGCCAACGCCTGATACAAGGCTTGGATTTTCGGCAGCTCACAACCGGCGCTTTTCGCCGCTGCCAATGGTCGGCTGTAAATAGCTTCCAGCTCCAGCGCACGCTGGTGGGAATAATCGTGATACATGCTCGGCCAGTAGTCGGGCATCTTTTCGGTCATCGCGAACAGATACTCGGCGTAACCCGGCGCAACGTGGTGACCACACGCTTGAGCGCCTTGCACCACCTCCGCCATCAAAGCCTGGATCAATCCTCGGCTGTCACTGTCGGCCATCAACGGCGTGGTACTGGCGCCTAACAGAACCGAAAGGCCGTTGTAGGGCACGTTCCACACCAGTTTCTGCCAGCGCGCCTGCCGCAGGTCGGGCATGGCTTGGGAATCCAGGCCGGCGGCACGGAACAGCCCGGCCCCCTGCTCGACAATCGCCATGCGTTGCGCCTGATCGTGGCAAGGACCGCTGTGGTAACCGATGTTGACTGCACCGAGGGCCTGGTGAGCGATGACGCCGGGACCGACGCGATGTACGCAAATCAGACACAATCCGCCCAGCAGATGCAGCGAATCGGGCAGCAACGGTCGAAGGTCGTCTTCCACATCAAGGCCATTTTGTAGCAACAGGACCTTGGCCCCATCAGCGGCAGCTTGAATGATGGCCGGGGCCAGGTCGGCATTGCTGGTGGTCTTGGCACCGACCAGCAGCCAGTCGCAGGGTGGCATATCGGCTGCCGAGCGATAGGCCTGGACGGGGTCGAGGGCCAGCGCGCCATGAACCGCGCTGTCGATTCGCAAACCGGCTTCGGCCACCGCGGCAAATTCGCTGCGCAGTAAAAAATGCACGTCAAAACCGGCGCGCGCCAGCATCACGCCATAAAACCCGCCAATCGCCCCGGTGCCGATCATTCCGATCCGCGGTTTAACGCCTGCCTGCATCGTTGCAACTCTCCTGGTAAAAAGCCCCTGCGCATCATTACACAGCCTGGTTCTGTAAGAGCTGGCGAAGCCTGCGATCTTTTACTCTTTCGCACTCGACTCACTCGGCTGTGGAAAGATCGCAGCCTCGCTTCGCTCGCCAGCGCCTACGGGTCCAATAGGAGCAAGCGCCCTTGCCACAATTAAACCGGGCCCTGCCCATTGTCGAGCAACCTCGTAACGCGCTAAGGTTCCGCTCCCCGACGCGCTTAAATCCGCTGTGCACCGCCGCGCGGGGATCGCTGGCGGCCGGCACCCGTGACCTGACGAGTAACACGATGGCTGATTTACCGATCAATGACCTTAACGTCGCCTCCAACGAGACCCTCATCACGCCTGACCAGCTCAAGCGCGATATCCCCCTGAGCGACGCTGCACTGCGCACCGTGACCAAGGGCCGGGAAGTCATTCGCAATATTCTCGACGGCACCGACCATCGCCTGTTCGTGGTCATCGGGCCCTGCTCGATCCATGACATCAAGGCCGCCCACGAATATGCCGAGCGCCTGAAAGTGCTGGCGGCAGAAGTCTCCGACACCCTGTACCTGGTGATGCGGGTGTATTTCGAAAAGCCGCGCACCACCGTCGGCTGGAAAGGCCTGATCAACGATCCGTACCTGGACGACTCCTTCAAGATCCAGGATGGCCTGCACATAGGTCGCCAATTGCTGCTGGACCTGGCCGAAATGGGCCTGCCCACCGCCACCGAAGCCCTGGACCCGATCTCCCCGCAGTACTTGCAGGACCTGATCAGTTGGTCGGCCATCGGTGCGCGGACCACCGAATCCCAGACTCACCGTGAAATGGCCTCGGGCCTGTCCTCGGCCGTGGGTTTCAAGAACGGCACCGACGGCGGTCTCACCGTGGCGATCAACGCCTTGCAGTCGGTTTCCAGTCCTCACCGTTTCCTGGGCATCAACCAGGAGGGTGGCGTGTCGATCGTCACCACCAAGGGCAACGCTTATGGTCACGTGGTGCTGCGCGGTGGCAACGGCAAACCGAACTACGATTCGGTCAGCGTCGCGCTGTGTGAGCAGGCACTGAACAAGGCCAAGATCAAACCGAACATCATGGTCGATTGCAGCCACGCCAACTCCAACAAGGATCCGGCGCTGCAACCGCTGGTGATGGAGAACGTCGCCAACCAGATTCTGGAAGGCAACCAGTCGATCATTGGCCTGATGGTCGAAAGCCATTTGAACTGGGGCTGCCAGGCGATCCCCAAGGATCTGGCGGACTTGCAGTACGGGGTGTCCATCACCGATGCCTGCATCGACTGGAGCGCCACCGAGAACACCCTGCGCAGCATGCATGCCAAGCTCAAGGATGTGTTGCCTAAACGTCAGCGTGGTTGAAAAAAAGATCGCAGCCTCGTTGCACTCGACAGCTCCTACACAGCTCCTACACAACGCCTATACATATTTGGAGCGGGGATGTAGGAACTGGCGAAGCCTGCGATCTTTTACTTTCTTCAAGGCATAAAAAAACGCCGGGCTCATCAGCCCGGCGTTTTTTTTGGAGAATTCATCGTGTCAGAGCTTGGCCGCGTGGCGCTGGTGACGCTCCATGTAGCGCTCCACGTAGGAGCAGGACGGGATCACCGTGTAGCCCATTTCGTCGGCGTACTGCAGCGCCCTTTCGGTCAACGCCGCCGCAATGCCACGACCGCGCAAGGCGTTGGGCACGAAGGTGCGATAGATATCCAGGGTCTGCTTGCCCAGGTCCATATAAGTCAGATAGGCACGATGACCGTCCACATTGGTCTCGAACTGATGACCAGCCTGGTCATGGTGGATGGACAACGCCTCGCTCATCACTACTCCTCGCGGGTCTGAATGCTGACCCCTACCTTACCGATGTTTTTCCGGCGAAGGAACATCTACGCCACCCCGTGCCTGTCTGGTCACCGAGCGCCAACACCCACCGCTCAACCCCGAGCACGTCGTGAATAGTAGGCACCAATGACGCAAATGCTCAAGGCACGCCCGTCAATGGGGGTAAAACCCGGTCGGGTTTATCGATTGAGCGCCACCGTCGTGCGCTAGTCGGCCAAGGCGCAATAGCTGAACATCGCCAGTTGTTGAGTCGTGAGACGAGCGCCGGTTATTAAAGTCACCGTCAACACCAATAAAGATACCCGCCCCACTGAGCAAAAAACGCTCAAAAGTGTAGGCTAATCAATAAACAACGACGTTAACGGGTTGGGGAAAAGTTCTCCTGCACACGGAACTTTTTCTCAACGACGCGCTCAATCCAGGCGCGTGAGGCTGTATATTTTTCAAACAACACCCTGAAAAGTTGCTCGAAAAAGAATCACCGCCTACAATTTTTTTGCTTCTTGCGCTACGTCAGTTTACTTACTACAAGTAATGGGTAGTATGTACGCCGGCTAACTCCTCGCTGTGAGGAGACAGTCACTTAATAGAAAGTCCTTGAAGGGGAACACGATGAACAACGTTCTGAAATTCTCTGCTCTGGCCCTGGCCGCAGTTCTGGCTACCGGTTGCAGCAGCGCATCGAAAGAAACCGAAGCACGTCTGACTGCTACCGAAGACGCAGCAGCTCGCGCCCAAGCTCGTGCAGACGAAGCTTACCGTAAAGCTGATGAAGCTCTGGCTGCTGCTCAAAAAGCACAGCAGACTGCTGACGAAGCTAACGAGCGTGCTCTGCGTATGCTGGAAAAAGCTAGCCGCAAGTAATAGTCCCCCGGGATTGTTATCGAGCCGACCCATTTTTTGGGTCGGCTTTTTTATTGCCTGGCGTTTCACCAGGCAATAAAAAACCCGCCGACATCGCGAAACGCCGGCGGGTCTTTGTGGCAGCTTTTACTGTTGCAGATCGATCGGTGCGCTCGAGACCATGGGCGTCGAAGTATTCGGAACGGCGATCTCGACCGGCAGACCGTCTTCGGCAGCCACCACGTCACGCACCACATCCCAGTCCATGCGCAGGTTGCTGGTGATGTCCTCACGCTTGAGCATCGTGTTGATCACTGCGGTGTGCTTGTCCACCACCGATGGGTTGCCGTTGTCGTCCAGCGGCGTGTGGGCTTCCAGATAAACCTTGCCGCCGCTCACACCCAGCTTGTAGGGATCGTTGATGATCCGCACCGAGGTGCCCACCGGCACCATGCCGGCCATCTCCAGTACGTTGTTGTTGAACATGCGGAAACAGCCGTGGCTGGTGCGCATGCCAATGCCGAACTTCTTGTTCGAACCGTGGATCAGGTAACCCGGGGTGCCCAGGGTGAACTTGAACGGGCCCAAGGGATTATCGGGACCGGCCGGCACCACGTTCGGCAACGGATCGCCGTCAGCGGCATGCTCAGCCTTGATCGAGGCCGGCGGGGTCCAGGTCGGGTTCGGGGTCTTGGCAATGATGCTGGTGTGAGCGATCGGCGAGCCCCAACCTTCCCGACCAATGCCCAGCGGGAAGGTGTAAACCACGTTCCGGCCTTTGGGGAAGTAGTAGAGACGGTACTCGGCGAGGTTGATCACGATGCCTTCGCGCGGGCCAGGCGGCAGGATGAAACGGGTCGGCAGCACAATTTCGGTGCCCGCGCCCGGCAACCAGGGATCGACGCCCGGGTTGGCGGCAACCATCTCGGTGTAGCCCAGGTCGTAGGCGGTGCCCAGGTCGGCGAAGGTATCTTCGTATTTGGCCTTGATGACCTGCACCTGGCCGACGATGTCTTCGCCTGGCGGTGGCAAAGGCAGCTCCAGAGCCGCGACGGGACCAGCCATACACAGGGCGGCAAGAGACAGGCAGCGGGTGACGGCAGGCAAGCGCAGCAACATCCGGGAAATCCTTTGCAGGTCGAACAGAGGGTATGAAGACTGTGATTGTACACCGCCCCCCGTTCTTTCGGGGAGAGCGGCAATGAGGCGTCCGATGCGTAGCAGTTCTGGGGGCTATGCAGCCAGGATGGGGGTACTGCAAATCCTTGTGGGAACGGGCTTGCTCGCGAATGCAGCGTGTCAGTCGACGTCTATGTGCCTGATACACCGCCTTCGCGAGCAAGCCCGCTCCCACAAAGGGCACGCCGGGAAGCTGGGAATTACAGTTCGAACCGCAGTTCCGGCCAGATCGGTGAGGTGCCCCGCTTCTGGGACTCCAGGATCGCCCGGCACAATGAACACAGGCGATGGTCCTGGAAGATCTTGCGATCAACAGCCGACCAGCGCGGCTGGGCCGGCAGCAGGCTGCCGCACAGGGTCCGGTCGGCCGAGCCACCGAGCTCCAGTTGCCGGGTCACCAGATGCACCCGCACTTCCTGGCAGGCGAACAGGTCCAGCTGTTCGTCAGGCTCGATCAGTTGGTAGGCAAACAGGGACCAGGCGGGACGCGGCATCGGGGGCTCCAAATCGGGGGCGCCACATTAGCCGAAAGACCGCCTGTAGAAAAGCGTCACAGCAGCGGTTTTAGCGTCGGCCAGACATTTTCCAGCAACTTGCCCTGGGCCGCGACGGACGGGTGCAAGCCATCGCCCTGCATCATCCCCGGAACACCACCAACGTCCTGAAGGAAAAATGGCACCAGCGGCACGTTTTTCTCTTCGGCCAGGGTGCTGTAGACCCGGGCGAAGGCATCGGTGTAGCGCTGCCCGTAGTTGGGTGGCAGTTGCATGCCCAGCAGCAGCACCTTGGCACCGCTGGCGCGGGAGCTGTCGATCATCGCCGCAAGGTTTTGTTGCAATTGCGTGGGAGGCTGTCCGCGCAAGCCATCATTGCCACCCAGTTCCAGGATCACCAGGTCCGGCTTATGGGCTGCAAGCAGCGCCGGCAGCCGCGCCTGGCCGCCTGCACTGGTGTCGCCACTGATAGAAGCATTGACCACTTTGTCGTCAAAACCTTCGGCCTTGAGCCGTTGTTCGAGCAAAGATACCCAGCCTTGCCGGGTATCCAGGCCGAAAGCGGCGCTGATACTATCGCCAACGATCAGGACTGTACCCGCCGCTGCGTTCTGGGCCATGCACATCAAGGCCAGGCCGGCACTCAAAAACCACACACGCATCGGATTCTCCATGGGCTCAAGCATTCTCACCGCGAAGGACCTTAGCAAAGTGGTTCCCAGCGCGGAAGGTGAACTGACTATCCTGCACCAACTCAGCCTGGAACTGAACACGGGCGACAGCCTGGCCATCGTCGGCGCATCCGGTTCCGGCAAATCCACCCTCCTGGGCCTGCTGGCTGGCCTTGATCTGCCCAGTAGCGGTGAAGTGACCCTTGCCGGTCAAGCCCTCAGCGTGCTGGATGAAGACCAGCGGGCCCGGATCCGCGCCGAGCATGTCGGCTTTGTCTTCCAGTCGTTCCAGTTGCTCGACAGCCTCAACGCTTTGGAAAACGTCATGTTGCCGCTGGAACTGGATGGACGTCAGGATGCCCGCGAACGCGCTACGGAATTGCTGCAGCGGGTCGGCCTGGGCCAGCGCCTGACTCACTCGCCCCGCCAGCTCTCCGGCGGCGAGCAGCAACGCGTGGCGATTGCCCGTGCCTTTGCGGCCGAACCGGACGTGTTGTTTGCCGATGAACCCACTGGCAACCTCGACAGCCACACCGGTGAGCGCATCAGCGATCTTCTGTTCGAATTGAACAAGGAAAGCGGTACGACCCTGGTGCTGGTCACCCATGACGAACGCCTGGCCCATCGTTGCCGGCGTCTGATTCGACTTGAAGCCGGCCAGATGGTCGCCCCCCTGGAGCCTTGATGGCACGCTTGCCGCTGTTGCGCCTGTTCAGTCTCGCTGTCCGTCAACTGCTGCGCGACGCCCGCGCCGGCGAGCTGCGGGTGTTGTTCTTCGCACTGCTGGTGGCGGTGGCGGCAAGTACCGCCATCGGCTATTTCGGCGCCCGTCTCAACGGCGCGATGATGATGCGCGCCACTGAATTCCTTGGCGCCGACCTGTTGCTCGAAGGCAGCTCGCCCGCCCGCCCCGAGCAGATTCGCGGCGGCACCGACCTGGGCCTCGAACATGCCCGGGTAGTGGAGTTTTCCAGCGTCGTGGCCACCGACAAGGGCATTCAGCTTTCCAGCGTCAAGGCCGTCGATGACATCTACCCGTTGCGCGGTGAACTGAAAAGCGCCCCTGCCCCGTTCGCCCCGGAAGAAACCGGTGGGCGCCCGAACCCTGGCGAGGCCTGGGTCGAAGCACGGTTGCTGACGGCACTGGACCTGAACATTGGCGACAGCATCGACGTCGGCAACCAGCCACTGCGCCTGAGCCGTGTCTTGACCTACGAACCAGATCGCGCCGGCAACTTCTATAGCCTCACGCCCCGGGTCATGATCAACCTCAAGGACCTGGACGCTACCGGCGTCGTGCAGCCCGGTAGCCGCGTCAGTTATCGCGACCTGTGGCGCGGTCCGGCGCCAGCACTGCAAACCTACCGCGACCTGATCAAGCCGGGCCTGGAGCCCAACCAGCGCCTGCAGGATGCACGCGATGGCAACCGGCAGATCGGTGGCGCCCTTGGCAAGGCCGAACGGTACCTGAACATGGCCAGCCTGGTGGCGGTGCTGCTGTCCGGCGTCGCCGTCGCCCTCTCGGCCAACCGCTTCGCCACCCGACGTTTTGATGCCAGCGCACTGCTGCGCTGCCTGGGGTTGTCACGCCGGGAAACCATGGTGCTGTTCAGCCTGCAATTGACCGTGCTGGGCCTGCTGGCCAGCCTCAGCGGTGCGCTGCTTGGCTGGGTCGCCCAACTGGGACTGTTTGCCCTGCTGCATGACCTGTTGCCTAGCACCGTCCCGCCGGGTGGCCTGCTGCCGGCCGTTGCCGGGATCGGCACCGGGATGGTGGCCTTGGCCGGCTTCGCCCTGCCGCCACTGGCCGCGCTGGGCCGGGTCCCCCCCTTGCGCGTTTTGCGCCGGGACATGCTGCCGATTCCTTCCAGCACCTGGGTGGTCTATGGGGCCGCCCTGGGAGCCCTTGGCCTGATCATGTGGCGTTTGAGCCTGGATCTGGTCCTGACCTTCGCCCTGCTGGGCGGCGGCGTGATTGCAGCGCTGGTGCTCGGCAGCCTGCTGTTGCTGCTGCTCCAGAGCCTGCGCAGGATGCTGGCCCGCGCCTCGTTACCCTGGCGGCTAGGCCTGGGCCAGTTGCTGCGCCACCCCTTGGCGGCGGCCGGCCAGGCGTTGGCATTCGGCTTGATTCTGTTGTCCATGGCGCTGATCGCCCTCTTGCGCGGCGAGTTGCTGGACACCTGGCAAAACCAGTTGCCGAAAAACGCCCCGAACTATTTCGCCCTGAACATTCTGCCCAACGACAAGCAGGCCTTCACCGACAAGCTGCTGGCGTTGTCGGCTCAATCGGCACCGCTCTACCCCGTGGTACCCGGACGCCTGATCAGTATCAACGGCGAGCCGGCCAAGGAGTTTGTCACCAAGGACTCGGCCGGTGACCGGGCGCTGCAGCGCGACCTGAGCCTGACCTGGGCTGCGGACCTGCCGGCGGGCAACGTCGTCACGGCCGGGAGCTGGTGGCCGCAGCAACCGCCGGACGATATTCCGGGCGTTTCGGTAGAAGGCAAGGTGGCCGAGAACCTCAAGATCCAGCTGGGGGACCGTCTGGTTTTCAACGTGGGCGGCGTCAATCGCGAGGCGAAGGTCACCAGCTTGCGAGAAATCAACTGGGACAACTTCCAGCCTAACTTTTTCATGATCTTCCAACCCGGCACGCTGAAGGATCTACCGGCCACCTATCTCACCAGCTTCTATCTGGCGGCTGGCCACGACCAGCAGATTGTCGACCTGTCCCGGGCCTTCCCGGCGGTGACGATCCTGCAAGTCGAAGCCCTGCTCGAGCAGTTGCGCAGCATCCTGGCCCAGGTCACCCTGGCCGTGGAGTATGTGTTGCTGTTTGTACTGGCTGCGGGAATGGCCGTGCTGTTCTCCGGCCTGCAAGCCACCCTCGATGAACGGATCCACCAGGGTGCGCTGCTCCGCGCCCTGGGTGCCGAACGAACCTTGTTGGTCAAGGCCCGGCGCATCGAGTTCGGGCTACTGGGAGCGGTCAGCGGCTTACTCGCGGCCCTGGGTTCGGAACTGGTGAGTCTGGTACTTTACCGTTACGCGTTCGACCTGCCCTGGCATCCGCACCCATGGTTGCTGGTACTGCCGCTGGTGGGAGCGTTATTGATCGGGGCAGCCGGTGTGTTCGGCACGCGTCGAGCGCTCAACGCGAGCCCGCTGACAGTCTTGCGCGAGGGTTGATAGACTCCCGGCTTCGCCACCACAAGAAGTTGCCATGAGCCGTTATCGCCCACCCCGCACCGCCGGCACTGCGCTGATCACCCCCGAGGGTGAGGCGCGGATGCGCGCCGAATTTCATGAGCTTTGGCATGTGCGCCGCCCTCAGGTGACCCAAGCGGTCAGCGAGGCAGCGGCCCAAGGGGATCGATCGGAAAATGCCGAGTACACCTACGGTAAAAAAATGCTGCGGGAAATCGACAGCCGCGTGCGTTTCCTCACCAAGCGCCTGGAAGCCCTCAAGGTGGTCAGTGAAAAACCCAGCGACCCGAACAAAGTGTATTTCGGCGCTTGGGTCACGGTTGAAGATGAGGACGGCAAAGCGTCTCGCTATCGCATCGTCGGCCCCGACGAACTGGACCTGAAAAAGAACCTCATCAGCATCGACTCGCCCTTGGCGCGGGCGTTGATCGGTAAAGCGCTGGATGCTGAGATCAAGGTTCAAACGCCCGCCGGGGAACAGCTTTTATATGTCACCCACATTGAATACCTATAAAAGCTTCACCCGCTGGGCCCTGACAAGGATTGCTCGCCTCAACGGCGAGTAATCAGCCCCTGCCGGGCCACGCGGGTCAATTGCCGGATCATTTCGGGGGCATCCGCCGCATTGGGCGACTGGATGACTGCCAGATCGAAGCTGTCGTTGGCAAAACGCGCCAATGACTCACCGTCTTCGACAAACTGAATAAGGAACGCCGCAGGCCCGTGGTTGCGTCGGGGCCAGCCGTCGAGATAGCGCAATAGCGTTGGCTGGTGAGTACCGCCGAGAAGGATTTTTGGATTGCGTTGCAGCAGGTTCGCCGTGATCGGCGCAAGACGTACAAGGGGGCTGGGTGCGTTCATCGTGTCGTGTCTCTGCCTCAAAAGTCTGCATGGCAGGTGAGAGGCAACACCGAACCAGCGCTTTAGCGGTATTTCGAAACCGTGGGTTACCGGCTTCTATCGGTGACTGAATGAGTCACCTGGCGCCCCGCAAGTAGCTGTTTAAATCGGCGCATGAGCGGCATCCTAGAGAAGCTGACCGGCCAGTGTCAAGAATCTGCGCGCACAAAAAAGGCCCGTTCCAGACGGGCCTTCAATGATTCAGGTGGGCAATCAGCGAGCGATGGCCTGGTCGACCGACAGCTTGCCCGCACCCTCGATCAGCACCGCAACGCTGCCTGCCAGCAAAGCCAGGGCAAACTCATAGCCGTTGTTGGCCATGAACAGACCGTTGCCAATGTGCACGGAGAAAATCGCCACCAGGGACAGGAAGGCCAGTCCCAACGCCGCTGGACGGGCCAGCAGGCCGATGATCAAGGCCAGCCCGGCGAAAAACTCGGTGCCGCCCGCCAGTGTCGCCATCAGGTAACCCGGCGTCAGGCCGATGCTTTCCATCCACTGCGCCGTTCCCGTCAGGCCGTAGCCACCAAACAGGCCGAAGAGTTTCTGTGCGCCGTGTGCAGCGAAGATGATCCCGACAACAATGCGCAAGACAGTCAGGCCATAGCCAGCTCGGGTAAACAGAACGTTGTTGATGAAAGTGCTCATGAGGTTCATTCCTTGGGATAAGTGGGTTGGCCGCTATATTAATCAACAAAATGCATGATAAAAGCGGAAAAAATCCGTGATACCAATCAGTTTACTCGATCATTTACGCACAACAACCTTTTGTTCCCTGGGTTCCAGCGACCTCCGTTCACGATCAAACGCCAGATAGTATTTGTTCACACTATTAACGTAGCTTACTGCGCCCATTCCCACCTGCTCCATGGCGATGCGTTCGACCTGGAAGAACCACTGATTGGGATTGAGCCCCCGCCGCCTGGCCTCGGCCCGCATGCCTTGGACCCGCTCAGGCCCCATGTTGTAGGCAGCCAGGACGAAAGCCATGCGCTCGCGCTCGTTGAGCTTGGGGCTGGCAAAAAACTTGCGGCGTATCAAGGCCAAGTATTTGGCGCCGGCCTGCACGTTGGCGTCCAGGTTCTGGATGTTGTGGACCCCGACCCGCCGGGCTGCCGACGGGGTAATCTGCATCAGACCGGTCGGGCCACTGCCGCTGCGGGCGTGGGGTTGCAGGGAGGATTCCTTGAAGGCCAACGCCGCCAGGTTAAGCCAATCCATACCCTGGGCCGTGGCATGTTTTTGCAGCACCGGGCGCAGTTTCTCAAGACGCTGGCGATTGGCACGGGCCAGCGGATAGTGAACCCGGTATAAGCGACGATAAATGCGCAGAAACGCGGCGTCCTGGTTGGAAGGTGCCTTATAGGTCGTCAGGAAGCGATCAATGTTCGCTCGCAGCATGGCGGCGTCACGGCGCACAAACCAATACTCGTCAGCCGGTTCGCCAATGAGCACCTGCCGGTCGAAACGCAGCTTGGGCAGGATTTTGCTCCAGCGTTCGGCGATGGGCTGCTCGACGATGGTCAGGTGGAAAATCCCGGCCTGAACCATTTCCAGCACATCCTCCACCGCCAGGGTCGGGTCGACCCACTCGATCTTCACCGGCGGTAATTTACGCAGCGCCAGCTTCTGGTTGATCTGCCCCAGGGCCTCCCCTGCGGCACTGCCGTTGGGCAGGGCCAGGGTTTTGCCCGACAGTTGCTCTACACGTGTGTAGCGTCGCTGGCCCTTGGCTCCCACCAGGAGCAACGGCACGTCGGTGCGAATCGGATCGCTGGCGCTGACCGCCTGCCCCGCCAGGGGCTCAAGCAACTCGCCGGGCGCGACCAGGTCGCCCTCTCCGCGCTGCAAGGCGCCCAGCAGTTGGTCCTTGGCCTTGGGAATGATCTTGAGGGTGATTTTCTGGTCATCCCGGGCATGGCCGTTGAGGTATTGCTCGAAGGCACGTAACCGATGGTATTCGACGCCAATGGGTTGCCCCTTGACCTCGCCAGAGCTGTTGCGGCTCTGGTTGACCAATACCCTCAGGACCCGGCTGCTGCGGATTTGCGCGAGGTCGCGCACCGTAGTCGGTGCTACCACCTGTACCGGTCCGGGCAGCCGCGCCTCGGCCGGCATCGGCAGCAACAGCGAACAACACAGCAGCAGCAACACTTGGGGACGTGTCATCCACTCTCCGAAAGGATACCGCCGCCCGCAGCCTTGAAATATCGAAGCTGGGGTCGACAGAAACAGAGCACCTGAGGCGCTGAAAAGTGCGAGAGACTGGCACAGTGCTGGCGTTTATACCAACCCGACCGGTCCGGCGGCCTCAACAGACAGCCTCAACTCGTTGTAGTTCTTGGCTTTTCTTATAAATCTACAGCTCTGATATGCTTTGCGGCCTTTGGGTCGAGGTAGCACCATGCAACTCATCGATATCGGCGTCAACCTGACCAACCCCAGTTTTGCCGACAAACACGAGGCTGTCCTTGAGCGCGCCTATGCAGCCGGTGTCTGCCAACTGGTCCTGACCGGTACCAGTGTCGAGGGCAGTGAGCAGGCGTTTGAGCTGTGCCAGCGCCTCGATGACACTGGGGAGCGGCTGTTTTCCACCGCCGGTATTCACCCTCACAGCGCCAGCGACTGGACCGCCGATAGCGCCCGGCATCTCAAAGACCTGCTGAAACAAGACCGCGTCCGCGCAGTGGGTGAATGCGGGCTGGATTTCAACCGGGATTTCTCCCCGCGCCCGCAGCAGGAAAAAGTCCTGGAAGAACACCTCGCCCTGGCGGTTGAACTGCAATTGCCGGTCTTCCTTCACGAACGTGATGCCGATCAGCGACTGCTGGAAATCCTGCGGGATTTTCGCGACCAATTGCCTGCGGCGGTGGTGCACTGCTTTACCGGTGAAAAAAAGGCCCTGTTCAATTATCTCGACCTGGACTTGCACATAGGCATCACAGGCTGGATCTGCGATGAGCGCCGAGGGACACATCTGCATCCCTTGGTGCGGGACATTCCCCGGGCGCGCTTGATGCTTGAAAGCGATGCACCGTACCTGTTGCCTCGCACGCTGCGCCCAAAACCCAAGAATGGTCGCAACGAACCGGCCTACCTGACGGAAACGTTGCGCGAAGTCGCCTTGCACCGGGGAGAAAGCCAGGAAGACCTGGCCGCCCATAGCACCGCCTGTGCCCGCGCATTTTTCGGCTTGCCCACCCTCTCCTGACCCAATGAAAACCTGTGGGAGCGGGCTTGCTCGCGAATGCGGTGGATCAGTCGCACATGTATGAACTGATC